>NZ_CP073755.1:2560000-2880728 GCF_018255795.1 Exiguobacterium sp. PFWT01 | reverse complement strand
AACTGTGGATAAAGTTATCCACATGGTGTTCATTATGGGGATAACACTTATCCACAGCCTGTGTATATCTTGGAATCACGAATTGTTCATCCACAAGTTTGTGCACATTCAGTTTAGCAAAATAAAATAGACGTGGCAATGCTTTTTGGTATTTATCCACAGATAAAGAAAAGTATCCACACCCACTTATCCACATGCTGTGTGTTTTGTGGATAACCTGTGGATATATTGTGGATAAAGCACTAATGATGGAATATGAGATGAAAAAGTTATACACAAAAGAGGAAGAAGTGAAATGAAAGATTGTTTTTGTAAAAGAAGAAAATGAAAAAATAAAGAATGAGAATATGAAAAAAGAGGAGTTATTCACATATAAATGTGGATAACTTCGAGATTTTGTGGATAAAATGGCTCAACGTGGCTATTTATAAAGACCGTTTATAAAATACGTAAAGGTTGTGTATACATTCATCCCCTACTCGTCCTTCGGATAAGGATCGAATCCATGTGGATGAATGCTTTCTGAGTGCCTCATTCTACGAATTCGAAAACCATCCGAAAATACATTGACAATTGTTGAATCGATTTATATAATCTTAAAGACTGCCTTAAATGAAACTATAACTTGCTAATAGAGCGTTAATCTTGAGGAGGTGCTGTAACCATGAAACCAACTTTCAACCCTAACAACCGTAAGCGTAAGAAAGTTCACGGATTCCGTGCACGCATGGCGACTAAAAACGGTCGCAACATTCTTGCTGCTCGTCGTCGTAAAGGCCGTAAAGCCTTGACTGTATAATTTCGAATGAAGATTGCCCGGGGATCCTTTCCTCGGGCAATTTTTTAGTTTGTCTTAGTTTGTCACAGAAACGTAGTATTTCATGGATTCTCCCTCGTTCAAATGATGTGGATATGATATGATGTTAGTTGACGATTTTTGAAGCGAAGGATGGAGTGAGAATTTTGAAAAAAGAATACCGCCTGCAAAAGAATGAAGAGTTCCAAGCGGTGTTTCGCGAAGGACGCTCCGTGGCCAATCGTCAGTTTGTCGTCTACACGCTCAAAGCGGATCAAACGCATTTCAGAGTGGGTCTTTCCGTCAGTAAGAAACTTGGAAATGCTGTGGAACGGAACCGGATGAAACGATTGATGCGTGAGTCGCTTCGCTTGCTCGAACCAAACGTTGCACCGAATGATTATGTCATCATCGCTCGAAAACCTGCGACCGCATTGACGCAGTCGGAAGTGACCGAGAGTTTAAAACACGTATTCAAACGGGCCAAGGTTTGGCAAAAGCAGGGCCGGTGACCATGACAATCTGAATTTGTTCTCTCATATAATTAGAGTCTGATAAGATTGCCCGATCGACGTGTGCGTTAAAAAGAATTGATAAAGAAAGCGTAGGAGGAACTATGAGCAAAAAGCTAAAATTAGGATTACTCGCTGCCATGACCGCGGTCATCATGCTGATGGCAGGCTGTGTGGATCCGTCTACCATCCAAGCCGAACCAGTAACGGCTGACACAGAAGGTTTCTGGGCGAAGTACTTTGTATGGCCGCTCGCATGGCTTTTGAAGGAAGTTGCTTACTTGGTCGGTGGCCCGTGGCAATACGGGATTTCAATCATCATCGCGACGATTATCGTCCGGTTATTGATTCTCCCACTCATGATCAAGCAGACGAAGAGTATGGGTGCGATGCAAGTGTTGCAACCAGAAATGCTGAAGCTTCGTGAAAAGTACAGCTCAAAAGACCAGGAAACACAACGTAAACTCCAAGAAGAGATGATGAAGCTTTACCAGGAATACCAAATTAACCCGCTCGCGGGATGTTTGCCGATCTTGATTCAAATGCCGATTCTCTTCGCATTCTATGATGCGATTCGCCGTACACCTGAGATTTTCGAAGCGAACTTCTTATGGTTCGACCTCGGTGCTCCGGATCCAACGTTCGTCTTGCCGATTTTAGCGGCAATCTTGACGTTCGCACAGCAAAAAATCTCAATGGCGGGTCAAGAACAGAACCCACAATTGAAGATGATGCTTTATATCTTCCCGGTTATGATCTTCGTCATGTCGATCAACCTCCCAGCTGCCCTTTCGTTATACTGGGTAGTCGGTTATATCATCTCGATCATCGTCACGATGGCCATCATGCTCCCGATGCGTGAGAAGATGAAGGTTGCGGCTGAAGCGAAAATCGCTGCGAAAGAAGCAGAGCGTGCAGCGCTTGCTGAAGAAGAAAAGAAAAACAAAAAGAAAAAGCGTAAATAATCGCTAAGCTGAGTGTCTTCTGACGCTCAGCTTTTTTTGTGGGATTGCAAGCCGGTCAGAGGGGAATAGAGATAGAAATGAGTAAATGGAGGTGTGGGAAAATGGAGGCATTCATTCAGCGTTTGGAACGTTCGACGTTATGGCAAGCGGTCATTTATTTTGTACTTGGTGTTCTCATTTTGTTATATCCTCGATTTTTCTTTGATGTCATGGTGTATGTCATTGCCGGTTATTTAGCGATCATGGGGATTTGGATGATTTTTCAAGGGTTGCGTCGACGTCAGGGAGGGTTGCCACCCACTTTCTTTATGGGTCTCATCTATTTGATTTTGGCAGCGGTCGTCTTTTTCTTCGCGGAGACGCTAGCTAGTCTTCTCCCGATTTTGATCGGAGCCTTGTTCTTATTCGGTGGAATCATCCGTCTGATTCAGGCACTCGGTTACCGTCAATCGATGTCGGGACGATGGCTCTGGTTTTTGATTGGAAGTCTATTGTGGATAGGTGTCGGGATTCTCATGTTGACGAATCCGTTCAGTAGCCTACTTGTCTTGTTCCAACTGTTCGGCGGCATTCTCATCGCCATCGCGATACTGGAACTGTTCCTCTATTTCACGATTCGTTCGACGAAACGCCAAGCAAGATACTAAAAAACAAGCCGCCCTATATGCCAGGACGGCTTGTTTCTCGTTGAATCAACTGTTCCATGAACGGTCCGAACACGTTGTAGCCAGGTAGTGATGTGAAAAAAGTTTGCTCTGCCTGAAGTCGCTCCAGATAGATGTGGGCGGCTTTTTCGTGTGAGGCGGGGGTCAAGTGGTCATAAAATGAGCGAAGGTCGATTTCTTGCCGTTGTGTCACATCTTTTAAACCGAGGGAAGCCCGGTCCGGTGTGTGGTGAGCGGCTAACACATATGCGAAATGAACCATTCCTTGCCGGAGCATCTCCGTTGCCCACATCGCGTTGCCTCGATTGCGTGATTTTGTATATTGGAAAAAGAACCACACGGTATCGAACGCATGGTCACTGATTGCCGCTTCGTCTAATTGTAAGAAAGTGACGTGTCTAGCAAGTCGCTGTTGTGGGTCGTAGAGCACAAGAATCGAGTCTTGATGATTCAACGTCTCTTGCGTGACCGTGAACAGGTCGAGATGAAGAAAATCATCAAAGACGGCGATGAGTTGTGGCGCGACGATGTGAATCTCGTCTTTTAACAGAATCGGACGATAGGCGGTTAAATGCTCGAGGCGTCTGGATAGAAAGGAGGCCTCCTCATCGGGGTGCACCATGACATAGAGGTCGATATCGGAATGTTCATCGGCTTCTCCCCGACCGAATGAGCCCTTCATAAAAATCGCTTGAACCGCTTCGTCGTGCTTTAATCGCTCGGTGATGATTCGGATTGCGTCTTGTTGGTTCATAATAGATGCCCTCTCTCCTATGTAAATATATTCCTTTATTGTACGAAAACGATGAGTCGAATGGCAATGACTTGATCGATGGGCCAACTCTTTCGTTCAAGTCGAATATCGTGTATAGTAGGTTCGTTATGCATATGATAGAAGAAGATGTTTAGGTTTGGAGGGAGAAAGATGCTAGAGTTTGACACGATTACAGCGATTTCGACGCCGATGGGTGAAGGTGCCATCGGGATCGTCCGATTATCGGGCGATTTGGCGGTCGAAACGGTGAACAATGTGTTTTCTGGGAAAGACTTAACAACAGTCGATTCACATACGATTCATTATGGAACGTTAAAATATCCTAATACGGGCGAAATCGTCGATGAAGTCATGGTCAGTATTATGCGCGCACCGAAGACGTTTACGCGAGAAGATGTCGTCGAGATCAATTGTCACGGAGGCGTCGTAGCGGTCAATCGTGTCCTTGAGCTCATTCTCGATCAACCCGACATCCGTTTGGCAGAACCGGGCGAGTTCACGAAGCGCGCCTTTTTAAATGGCCGAATCGATTTATCTCAGGCGGAAGCCGTCATGGATCTCATTCGAGCGAAGACGGACCGGGCCATGAACGTTGCGATGGCGCAAATGGAAGGACGTTTGTCACGCCTCGTTCGCGAGTTACGTCAACAGTTGCTCGAGACGATTGCGGCGGTCGAGGTCAACATCGACTATCCAGAGTATGACGCAGAAGAGATGACCCAGGCCATCGTCGAAGAGAAAGCGGGCGAGGTCAAACGTGTCCTCGAGCAGTTACTCGAGACAGCACGACAAGGGAAAATCTTACGTGAAGGCTTGGCTACAGCAATCATCGGTCGACCGAACGTCGGTAAATCTTCTCTGATGAATACGCTCGTTCAAGAGACGAAAGCGATCGTCACCGAAATTGCCGGAACGACACGTGACACGATTGAGGAATACGTCAACGTGAAAGGTGTTCCGCTCAAATTGATCGACACGGCAGGGATTCGCGAAACGGAAGATATCGTGGAACGAATCGGTGTGGAAAAGTCGAGAAAAGCGTTAGAGGCGGCAGATTTGGTCCTTCTCGTCTTGAACGGACACGAGGGATTGACTGTCGAGGATGAGGCGTTATTTGAGGCAGTAAAAGGAATGAATGCCATCATCATCATCAACAAGACAGACTTGCCACAAAACATGGATTCTTCTAAGCTAGAGAAACTAGCGGCAGGACGTCCGATTGTGGCGACATCGCTCTTACTAGATGAAGGAATCGATGCCCTTGAAGCGGCCATCGCAAACCTCTTCTTCGCAAAAGGGGTCGAGTCACAAGATATGACGTATATCTCAAACGCTCGACACATTCAATTAATCAAACGAACGATTGGTCAAATTGATGAGGCGCTCGGGAGTGCCGTCATGAATATGCCGATCGACATGGTTCAGATCGATTTACGTCGTGCGTGGGATACGCTCGGTGAAATCAATGGAGATACCGTACAGGAGAGCTTGATTGATCAGCTCTTTTCACAGTTTTGTCTTGGGAAATAATAAGGAGGAACGAATATGGCTTATACGGCAGGCGAATTTGACGTCATCGTCATCGGGGCCGGACACGCAGGGATTGAAGCAGCACTCGCATCGGCTCGCATGGGCGCGAAAACAGCGATGCTCACCATGAACCCCGATATGGTCGGGTTCATGTATTGCAACCCATCAATCGGTGGGCCGGCGAAAGGAATCGTCGTACGTGAAATCGATGCGCTCGGTGGCGAGATGGGGCGCGCGATTGACGCGACTTACATCCAAATGAAGATGCTCAACACATCGAAAGGTCCGGCGGTACGTGCATTACGTGCACAGGCGGACAAATTCCAATACCAAAATCACATGAAGAAAGTGCTAGAAGACGAGCCGAATCTACTGCTTCGTCAGGCGCTAGTCGAACGTTTGTTGATTGAGGACGGAGAAGTACGTGGCGTGGTAACGAACACAGGTTCAGAATATCGCGCGAAAGCGGTCATCGTCACAACGGGAACGTTCATGCGCGGTCAAATCATCATCGGTGAATTGGCATATGAAAGTGGCCCGAATAACCAAATGCCTTCGGTCGAGCTATCGAAGCATCTAGAAGAGCTCGGTCTCGACTTGGTTCGATTCAAAACGGGAACACCGCCACGAATCGACGGCAAGACGATCGATTACTCGAAGACGGAGATTCAACCAGGAGACGAGAATCCATCATTCTTCTCGTACACCTCGACGGATTTGAATCTGATCGAACAAATCCCATGCTGGCTCACGTACACGAGTGAGCGCACGCACCAATTGATTGATGAGAACTTGCATCGCTCACCGATGTACTCGGGTGCGATTAAAGGAACGGGACCACGTTATTGCCCATCGATTGAAGATAAGGTCGTTCGCTTTAATGATAAACCGCGTCACCAAATCTTCTTGGAGCCAGAAGGTCGCGATACAGAAGAAATCTATGTTCAAGGCTTCTCGACGAGTATGCCAGAAGACGTGCAACATCAGATGCTTCGCACGATCCCAGGTCTTGAAAATTCAGAGATGATGCGTCCTGGTTATGCCATCGAGTACGATGCGGTCGTACCGACACAGCTTTGGCCAACGCTCGAAACAAAAGCGGTCCCTGGCCTTTTCACAGCGGGACAAATCAACGGGACGAGCGGGTACGAAGAAGCGGCTGGACAGGGCATCATGGCGGGAATCAACGCCGCATGCAAAGTGCTCGGCAAGGATCCTGTCATCTTGGACCGTTCGCAAGCGTACATCGGCGTCTTGATCGATGACCTCGTGACGAAAGGGACGAACGAACCGTATCGTCTTCTCACATCACGTGCCGAATACCGTCTTTTGTTGCGTCATGACAATGCGGACTTGCGACTCAGCGACATCGGGTATGAGATCGGCTTACTTTCAGAAGATCGTCACGCTCACCTCAACAAGAAACGCGTAGCGATTGAAAAAGAAGTAAAACGACTTGCATCCCTCGTCGTCAAACCGACACCTGAAGTCAATGCGATGCTCGAATCGGTCGGTGCACACCCGCTCAAAGAAGCGACACATGCCAACATCTTGTTGAAACGTCCGGAAGTATCCTATGAAGCACTCATGACAGTCGTTCCATCAACGGAAGAATTGTCATATGAAGTAAAAGAGCAAGTCGAGATTCAAGTGAAATATGAAGGCTATATTTCCAAACAGCTTGAACAAGTCGAGAAGATGCGTCGCATGGAAGAGAAACGAATCCCAGAAAACTTGGATTATGATGCGATCGGTGGTCTCGCGACAGAAGCGAAACAAAAACTAAAACAAGTTCGTCCTCTTTCGATCGGACAAGCGTCCCGTATCTCAGGCGTAAACCCGGCAGACGTGTCAATCTTGCTCGTCTATATCGAACAGGGACAATACGCAACGGTGGAGTGAAACGATGAACGAATCTCAATTTATTGAAGCGTTACGAGCTGAAGGATTTGAACTGAGTGAGACACAACTCAGTCAGTTCAAACGTTACTTCGAAATGCTCGTCGAATGGAACGAAAAAATGAACTTAACGGCCATCACGGACCGGGAAGAAGTATATTTGAAGCACTTCTATGATTCGCTCAGCGCAGCGTTTCATTTCGATTTCACGAAAGTCGAAACCGTATGTGATGTCGGGGCAGGAGCGGGATTCCCGAGTCTTCCGCTCAAAATTTTATTCCCACACTTACACGTCACGATCATCGATTCGTTAAACAAACGCATCACCTTCTTGAACGAATTGGCCCTCGCCCTCGGGCTCGAAGGTGTCGCGTTCCATCATGGTCGCGCTGAAGAGTTCGGAAAAAATAAAAAGTTCCGCGAACAGTTTGACGTCGTCACAGCGCGTGCGGTTGCCCGCATGACCGTGTTGGCGGAATACTGTTTGCCTCTCGCGAAAGTAGGCGGAAGCTTCGTCGCGCTTAAGGCGGCCAAGGTTTCTGACGAGATGGCAGACGCCAAAAACGCTTTAGCCGTTCTAGGTGGAAAAGAAAAAGCGACACACCAGTTCCTATTGCCAGGAGAGATGAGTGAGCGTAATATCGTAGTTGTAGATAAACTACGAAAAACGCCCGGGAAATATCCGCGTAAAGCGGGGACACCGGCGAAAGAGCCACTTATCTGATGATGTCGTTTCACGTGAAACAAAAGCAGATTCCAGTGGTGGAGTCTGCTTATTTTTTTACATAAAAGGGGTGCCCGACGTTGAAGAATAGATTTGCGAAATTGTTCGGTGTGAATCGAAAAGACGAAGTTGCCGTGACGCAGATTGCGGAAGTTCGAGCGGATGACACGGTACAGGAACTCTCATTGTCACGGTTGCGTCCCAACCGTTATCAACCGCGTAAAGTGTTCGAACCGGCAAAAATTGAAGAGTTGGCAACGACGATTTCGGAACATGGACTCCTTCAACCAATCGTGGTTCGAAAGGCAGATGGGGACTGCTATGAAATCATTGCCGGGGAGCGTCGTTTCCGTGCCGTGAAATCGCTTGGCTGGTCAGCGATTCCGGCAATCGTTCGTGATATGGACGATGATACGACGGCTGCACTCGCCTTGATTGAAAACTTGCAGCGTGAGCAGTTAAGCCCGATTGAAGAGGCGGAAGCATATGATCGTTTACTCGCCTTGAACGGCTTAACGCAAGATGCCCTCGCGAAAAGTCTAGGCAAGAGTCAATCTACGATTGCCAATAAGTTGCGTTTGTTAAAATTGCCGGAGGATGTGAAGCAGTCGCTTCGCGATCGTCGGATCAATGAGCGACATGCGCGTGCGTTGTTACCGCTAAAGGAAGAAGGATTGCAACTTCAAGTGCTCGCGGAAGTGTTAGAACAGGATTTCAACGTCAAGGAGACGGAAGAACGCGTCGCCTTTTTAACAACACCGATCGAAGAAGAGAAGCGAAAGCCGAAAAAACAACGGCGTCGGACGAAAAGTTTTGCGCGCGACACGCGAATCGCCATCAATACGATTCGTGACTCAATCGATTTGATTGGGAAAACAGGGATTGACGTCCAAACTGAAGAAGTAGACGAAGAGGAATTTGTTGAAATTCGAATTCGCATCCCGAAAGCGCGGCCTCAAAAATGAGTCCGTGCTTTTTTATACAATGAAGGAGGTTTGTAGATGGAACGATTAGCATTAAAATTCATTCGCCCAAACCCGAATCAGCCCCGGAAACAATTTGAGGTGGAAAAATTAGAAGAGTTGCGTCAATCCATTGAGCGATATGGCGTCCTACAACCAATCGTCGTTCGAAAAGCGACAGGATACTATGAAATCATTGCCGGGGAACGACGTTTTCAGGCGGCGAAGCTCGCTGGGAAAGAAGACATTCCTGCCCTCGTCGTCACGGCGGACTCCGATCGCGTCATGGAGTTGGCGCTGATTGAAAACATTCAGCGGGCAGACTTGAATGCCATCGAAGAGGCTGTCGCCTATGAACAGTTGATGCAGACGCTAGGTCTGACGCAACAACAGTTGGCCGATCGCGTCGGGAAGAGCCGCAGTCATGTGACGAACAGTCTTCGCCTCCTTCGATTGCCGAGTGCCGTCCAGCATGCGGTCATGGTCGGAGATTTGACGATGGGACATGCACGTGCCATCACGGGCATGAAATCGGAACAAGCGATGGAACAGATTGCGAAACGGGTCATTGCCGAGCATTGGACGGTCCGTCGCCTCGAGCGATATTTACAAAAAGAGCGCACAGAAAAAAAGACGCTGAAGCGATCGAACGCCGATATCGAGGCGGTCGAAGCGGTGCTTGCGGAGCGTCTTCAGATGGATGTGTCGATTCGTCCACGCCGAAAAGGCGGCGTCCTCGAGTTGAAGTATTTTTCCCAAGACGATTTGGAACAATTGTTGATGTTACTATCGCCTCAAGACTTTGATTCGTCTCGTGACTGACGAAGACGTGTGATGGCCGCCTCTTCGTGATGCAGGCGCCCGATGCGTGCATCAAAATCGGCGAATCCGTCTGTGATGAAACGTGCGAGTTCATACACAAGATGGAGACGGGTATTCTGTAAAATCATCATCTCCATGAATCCACTTACGTTCACGACGGCTTTAATATTGTACGCGCCGACTGCCGGGAGCTCTTTTTGGACACCGGCCCCTGGAGCGAGCGGACCTTCCGAAAAGAAGACGTAACCGACACTCGATAAACGTCCGAGACAGGCGTCGATGGCGATGATGAGCGGTTGATGGAAGCGCGTTTGAATCTCATGTAACGTTTCCACCAAATTGAGTGCATGTACAGGCTTTGTTAATGTGCCGTATACATGTAAATTTCGAATGTGACGTTCTTCTAAAAACGTTCCGACGAGCGGACCGAGTGAATCACCGGTCGAACGGTCCGAACCGATGCAAACAAGGACGATGGGGCGATGGGTTTCATTGACCAACTGTTCATGAAGCTGGTCCGCAAGCAATCTGGATCCACTCCGCTCAGTGTGTTCAATGAAGAAAGAGTATGGTTTATGAGGTTTTAAGCGAAACGGCATGAATCTCATCCTCTCTTCTAAGCTGCCTATTCCTAGTTGCAGTTGGGGGATTGATCTCGTATTAACCCATTCCCAAAAGTGGAAAACTTCTAACTTCCGAATGCAGTGTTTGAGAAAAGTCGTGAAATATGTTTTGATGATTTAGAATCTACGACTTTGAGGTGAAAAGATGGCTTCGCAAAATACAGAAAAAGATTTAAATACGGTTGCCGATGAGACAATCGACAGCGTGAACCGATTCGTCGAGTACTTTAAAGATACAGACATGTGGATTGGTTTAGGGATCAAGCTCGCCGGTGTGGCGCTCATCATCCTTGGTTTATATATCGCAACACGCATTTTGACGACGATGGTCGAGCGCGTGTTTACACTCCGCAAAATAAAAGAACATGATATCGTCGCCCAGCGACAGAATGAAACGTTATTAAAATTAGCCCAAAACACAATCCGCTATGTGATCGGGTTGATTATGGTCTTGACGGTGCTCGGACAATTCGGTGTGAATATCGCCGGTTTGATTGCATCAGCCGGGGTCGCAGGTCTTGCAATCTCATTCGGGGCACAAAGTTTGGTGAAAGACGTCATCACAGGGGCGTTCATCATCTTTGAAAACCAATACAAGAACGGGGATTACGTCAATTTGAACCAACAAGTCGACGGGACGGTCATCGAGGTCGGAATCCGGACGACGAAGTTAAAAGGATTAAACGGACAAGTGACGATTATTCCGAACGGACAAATCTTACAAGTGACGAACTACTCGCTTGAAAACAGCGTCGCTGTTGTCGATATTGGGGTTGCGTACGAAGAAGATATGTCAAAAGTAGAGCAAGCGCTCAAGGAAATTGCGAAAACGGTCGAAGCACGCTATCACGACTTGTTCATCAAGCCAATCGACTTAGCTGGAGTGCAGTCGCTCGGACCATCGGAAGTGGTGTACCGATTAATGGCGGAAGTTCCGCCGACCCAGCACTTCGCAGCTGGTCGAATTTTGCATAAAGAGTTAAAGGCTGGACTTGACGAGCGGGGGATTGAAATTCCATACCCACGTACGGTCATGATGCCACCGAACTCGGCTCCTAAAGGAGGAGAAGCAGAAAATGCAAAGTAAAACCTATGCATTGAACGATATTGTGGAAATGAAAAAACCACATGCCTGCAAAACGAACCGCTGGCAAATCACGCGTGTCGGGATGGACATTCGAATCAAGTGTCAAGGCTGCGGAGCCAGTGTGCTCATGCAACGCCGTGATTTCGATAAGCGATTCAAGAAAGTGCTTGAACAAGGGAACGCCGCCGAATAAGCGGCGTTTTTCTTTAGGTTATGAACGTGAGTTGCGGTTTAATCGTGGACTATCTATAATTGTGAAGGATGTGACGGTGTGGTGTACTGAATGTACCCACTCCACAGACGGCTTAACATTTCCCGGGAAACACCGGATGAGGAGGAACTACTAGTGGGATTAACAGCAGGAATCGTCGGATTGCCAAACGTCGGGAAATCGACATTGTTTAATGCGATTACACAAGCAGGAGTCGAGGCGGCCAACTATCCGTTCGCGACAATCGACCCGAACGTCGGCGTCGTAGAAGTACCAGACGCGCGTCTTGATCGATTGACGGAACTCGTCAAACCGAAAAAGACGGTACCGACAGCATTTGAGTTTACAGATATCGCTGGAATCGTGAAAGGTGCATCAAAAGGGGAAGGTCTCGGAAACAAGTTCTTGGCGAACATTCGCGAAGTCGATGCGATTTGCCAAGTCGTCCGTTGTTTCGAAGACGAGAACATCACGCACGTCGCAGGCCGTGTCTCGCCGATTGACGACATCACGACAATCAACCTTGAATTGATCTTAGCTGACCTTGAGCAAGTCGATAAACGAATCGCACGTGTTCAAAAAATGGTGAAGGCAAAAGATAAAGGTGCGGTACAAGAACTCGAAGCACTCGAAATCGTGCGAGATGTTCTTGAGTCAGAGCGTCCGGCACGTGTCGCTGAATTATCAGAAGATCAACTCGCGATCGTCAAACACTTCCAATTGCTTACGATGAAGCCGATGCTTTACGTGGCGAACGTGAGTGAGGATGAAGTGGCAGATGCCGATTCGAACGAGTTTGTACAAGCAGTCCGTGATCACGCAGCAACAGAAGGGTCGAAAGTCATCGTCATCTGTGCACGAATCGAAGAAGAAATTTCAGAACTCGAACCGGAAGAACGCCTCGAGTTCTTACAAGATCTCGGAATCGAAGAGTCTGGACTTGATCAATTGATCCGTGCGGCTTACTCGACACTTGGCCTTGCGACATACTTCACGGCAGGTGAGAAGGAAGTTCGTGCTTGGACGTTCAAACAAGGGATGAAAGCCCCACAATGTGCCGGTGTCATCCACTCTGACTTCGAACGTGGATTCATCCGTGCCGAAGTCGTGTCGTATGACGACCTTTCAGCAGCAGGCAACATGACAACGGTGAAAGAACAAGGGAAACTTCGTTCAGAAGGAAAAGAATACGTCTTCCAAGATGGCGACGTTGTCACGTTCCGCTTCAATGTATAAGTTGATTTACGGAAACGTATTGTAAAATTCAAGGAAGTTTGATAGTATATTATGACGTGAGTAAAACAATTGTTTGCTCCTTGCTCCTACAACCGGTAGGGGCCGTTAGTCCAAGAGGAGGTGAAAGATAATGCGTAAATACGAACTTCTTTACATTATCCGTCCATCAGTTGATGAGGAAGCGAAGAAAGCTTTAATCGAGCGCTTCAACAACGTCATCACTGAAAACGGTGGTACTGTTGAAAAAACAACAGACATGGGTAAACGTCGTTTCGCTTATGAAATCAACAAGATGCGCGAAGGACACTACGTTCTTCTTAACATCGTTGCTGAACCTAAAGCGATCTTAGAAACAGAGCGTCTCATGAAGATCTCTGACGACGTTGTCCGTCAAATGACAACAAAAGACGAGCGTTAATCCTTAACGTTTCGTATCGTGAAAGGGGAGCTTGGAGATGATTAACCGAGTTGTGTTAGTTGGTCGATTGACTCGCGATCCCGAAATGCGTTATACGCAGAGCGGAATCGCCGTAACACGCCTTACTCTCGCTTGCGATCGTCCATTCGCTGGACAAGATGGGAAGCGCGAGACGGACTTTATTGATTGTGTCGTTTGGCGCAAACAAGCAGAGAACGTAGCACAATACTTGAAAAAGGGCAGCATGGCCGGCGTTGACGGTCGCCTTCAAATCAGTAGTTACGAAGGACAAGATGGCCAACGTCGTTACCGGGCAGAAGTAGTCGCCGACAGCGTACGCTTCCTTGAACCACGCGGAGCCTCAGGGCAACGTGAGCAAGCACCATCAGGAGATGTCTTCGGTGGTGGTGAATCAAGTGGATCAGGATGGGGCGCAGGAGCCGCTTCGACTTCATCTCAGTCCTCGAATTCGAATAAAGGTTTTGACGCAGATCCGTTCTCGGGTGGCGGCAAAATCGACTTGTCAGATGATGATTTGCCATTCTAATCATCATGGACAATAAAAACTAACTTATAAAGGAGGTCTTCACATGGCACGTCGTCCAGGAGGTCGTCGTCGTCGTAAAGTATGTTTCTTTACGTCGAACAACATCACTCATATCGATTATAAAGACGTAGAATTGCTCAAACGCTTCGTTTCGGAGCGTGGTAAAATTCTTCCACGTCGTGTGACTGGTACTTCAGCGAAATACCAACGTCCACTTACTGTCGCTATCAAGCGCTCACGTCAAATGGCTTTGCTTCCATACGTTGCAGAGTAATTGTTTGACGAACGGCTTATCCTCTTGGATAAGTCGTTTTTTTGTATTTCATCTCGTCTGTAAGTGTGTAAGTGAAACCGACGAATATGGTATGATAGAGCAGAAACCTTTACGATTCCATGGGTGAACATTACTCATTTTAGGAGGCATACATGCACAGTGGTGAAGCATTAACATCCGTGAAGAACCAATACGCGCGGCACATGATTCCATACGTGATTGGACTCCTTGTCTCGTTGGGATTGGCGTTCTACAACATTATGGCGGCAATCACCCTGTTTATGGGCACGCTGATTTTTTTCATCTATCAGCAAGTGACGATGCGACGGGAGCGTAAAAATTGGGAACAGTATGTCCTCTCTCTCTCTCATCAAATCGAAGAGGTCGGAAAAGAAGCGTTGACGACGATGCCGATTGGGATTTTAGTCTTTGACCAGGACCGACGGATCAGTTGGTATAACGAACAATCACGATTGATTTTCGAACTCGATATGGCGATTGGAATACCGCTTGATGCGCTCCATTCCGCCTTCGATGAATTGATTGAAGAAGAAGAGGATGAAGCCACGATTGAAGTGGGTGACCGTGTCTATCGTGTCTATTACAATCAAATCCATCAAACCCTCTATTTATTTGACATGACCGAAGAAGCGGAGATGGAACAAAAGTATGTCCAAACGCAGACGGTCATCGGTATTTTGTATTTAGATAACTATGACGAGATGTCGACTGCGGTGGATGAACAGGTCCGTAGTGAAGTCAATCGTCGGGTGACGGTGCTCCTCAATCAATGGGCGCAGCGGCATCACATCTACATGCGTCGTACAGCGGCGGACCGCTTTTTCCTCGTCATGAATGAACGGACGCTATCTGAACTTGAAAACAACCGCTTTTCAATCTTGGATGAAGTGCGTGATGCGACGAAGGAACAAAGAATCCCGTTGACGTTATCAATTGGGATTGGGTGCGGTGAAACGACGTTGACGGAGCTCGGTAATCTCTCTCAGTCGAGCCTGGATTTAGGACTTGGCCGTGGCGGTGACCAGGCAGTCGTCAAGCGTCATAATGGAAAAGTTCGTTTCTTCGGCGGGAAGACAAACCCGACCGAGAAGCGAACACGCGTCCGAGCACGTGTCATCTCGAACTCGATGCGTGACCTCATTCGGGAATCGAGCCGTGTCCTCGTTATGGGACATAAGAATCCAGATATGGACTCGCTCGGGGCTTCCATCGGTGTCATGAAATTGGCTGAGTTTGTCGGGCGCGAGGCGTATGTCGTCATTCCATCCGGTGAGACGAGTGTCGGGATTCAGCGGCTCGTCAATGAAGTAGAGAACGATGACTCGTTATACAGCCAATTCTTGACCGAGTATGAGGCGCAGCCACTCATCGATGAACAGACATTACTCGTCGTCGTCGATACACATCGCCCTTCTCTCGTCATTTCAAAAGACATTTTGGATCGGTCGGAGCGGGTCGTCGTCATCGACCACCATCGTCGCGGGGAAGAATTTATCGAAGATCCGGTTCTCGTGTATATGGAACCTTACGCATCATCAACGAGTGAGCTCGTCACGGAATTGATTGAGTATCAGGCGGGAAGCCGAAAGCTCTCGATTTTAGAGGCGACGTCACTTCTTGCCGGAATCATGGTCGATACGAAAGGATTTACGCTCCGTACGGGGTCCCGTACGTTTGATGCGGCATCCTTCTTGCGAGTTCAAGGGGCTGACACGGTACTCGTGCAGCACTTCATGAGACAAGACCTCGATGCCTATATCGAGCAGTCTCAGATTTTGAGATACACCGAAATTTATGCAGGTGGCATGGCGATTGCGGTCGCTTCTGACGACGAGGCACACCATCAAGTGTTGATCGCTCAGTCTGCAGACCAGTTGTTGAATATGGAAGGCGTCAAAGCCTCGTTCGTCATCGCCGTCTTACCGGACGGACGTACGGGAATCAGCGCGCGGTCGCTCGGTGACGTCAACGTCCAGGTCATCATGGAAATGCTCGATGGCGGTGGCCATTTGACGAATGCAGCGACGCAACTTGAAGTGAGTCGCGAACAAGCGAACGTCATGTTGAAAGAGGCAATCGATCATTACGTAACAGATGAAACTGAAGGAGAGGAATTAGAATGAAAGTCATTTTGAAAGTAGATGTAAAAGGACAAGGGAAAGCTGGAGAAGTGAAAAACGTGGCAGACGCTTACGCTAAAAACGTCTTGTTCAAGAAGAACTTAGCAGTGGAAGCGACACCAGGAAACCTGAAAGCATTCGCGGCGAAAGAACGTCGTGCCGAAGAAGCAGCAGAAGAAGAGTTGAACGAAGCGAAACAACTCAAAGAGAAGCTTGAAAAAGAGACGATTGCCGTCACGACGAAAGCCGGTGAAGGCGGTCGCGTGTTCGGTTCGGTCACGAGCAAGCAAATCGCGGATGCCCTTAAATCAATGGGCTACAAAATCGATAAGCGTAAAATTGAACTCGAGCATCCGATCAAGGCGCTCGGTTTCACGAAAGTGCCAGTGAAGTTGCACCATGACGTCGTCGCGACGTTGAATGTACATGTACAAGAAGCTTGAAGGTGAGGTAGAGACGGATGAGTGATGCGATTCAAGTCAATACACCACCGCATAGCGTGGAAGCGGAGCAAGCCGTCTTAGGGGCAATCATCCTCGATTCGGATCGGTTGATTACGGCCTCAGAGCGGGTCGACCCGGACGACTTTTATCGTGTCAGCCACCAACGCATCTTTGAAGCGATGCTAAAAATCAATGACCGAGGCGAGCTCGTCGACTTGGTCACGCTCAGTTCCGAGTTGCAGGCGCAAGGGATTTTAGACGAAATCGGGGGCCTCAACTATTTGGCGGAGGTCGCGGAATCCGTTCCCGCCATCGGGAACATCGGCTATTACTTGAACGTCGTCGACCAAAAAGCGGCACTCCGTCGTCTGATTCGAACAGCGACGAACATCGTCTCGGATGGTTATGAGCGTCAGGATGAGGTCGATTCTGTCCTCTCGGACGCGGAGCGGAACATTCTAAAAGTATCGCAACGAAAAGGGCAATCGAGCTTCCACCCGATTGGTTCTGTCTTATCCGATGCGTACTCGACGATTGAAAAGCTGCATCAGTCGAGCGGGGAGATCACTGGGATTGCGACCGGCTTCACGGATTTGGATAAGATGACAGCCGGTTTCCAACGAAACGATTTGATTATCGTGGCCGCCCGTCCATCTGTCGGGAAGACCGCGTTCGCCTTGAACATCTCGCAAAACGTCGCGGTCCGTACGGGTGAGAACGTCGCCATCTTCAGTTTGGAGATGGGTGCCGAGCAACTCGTCATGCGTATGTTGTGTGCGGAAGGAAACATCGATGCCCAGCGCCTCCGGACCGGTCGTCTTGAAGCGGAAGACTGGGGTCGTCTCTCTCTCGCGATGTCGTCGCTCTCACAGGCAGGCATCTACATTGACGATACACCGGGTCTTCGGGTCAACGAAATCCGAGCCAAATGTCGCCGATTGAAGCAGGAACATGGTCTCGGGATGATCATGATTGACTACTTGCAGCTCATCGTCGGGAACGGGAAACCGGGCGAGAACCGCCAACAAGAAGTATCGGAAATCTCACGTACGCTCAAAGCAATCGCACGGGAACTACAAGTACCGGTCATCGCCTTGTCTCAGCTCTCACGTGGCGTAGAGAGTCGTCAAGACAAGCGACCGATGATGTCCGATATCCGTGAATCGGGAGCAATCGAGCAGGATGCCGATATCGTCGCCTTCCTCTATCGTGATGACTATTACGATAAAGAGAGTGAGGACGCCAATACGATTGAAATCATCATTGCGAAACAACGTAACGGTCCGACCGGTACGGTCAAGCTCTCTTTCCGGAAAGAGTACAACAAGTTCGTCAATATGGAGACGCAAGCCTTCGCACCACCGATGTAACGTCGGTGGTGTCTTTTTTTATATAGGGTTTGATTAAAATAACGAACGAATAGTTACATCTTATATAAAACGTTCGGTATTCAATTGACTTTCTTGCTTTTCAAGTGTACACTTACGGATGGTTTGAACAGAACGTTGATTAATAAGGAGGATTCATTATGTCATCAGTAGTCGTAGTGGGAACGCAGTGGGGCGATGAGGGGAAAGGGAAAATCACCGATTTCTTATCGAAACAAGCCGAAGTCGTCGCGCGTTATCAAGGGGGAGACAACGCTGGTCACACGATCGTCTTCAATGATACGAAATATAAACTTCACCTCATTCCGTCTGGGATTTTCTATTCGGATAAGACGTGTGTCATCGGGAACGGGATGGTCGTCAACCCGAAATCACTCGTGACAGAACTCGCTTACTTACATGAACGTGGTGTGAGCACGGATAACCTTCGAATCTCGAACCGCGCGCATATCATCTTGCCATACCACCAGCTCCAAGATCGTCTCGAAGAAGAGGCGAAAGGTGACGCGAAAGTCGGGACGACACTAAAAGGAATCGGCCCAGCATACATGGATAAGGCGGCACGTATTGGGATTCGCATCGCCGACCTTCTCGACAAAGAAGTCTTTGCAGAGAAATTGAAGACGGTGCTTGAACTAAAAAACCGGATGTTCGTGAAAATGTACGAGGTCGACCCAGTCGAATTTGATGACATTTTCGAAGAATACTACGCGTATGGTCAACAGTTCGCGAAATACGTGTGCGATACATCGGTCGTGTTGAACGATGCGCTCGACGAAGAGAAAAAAGTTCTCTTTGAAGGGGCTCAAGGGGTCCTTCTCGATATCGACCATGGAACGTATCCGTTTGTCACATCGTCGAATGCTGCATCAGGCGGCGTATCGAGTGGTGCCGGAATCGGGCCATCGAAGATTCATCACGTGGTTGGTGTCTGTAAAGCATATACGTCACGCGTTGGAGACGGTCCGTTCCCGACAGAGCTCGACGATGAGATCGGTCATACAATCCGTGAAGTCGGGAAAGAATATGGAACGACAACAGGTCGTCCACGCCGTGTCGGCTGGTTCGATTCGGTCGTCGTGCGTCACTCACGCCGCGTCAGTGGGATCACCGATCTTTGCCTCAACTCAATCGATGTGCTGACAGGTCTTGAGACGCTTAAGATTTGTACATCGTATGAGTATGAAGGAAAGCATCTTGACGAGTATCCACCGAACTTCCGCGTCCTCGAGAAGTGTGTACCGGTATACGAAGAGCTTCCTGGCTGGACAGAAGACATCACAGGGGTTCGTCGCTTTGAAGACCTTCCGGAGAACGCACAGCGTTACGTGCGTCGCATCGAGGAATTGACAGGAGTCGAGTTGTTGACGTTCTCGGTCGGACCGGCTCGTGAACAGACGGTCATCTTGCGTGATATTTACGAAGCATAAGAAAGGGAGCCACCGGGCTCTCTTTTTCTATTTCCACGGAAATGGACCACGCTTTCTAAGCTGTTTAAAAAGAGTTACAATGTAGGCATGTACGTTTAATGATAAGAGGAGGACTCACTGAATGGATCGTACGATTTTAGTGGTAGATGACGAACAACCAATCGCAGATATATTGAAGTTTAAACTTGAAAAAGAAGGTTACCAGGTGCATGTCGCCTATGACGGCGAAGAAGCGCTCGTCAAAGTAGAGGAGATTCAACCGGATCTCATCTTGCTCGACATCATGCTTCCGCTCAAGGACGGCATGGAAGTATGCCGTGAGGTACGGAAGAAGTATGATATGCCGATCATCATGTTGACGGCGAAAGATTCCGAAATCGACAAAGTACTCGGACTAGAGCTCGGCGCAGACGATTACGTCACAAAGCCGTTCAGCTCACGTGAATTGTTGGCCCGTGTCAAAGCGAACATGCGACGTCATGCGACGGCACCGGCGCCGGAAGCGAAAGGCGCGAACGCGAACGATATCGTGATCGGCGATTTGACGATTCACCCGGACTCGTACATGGTGACGAAGCGGGATGAGAAGATCGAATTGACGCATCGCGAGTTCGAATTGATTCATTACCTCGCCCAAAACATCGGACAAGTGATGACGCGGGAGCACTTGCTCCAAACGGTATGGGGATATGATTACTTCGGTGATGTGCGTACCGTGGACGTCACGGTGCGTCGTCTTCGTGAAAAAGTAGAGGACAACCCGTCGACTCCGACGTATATTATTACGCGTCGCGGCGTCGGGTATTATTTGAAGGCAGGAGAAGAAGATTAAACGATGAAACGGACGAACTTCTTTAAATCAATCCAGTGGAAGCTCGTCGTCATCTATGCGCTGCTCATTCTCGTTGCGATGCAAGTCATCGGCGTGTACTTTGTGCGTTCTTTAGAACGGCAATACATCAACAACTTCTCGCAGTCACTTGTCGACCGGGCGAACCTACTGAGCTACAACATCAGTGAGGGGACTGCCGCGAACGAGAGTGACTCGACCACGGACCAGCAGTTGAACCAGTTACTGGATCAGCTGCTGTCTGAATTTACAGAGAGCACGACGCTAGCTGACGACATTCGAGAAGTCCAAATCATCGACACGAACAGTGTCGTCCGGGCGACCTCGAACCAAAATAATCAAAGTCTCGTCGGACAACGGACGGCGAGCACGTTCATTCAAAAGTCATTCGCGACAGGCGGAGCGCAAGAGACGCTCGTCTATGAAGATTCAAATGACCGAATGCGCGTCGTCGCCGTTCCAATCAAGTCGGAAGTGGACGGCACAACGACCGGGATGATCTATATCGAGGCATCGATGAAGTCCATCTACAACCAGATGGAACAAGTGACACGCATCCTCGCAACGGGGACATTGATCGCACTCATCATCACCTCGTTCCTCGGAATCCTTTTATCTCGAACCATCACGCGACCGATTGCCGATATGCGGAGGCAGGCCGTCGAGATGCGGAAAGGGAACTTCTCGCGGAAAGTTAAAGTGTATTCGGATGACGAGGTCGGTCAACTCGCGTATGCGTTCAACGAATTGACGGATGAGTTGATGGAGGCGAACGCGACAACGGAAGCCGAACGACGCCGCTTGACGAGTGTCCTCGAGAACATGTCGGACGGTGTGGTCGCGACCGACCGCTCGCTACGGGTCATCTTGATGAACGACCAGGCGCGCGACATGATTGGGGTCGATGAAGAAGAGGCGATGGGGACGAATCTACAAAATCTCCTCGCATTCGAAGAGGAAATCATCATTCCGGAAGACGGCACGATGCCGACAAAACTGATTGACCTCAGTACGGACGAAGAATTGTTCCTCGTTCGTGCCTATTTCTCACCGATTCAAAAACATAGCGGACCAATCACAGGTCTCATCGTCGTCTTGCATGACGTCACGGAACAAGAACAGGTCGAACAGGACCGCCGTGAATTCGTTGCGAACGTCAGTCATGAATTGCGGACGCCGCTCACGACGATGCGTAGCTATTTGGAGGTTCTCGCAGAAGGCGCGTATCAGGATGAAGAATTGGCGCCACGTTTCTTAGAAACGACACAAAACGAGACGGAACGGATGATTCGCCTCGTCAACGACTTGTTGCAACTCTCGAAGATGGACAGTAAAGAATATAAGATGCAAAAAGTGAAGTTCGACTTCGTGCAGTTCTTTAACGACATTATCGACCGTCACGAGATGACGAAAGGGGATGCGATTCAATTCCGTCGCAAACTGATGAAGCGTCGCGTCTACGTGCATGCCGATCAAGATAAGATGACCCAAGTCATCGACAACATCATCACGAACGCCATCAAGTTCTCACCAGAAGGCGGGACAATTACGTTCCGGACGATGCTTCGGGCGAAACGCCTCGTCATCGGCATCAAGGATGAAGGGGTCGGGATTCCGAAGTCGAACTTGAAGAAGATTTTCGAGCGTTTCTATCGTGTCGATAAGGCACGGGCGCGTAACATCGGTGGTACCGGGCTCGGTCTATCGATTGCCAAGGAAGTCGTATCCGCTCACGGTGGCGACATCTGGGCAGAGAGTGAATTTGGAAGAGGTACAACGATTTACTTCACGATCCCGTTCGATACGATTGTGGAGGTGAATGATTGATGAAACGGTTTACGATTGCAAAGCCGGAACTGTGGAAGTCGTTCATTTTGCTCACGTTAATCGTCACGTCGATTGTTCAAACCATCATCTTATGGGACTACCATCCTACGTATCAGGCCGTCCAATCAGAAACGCAGCTCACGACGGTGGACGAGTCATTGCAGCGTCGTGCGAATCAGGTCATCATCCCGACTCAAGCGGTCGTGCATGACAACAATGCCGTGTTCGCTTCGAAGAATACACCGAAGCAACTGATGCGTGTCATTCGAGATTCGTTTGAGGCGAGTGAGTTCAAGCCGCTCGCCGTAAAAAACGTCCCGAGTTTCTATACGGATATCAACGAGGGACTCGAGTTGATCTTGCCGGAGGCCTACTATGCGGACACGCTCAGCTATATGCTTCCCGGGACGTACAGTCTGTCCGGGAAAATCCCACAGCGGATCCTCATCTATATGGACGACAGTGTGTTCAACATCCGCGCCATCATGAGCGACCAGTCCATTTGGGAAGGGAAGTTGACGAAAGTCGGAAACGGCGATGTGAACAGCCTTTTCTTAAAAAACTCGAGTCGAACGATGAAACGCGTGACGTATACGGATGAACGCGTGAATTACATCCCGGTCGTCGGACCTGAGATGAATGAGTTGTTCGCGTATGACGTATCGTCGATTCAAATCGACACTCGTCTCGACTGGATGCGAGATACGTTCTTCCCAGGTGACCCAAACGTTCAAGAAGTCGACCCGGCAAGCTCGGTCGGGGCGTTGACGAACGGTGTCAGTGTGGCGGAATACGATGCGAAACTGAATGCGAGTCGCTATCGAAACCTGTCTCGGAATAGCACCGAGCGTGATACAGCAATCGGATTGGATTCTATTGTGGAATTCGTGAACTTCCACGGGGGATGGGTCGATGAAGCGTCTGAGAATCAAGGGCTGTCCCTTCGATTCGATGCCATCACACCGGCCAACAAAGGATTTGAAACGACCGTGTTCCGTTTTCATGTGAAAGGGTATCCGGTCTTCAGTCAGCGTGAGGCGTTTATCAACAACGATGCCATCGACTTATCCACATTGCGTGTGGAAAACGACGGGGCACAGGTCCGATCGATCACCCGTAACCACTTGGAAATCGATCGGTTGATCACCGTCGGCACGACACAGTTGGCCGATGCGGACGAGGTACTCGGTACGCTCATCAACTCCGGACGATTTGAGAACGTGACCGAGATTCGAATCGGTTATGAGATTGAATATAACGAGGACACGAGCCGCTATGTGACGTTTTCACCGAACTGGTTCGTGCGTGAGGCGGGCCGTTGGGTCCCATACAATCAAGGAGACGATTGGACAGAAAGGATGATGTATCGTGGATTGGAGTAAAGCGAAAACGATTTTAATCTTCGCCTTCCTCGCCTTGAACATCTATCTGTTGTTTCAATTGCTGACGGAAACATGGGCGACCGAAGTCGTGACGAATGACAACACCTCGATCACGCAGATTTTAGACCAGCGGAATGTCGATCCGGCAAAATTGCCACGGATGGGTCGGGATATCGGCTATTTGACAGGTTCGTCTGAAGAGATGTCAGCCGCGATGATCACGAAAAATCGGGAGGCACAGCTCGCGACGACGCTCGACAACATGCAACTCGAAGTCGAGTTGAAACAACCCGTCCCGCTCGATGCGAAGGATTTACGGACGACCGCCTCGACGTTTGTAGCAGAATATGCCCCGTTTGGAAACGAGTACGCCTACTGGCGCTACGATGAAAAAACGAGACAGATCGCTTTCGTGCAAACATTCGAGGATAACAAGATTTTTTCAGCACCTGAAGTCGAGGGAGATACGGAAATGTACATCGGTCCGTCCCTCATCCTCATTCAGTTGAACGAGTCGTTCGAAGTGACGGATTATAAACAGCGTCATTTAAAAGACCTCTCGTCAAAAACGCAAGACGACCTCGTGTTGACGGCCAGTGAAGCCATCTCACAACTCGCATCTCGGAAGTACTTCCAACCGAACCAGGAGATGCGGGCCATCAATACCGGGTTTTACAGTTTACCGCTCGACAGCTCTGGCAGTTTGATCATCATGCCACCGCTTTGGTCGATCGGGATTGATGATCAGGTCTACTTCGTCAATGCGATCGATGGAACAGTCGAGCACGTGGAGTTTGAAACGAAAGAATGAAAGGAGTGATTGCGTGACTTTACAGTATAGTGTGTTAGCGAGCGGGTCGACCGGAAACGCCCTCTATATCGAGACGGAACGGACGAAGCTGCTCGTCGATGCCGGATTGACCGGAAAAGCGATGCAACAGCGCATCGAAGCCATCGGTCGGTCGTTTGACGGAATCGACGCACTGCTCGTCACCCATGAGCACTCCGACCATATTAAAGGTGTCGGGATACTAGCACGAAAGTACAATTTACCGATTTATGCGAATGCGAAGACATGGGCAGCGATGGAATCACTGATTGGAAAGATTGATCCTGCCTTGAAGTTTCAAATCGAAGTCGGAGATGTGAAACAGTTCGGGGATATCGAAATCGAGACGTTCAACGTGAGCCATGATGCGGCAGACCCGATGTTTTATCAGTTTGCCCATGACGGGAAACGATTAGCCCATATCACCGACACGGGTTATGTCTCGGACCGGATGAAAGGAATCATCCGTGGAGCGGACGACTTCATCTTTGAGTCGAACCATGACGTCTCGATGTTGCAGATGGGGCGTTATCCATGGAGTGTCAAACGACGAATCCTCGGCGACTATGGCCACGTCTCGAACGAGGATGCAGCCATCGCGATGAGTGAGGTCATCGGTGACCGCACGAAACGGATCTATTTGGCCCACTTAAGTAAGGACAACAACATGAAGGAGCTCGCACAGATGAGCGTCTCGCAAACACTCGGCATGCGAGACGTCGACTTAGGTCGAATCAAATTGTGCGACACGGACCCGACAATCCCCACTTCACTCGTTTCTTTATAAGGAAACTTGGGAAAAGACAGTTATCACACTGTCTTGAAGGGGGGACGCGTCGTGAACGAAGAGAGACACCGTGAGTATGAACCTCAAGACATCGAAACTGAAGTACACGAAGCAACAGAAGAGAAATCGACGTATCCGTCTCGGAGCGAATGGCGACCGAAGCAAGAGGAGCACGTACGCCATAAGCCGAGACCAAATATAAAACCGTTGTTACTCGGAGGGGTTGGCGGATTCTTAGGAGCGGCTTTGTTTTTTGTCATCGTGATGCTCTGGGATTCGCCGACCTCTCGTTTTGTGACGAATGAACTGACGCGGACCGAACAGGCCGTCACCGTCACCGAATCGGACGTCACGACCGCTGTCCTTGGGGCGAAGACGTCCGTCGTCAGCATCACCAATATCCAGCGTGCGTTCACCTCGGACTCGCAATGGGAGGCGGGTGCCGGATCCGGTGTCATCTATAAAGTAGAAGGAAACACGGCCTATATCGTCACGAACTTCCATGTCATCGAAGAAGCGGACGAGGTCAACATCGCCTTTTCCGATGGTCAAATCGCATCGGCAACCATTTTAGGCGAAGACCCGCTCAACGACTTGGCTGTCGCTGAGGTCGAGTTACCGAAAAACATCGATGTGGAGCCGATTGTTCTCGGTGACTCCACCGTTCTCCAAGCTGGCGAGACCGTCATGGCCATCGGAAATCCGCTTGGTGTCTTCTCAAACTCGGTTACGCGTGGTATCGTCAGTGGTGTCGAGCGGACGGTGCCGGTCGATACGAACAGCGACGGCTTGATGGATTATAACGCGGAAGTCATTCAAACGGATGCGGCCATCAACCCGGGGAATTCGGGTGGTGCCCTCATCAACATTCGTGGAGAGCTCGTCGGAATCAATTCGATGAAAATCGCCGAGGCGAGCGTAGAAGGGGTTGGATTCTCCATTCCCGTCAACGTGGCGCTACCGGTCATTGACATGTTAGAACGCGACGGCAAAGTGACGCGGGCACAGCTCGGTGTCACGATTCAGGAAGTCATCGCTGTACCCGGAAACGTCCGAGAAGAGTATGGAATCTCCTTCGACCAGGAAGACGGTGTCTTCGTCGAAGAAGTGACACCGGGTAGTCCGGCTGAAGAAGCGGGACTACGTGTTGGAGATGTCATCACGAAAATCGGAGACCGGGAGATCAAACGATACGTCGATTTACGCGATGCGTTATATCGGGACGCGACGGTCGGTGATACGATTACCATTAAGTATTTACGTCGCGGAGAAGCAAGCGAAACCGAGGCGACATTAACTGAAGCAACATAAAGAAGCGGCGACGCTTCTTTTTTAAGGAGGAAAAACTGTGGAAAAAAAAGTATGCAAGGAACATGTTGAAATCGCTTTAGACATCATTGTGGATGAAACAGGGGAATACCCGTTGCTAGAGGAATTATCCACAAGTGAACACGTGACATGTGAGTTCTGTGAAGCCGACGCAACATATATTGTGTCAAGCAAAAACTAATTATCAACATGTGGATTTGTGGATAACTCTGTGGATAACCCTATGGATAACTCCAAAAAAACTGTGGAAAAAGGAAGAATTGGATGAATATTTCAATTATCACGGTCGGCAAACTGAAAGAAAAATATTTAAAACAAGGAATTGCCGAGTACACAAAGCGGCTTTCCGCCTACGCAAAAGTGCAGGAAATCGAGGTCTCAGACGAAAAAGCACCCGAGCATTTGAGTGAGGCAGATATGTTACTAGTAAAACAAAAGGAAGGCGAGCGCATTTTGGCGAAGATATCCCCAGATACGCACGTCATCGCATTGGCGATTCAAGGAAAGCAGCGGACGAGTGAAGAGTTCGCCCGTGAACTCGATCAACTCGCGACGTACGGAAAGAGTAAAATCGCCTTCGTCATCGGAGGATCGCTTGGTCTGTCGGACGATGTGATGAAACGAGCGGATGATACAATCTCGTTCTCGAAGATGACGTTCCCCCACCAACTCATGAAGCTCGTGTTGTGTGAGCAGATTTATCGGGCGTATCGAATCAATCGGAATGAGCCGTACCATAAATAGTATGAAATGCAGACGGTTTTATTATCAACCGTCTATTTTTTATATCAAGACGAAATGAACGGTATATTCTTTTGCCAACTTATGTAATTTTATCTATCATGTTTTATAATGAACATATCAGATTGAGAGGATGAGATGCATATGGCTGTTCCGGGTTATCAAGAATTCATGTATCCGTTTTTACAACATTTAGAAGACGGTAAAGAACATACGTTGCAAGAACTTTATGTATCACTCGCCAGTCATTTTCATTTATCCGAAGAGGAAATCGCAGAAAAGCTTCCTAGCGGCAAGCAAACATTACTTGTGAATCGAATAGGGTGGACTAGAACGTATTTAAGTAAGGCAGGATTAATTAAAGTGGTGAGAAAAGCGGTCTTTACCATTACGGATGAAGGATTGAGAGTGTTAGAAAATCCTAATGTAACAAAGATTGATCGAAAATTTTTAATGAGATATGAAAGTTTTATTCAATTCATGAGTCGTACTTCGGATGAATCAACGAAACACATCGCCCCACCAAATGATACTCAAACACCGTTAGAGCTAATCGACTACAACTTTAATGTACTTAAAACTGAATTGCAGGAAGTAATTTTAGAGAAAATCCTAGATTGTTCTCCAGCTTTTTTTGAACGATTAATCGTAGATTTAATTGTTGCGATGGGATATGGTGGCTCAGTTAGTGATGCTGGAAAGGCGATTGGGAAATCTGGTGATGAGGGAATTGATGGCATCATAAAAGAAGATGTATTGGGATTAGAAATGATTTATTTGCAGGCAAAGCGATGGAAGACAGATTCAACAGTTTCGCGGCCGGATATTCAAGGATTCGTGGGTAGTTTAGTAGGAAAAAAAGCTTCAAAAGGTATTTTTATGACTACAGCTAAATTTTCAAAAGAAGCAAGAATGTATGCAGAATCAATAGATAAACGAGTGATTTTAATCGATGGAAAAGAATTGACCAACTTAATGTTTGTATATAATGTTGGCGTATCTATTGAAGAAATGTACACAATTAAGAAAATTGATTTAGATTTCTTTGATGAGTGATCATCTAACATATTCTTAAACCTCGAAACGTATGTACAGTAGACGATATATAGATGAGTGCTTGGATCAAACCTCAAGCACTCATTGTTTTTATACTGTGATGAAGGGAGTGAAGCAGATGGTGTCATCGTATTCGAAAATCTACAATCTATTACGTCAATCCGACTCTAATCCCTATGAAGATTACTTGACCGAAATCATCGCTCCGATTTTCGAACAACCGGATCTATTGACGGATTTTTTTAAACGGTTTGCGAATGTGAACCTTTCTGAAATAAGTTGTGTGAAGGCATACACACAAAAAACGTACAGTAAACTACATACACATGATACCGACAGTCGACCTGATCTCGTCATCACGTTTAATGAGGGGGAAACCTCACACATCGTCTTCATCGAGAACAAGTTAGGTAGCGGCGAGGGACATCATCAATTGAAACGTTATCGAGAACATCTTGAGCAAAGTGAAGAGGAAGGATTTACGACATACCTGTTTTATATCACCCAATACTTTGACCCAAAACATGTCGCTTCAACCTCAACTAAGTTCTTTCAATTGCAATGGTTTCAACTCTACATATGGCTTCAAGAATATAACAAACAAGATTTGTATTACAAACAAGTACTCAAGTATATGGAGGACATTGAATTGAATAAATCAAGAACATTTCTACCTCAAGATGTATATGCGATTCAAAACTTAGGGAGAACCATTTCGATGTTGGACCAGTGTTTGAATGAACGAACGACGCATACATTTACGAATTTGTTTGGAAAGCCGAAACCATGGGGGAATCGTGCGATTGAACTCCGTGAGTACAATCGATATGTCATTCAAAATGATCAAAGTGATTGGAAATACATCGGCTGTGGATTCAGTTTTGAACAAGCTGATTACCCAGAAGTATCAGTTTACATAGAGGTTCACCCAAATAGTAAACATAAATCGATTCTGATGGACGCTTTCAAACAATTCGCAGCGACAAATGAAGAATGGATCTATGAAGCTCCGGAAGATCGAAATGACGAATTTATGTTATACGTTTGTCAATCGTTGACGCATTTCTTAAGTGCTCCAGACCACATCGATGCGATTGAGACATTTTTCATTCAAAGGTTAGAAGAATTGAATGAACTGAAGCAAAGTTTGTCGCAACTGAATTGGATTGTAGTCGAGTAAAACTTGATGATGCTGAGTGAGTAGATGGGTCTCAAACCATCTACTCTTTTATTTGAAAAAAACTAATTTAATTGAATAAAAATTAAATTTATGGAATTAAAGTAGGTATAATATGTATATGAAGGATTCGTTACATAATTTTAGAAGGTACTTGAATACATTAAAAGGAGATCGAATATGAAAAGAATGATTGGAAGAGTTTCATTTGTTTTACTCACGCTCATCTTGATTGGTGTCATTGCGATTGTAGTGATTAAGCCGAGTGTATTTTCAACTAATCAACAGGCTGATGTATCGCTCGTCAAAGATCGACTCGTCGAATTGACGGAGTTGACAACGTTAAAGTATGAATACAGCAATGTTATTGTCAGTCGAAACAGCACGAAAGTTCCTTTGGTTGAAATCAAAATAGCCGAAGCAATCAAGCTGATTGAATACTCAGGATACCTCAAAGCAGGTACGGATCTCTCTAGCATGGAGGTCTCATACAATGACACGACTGAGCAATTGAACGTCACTGTACCGCACTCAACCATTTTAGACAATGTAGCGAACACAGATGATGCGAAAGTGACAGATGTAAAAGGGACACTTTTTTCTGACTATCCCTCGCAATTGATTTTTGATGAAATCAATAAAGAGAAGGCAAAAATGGAAAAGACTAAGATTGAGCAAGGGTTGTTGATAGAGGCAGACGAGCGCATTGAAGCGTTCTTGACAGAGTTTTTAAAGAATAGCGGTTATGAAACGGTGGCAATCGAGTTCAAATAATCGTTGTGTCATTATGACCTGATAGGTTGAGGAGATCGTGCCAGAAGTCTACGAGGCAGAACCACTCGACTTACAACTCGAATATGTTTTATCATCTCCTAAGACTGCATCATAACGATGTGGTCTTTTTCATACAAAAAATCGCTCAACTTCAAGCTTTATCTCCTATGAAGAATTGAGGATTTCGAAAAATTGTGATAGAATCACAAGGCAAATGATTATCATTATCAGTCGATAAGAATAGATGGAATCGAATAAGGTTGAGTGAATGTGAAAGGATGAATACAATGAGCACGCTTGAAGCATATAACATGGCATTTCGAAATGGATTGGAACTAGAGGACGATGTGGTCCTTGAAGAGATGAAGCTTGGGGAATCAACGGAGTGGGATTCGATTGGACATATGACCCTCATCGCCGAAATCGAGGATGCGTTTGACGTATATATTGACTCGGATGAAATGACAGAGTTCCATTCGTATCAGTCTGGTATTGCGTTGTTGCAACGCCTCGGTGTGGACATCCAATCATGATGCTTTTTCAAACACTCGAGCAGTACACGAATCGTGAGGCGGTCTATGCGGACCGCTCTTATTCATATAAAGAGATGTTGGAAGTCGGGGACTCGATTTGTCAGGAAGTCGGCGAACGGTCGCTCGTCTTCTGCTTATGTGCCAACCGAGTCGAGTCGCTCTTCGGATATATCGGCTTTCTCCGTGGACGGGTCGTCCCGGTCTTGCTCGATGCAGATATTCCAGTAGACCAATTACAGAAGTTGATGGAACGGTATCAACCGACGCACGTCTGGGCTCCTGAAACGAGGGAGGATTTGGCGAACTCGTTGGATGCCTTCTATGGCTATGGCGGCTACGCCTTATTTGAAACCGAAACATCGGTTCGCCACCAACTTCATGAGGAGCTGGCCCTTTTGTTGACGACATCAGGTAGTACCGGAAGTCCGAAACTTGTTCGCCTCACATACAAAAATCTGATGGCGAACGCTTCATCGATCATCGACTATCTCGACATCGATCAGACGGATAAACCAATCACGACCCTTCCGATGAACTATTCGTATGGACTCTCCATCATCAACAGTCATCTGTTGAAAGGGGCGACCCTCATCCTGACAGACCGCTCGATCGTTCAAAAGGAGTTTTGGGAGCTGTGTCGTGCCGAGCAGGCGACGACGTTTGGTGGGGTCCCGTTTCATTACGAGATGTTGAAACGATTGAAGTTTGAGACGTACGACCTCCCAAGTCTGAAGAAGTTGACGCAAGCGGGTGGCAAGTTGGACCCGGCACTTGCGCAGCACTTCGCAACGGTATGTGAAGAGAAAGGGATTCAATTTTTCATCATGTACGGTCAGACGGAGGCGACGGCCCGGATGTCGTATTTACCGGATCAGATGCATGCGAAAAAAGAAGGAAGCATCGGAATTGCCATTCCTGGTGGAACGCTCTCGTTACGAGATGAAGCCGGGAACGACATCAAAGATGCGAATGTGACGGGCGAACTGGTGTATCAAGGCGACAACGTGTCGTTTGGGTATGCGACCTCGTTAGCGGACCTTTCAAAAGGTGACGACAATCACGGTGTTTTACGAACAGGTGACATGGCGTATCGCGACGAGGATGGATATTTCTTCATCGTCGGCCGAATCAAACGCATGATCAAACTGTATGGCAGTCGAATCAGCTTAGACGAAGTCGAGGCGCTCCTTCGAGAGCGTGGACATGATTGCGTCTGTGCCGGGGAAGACGACCAGCTATACGTGTATACGTTACAAGATGACGTCGCACGCATTCAAAAAATCATCAAAGAACAAATCAAGGTGAAAGGTGTTCGGGTGATGCAGATTGACGAGATTCCGCGGAATGCGTTCGGGAAGATTCGTTATGCTGCATTGCCGAAGCGAGAACTTGTGACCACCTGATTGTCAGGAATCGGTACATCGTCAAGTTTCATAACATCAGGTGGTAAATATGACTTTTATTTCGATTGAATTTCTCTTATTTTTAACACTCATCGTTGGAACGTACTATATGGTTCCACATCGATATCGTTGGGTGCTCCTTTTGTTGGCGAGCTATGTCTTTTACGCCACGTTGAGCGTTCAATTCATCCCGCTCCTGCTGATCAGTACCGCTTTCACCTATGTGATTGGAATTCTGATTGAGAAACAGGAGAAGAAGGAGCAGAAAAAACGTCTCATGTGGGTCGGTGTCTCGGTGCTCGTCTTCTTCCTCGGCTGGTTCAAATATTTTAATTTCGTCAATGATTCGCTCCGTTCATTTGCCACATGGAGCGGATTTGATTATGACGTCCCGTATAGAGAAATCGTCTTACCGTTGGCGATTTCCTTTTATACGTTCCAAGCCATCAGTTACGTCGTGGACGTCTCGCGCGGGAAGCAGAAGGCGGAGCGTCATTATGGCTATTTCTCGGTTTATTTCGCCTTCTTCCCACAACTCGTGGCAGGTCCGATCGAGCGGGCTAAAAAACTGTTGCCGCAGTTGAAGACGGAGCAACATCTTGACTATGACAACATCAGCTACGGCATCCAGCGCATCATTTGGGGATTCTTCAAGAAGACATTGATTGCCGATCGGTTGGCCCCGATTGTCGCGAGTGTGTTCAATAGCCCGGACCCGACCGGTTCGGAGATTGTGCTCGCGACGATGTTGTTCTCGATTCAATTGTTCGCGGACTTCTCGGCATGCAGCGACATCGCCATCGGCTGTGCACGCTTACTCGGGATTCGCTTATCAGAAAACTTCAAGCAACCGCACTTCGCCGTATCAATCGCCGACTTCTGGAACCGCTGGCATATCACGCTTTCGATGTGGCTACGGGATTATATCTTCATGCCGCTCGCAAAAGGAAAGAAGAAACGTGAACAGATTTATGGTGCCATCCTTGCGACGTTTTTAGTTAGTGGGATTTGGCACGGAGCCGCATGGAACTTCGTCTTATGGGGACTCATTCATGGAATCTATCGCGTGTTCGGAGACCATACGAAACAACCACGTGAAAAAATGGCGTCATGGGTCGGATTTGACCGCGTGCCGACACTGCATCGGTGGTGGAAAATCGCCATCACGTTCCAGCTCGTCTGTTTCTCACGAGTCTTCTTCCAATCACATTCGATGGCAGAAGCGTTCTCGCACGCTAAACTATATGTGACACCGTCTTCGTGGGCACCGTCAGGCATGATGCAGGCGATTCAAATGTTCTCATTGCTCGATTTGATCATCTTCCTCGTCGTCTTTGTCGTCGTTCATCTGTTCCAACATATCGAGCGGACGAGAGGTTCGGCTTGGGATTGGATGGCACGTCAGTCTGCCGTGACGAGCGTGGCCATCAACTTGTTCTTGATTATCTCAGCGTTCTTGTTTGGCGTGTCGAGCCAAGGATTTGTATACGGTGGGTTCTAAGATGGATGGAAAGGAATTAGCATGAAGCGTTTAGGAATCAAAATAGGTGTCGTATTACTCGTCATCATCGCAATCTTCATTCCCGTCAACGAGTTCGTGAAAGAGTCGTGGGAATATAATAATAACCGAGCTGTCCTTGCCTTCAAGGAAGACCCTCACCCGGTCGACATCATCAATTTGGGGACGTCCCATGCGATGTACGGGTATTCATTCAAGTCGCTTGGATTATCGCATCTGGATTTGGCGTTACCGAGTCAGCCAATCGAATATGACTTGAAGATGTTAAAAGAATACGATGAACATCTGAAGCCAGGCGGGGTCGTGATTGTGTCGTTATCACAAATCACCTTCAGCAATTCGAACGTCGGTCGGAAAGAAAACTACTATCGCGTATTGGAACGGGAAGACTTGGAGTCGGTCAGTTGGTTCAACTACTATACACACGAACGCTTCCCTGCATTGAACAGTGGCAGTGTTTATGCCGCGATTTCCCGGGAAATCCGGGATTTTCGGTTTGATGCGCATAAGCCATGGGAGAATGGTGGGCTGAATTACTCCGAGCGCAAGTATGAGGAAGTGGCCGCTCAGTATGAAAATGCCGTGAACAATCATGAGATTGAAGAAAACATGGCTCATTTACAAGACATCATCGGCTACTGTAAACAACAAGGGTATCGTGTCGTCTTGACGATGGAGCCGGTCCATGCGTCATACCATACGTATTTTGATGAAGACGTCATGGAACGTCTCGTGTTTCAGCACCTAGATAAACTGGATTTAGGTGTTCCGTTCCTCAATTATATGGGGGATGAACGATTCATTCACAAACAATCCTTCTTCCATAACCCGGACCATTTGAATGGGGACGGGCGGAAGTTATTGTCTACGCTTGTTTATGAAGATTTGAAGCGATTGGGGTATATTCAAGATGAAGATGATAATATGGAACGGGAGTGATTCCAATCGAAACAATCTATTTAGCGGGCGGATGTCTATGGGGCGTCCAGGCATTCGTGAAGACGTTACCCGGCGTCCTCTCGACCGAAGCAGGTCGGGCAAATGGGACGACGGACACGTTGGATGGGGAATATGACGGATATGCGGAATGTGTCAAAACGACGTTCGATCCGGATGTGGTGACGGTCGAAAAATTGATGCACTATTTATTTGAAATCATCGACCCATACAGCATCAACCAACAAGGAATCGATGTCGGAGAGAAGTATCGAACGGGTGTCTACAGTGAGGAGTCACGACATGTGATGGAGGCGCAGGCGTTCATTGATCGACGCTCGGATGCGAAGCGGATTGCTGTTGAAGTCAAGCCGCTCACGAACTATGTGCGAAGTGCGGACGAACATCAGGACCGTCTGACGCGTTGCCCGGACGATTATTGTCACATCCCGAAAGACTTGTTAATGAAATATCAGACCGTTTCATCATCAAAGCGTCTCTTCTGAGATGCTTTTTTCATTTTTTCCCAAATGAGTAAAGCTAAATGGATGCGTTTCATGTCTAATGAGTGTAAGGGAAAAAACGAAAAGGGGGGACGTTCGATGAAACGTCTCATTCAGAAAGCGCAACGAGGTAATGATCAAGCTTTCTTAAAGATCTTTCAGCATTACGAGGCCGACCTATATCGGATGGCCTATGTGTACGTCAAAAATCCGGATGATGCGCTCGACGTCGTGCAAGAAGTCGCTTATCAAGCATTTAAAAAGATCGGGATGTTACGGGAACCGCAATTTTTGAAGACGTGGCTGATGAAAATTGCCATCAACTGTGCGCTCGATGTCATGAAGAAGAGGCAAAATGTGATTCATTTAAAGCCGGAGTTTGAAGAGTCAATCGGAAGTACGGAAACGGATTACGCGATAACGATGACACTCGCCGACATGATGGATTCCCTTCATGAGGATGAGCGAAGCGTGGTCGTGCTGAAATATTATCAGGACTACACGTTTCAACAAATCTCAGATTTATTGGAATGGCCGATTGGGACGGTGAAAACAACATTATATCGAGCTGTCGATAAATTGAGACGAGAATGGAAGGAGGCCGATTGCTATGGATCGTGAGATGAAACGGATGTTGGCGGACATCAAAATTCCAAGTGAACTGCATGAACGCAGCCGACAAGGTGTGAAGCGAGCGAAACAAGAGATGCGCCGGGAACCAGGATTTATCCGTCGACGGTTGATGACGGTCGGAATTGCGGCAGCACTCCTGATTCCGACAGGTGCCTTCGCCTATCAATCTCTGCTAGCAGATGAGTTATACGGTTCGTTTGACGAGATGAAAGTACATATCGTCAGCGCCACTTTAGAGAAATATTTGTTATTGGACGCCAAATTGAATCAAGCAAAAGGGGTATTGGGTGAGGCAGAATATGAAGAGTTCAAGCAAGGTTTGAGCGTCTTCACGGATACGCGAATCGCCTATGGAAATGCGAACGGAAATGTCGATTATGAAGCGATTCCGAAGGCGGAACGATTGGAAGTGAAGCAAGCACTCTCTGATCTTCAACCATACTTCGATCAATTGAATGACCAGCCTGCTGCACGTGACGTGTTGACGGCTGACGAATATGACGCGTACATCGAAGCGCTCATGCGAGAAGAGTCGATTCGAGTACGTGCTGGTGAGTACGTCGAAGACATGCCGGATGAGTTGCGACAGTCTTATGAAGAGGCAATCGCGATTATTCGAGAGGTCGATCGGAAGCAACAACAAAACTAGTCATGGTTCATAAGGATGGGAAAATATGTTATCTTCATCATGTTCTAATTCAGAAAATGAAACAGAGGTACAAACATGTTCACATTCGGAATCATTGGTGGTGCAAGTCTTCTTTTAGTGGCGTTCGTCTTCGGTGTGACATATCTTGTCATCCGATCCATTGTAAAAATGATGAAAAAGTAAAAGAAGGAGGTGGTCACTCAAATCGAGTGATCAACTCCTTCTTTTTACGTCCGTTCGAGAACATTCACGAGCATCTGATGGATGACAGTATGATCGTTCGGGTCATGAAGCTGATAGGGACTGCCGGGGAGCGTATATACATCTTTCGCTCCGACGTACGTGATGTGGAGTGTCAAGGAACCATCTTCCTGACACGCCGTCGTCAGTTCCAACTCACCACTGATGACACCGACTTCTTCCGTCATGACACCGTGGGTTGCCTTAAAGATTGAAGTGATTTCGTTCATTCGAAGACTCCTTTTCTCACTCAATAACTGCAAGCGTTGATGGCTGTCGTGAGTGCTGACTTCTCTGCGGATTGAAGGCTCAAGCCCCAACGACTCTTCGTCTCGACCCACATCTTCGCATACGCACAACGCGCACCCGTGCGAGGTGGTTGCCATGTCGACGGATCTTGGTCTCCTTTTGAGCGGTTCGATGAAGCGGACACCGCAATCAATTGAGGACCGTTCAAGTCGTTCGCAAAGCTTTGACGTTTTGTCGTCGTCCAGCTGCTTGCGCCAGAGCGCCATGCTTCAGCGAGCGGAACGACGTGGTCGATATCAATGTCAGAGGCTGAGGTGAACGTGATTCCGTCATAGTAACTGTACCATGAGCCAGTCGCAACCGGACATTCGTCGACGACCGAGTCAGCGTCTCGTTTCAAGACGATGTGACGCGTGTTACAACCGCTTCCTTGACTCGACCAGTGCGGGAAGAGGTCACGACTATACCCCGTCATCGACCCTTCATTTTTGACAGTGAGGGCATTCAGTTTCGTGAGCGCGTCCGCTTTCGATGGGATGTTCGGTGGGAAAGCAGAGACTGGTGTAGCGTCAAACGATGCGGAAATCCAGACGAGCAAGGCGACAAGTGCGACAGACATAAGTTTCTTCAACATATAAAGCCTCCTACTATGTATTTGGAATGAACACTTGTCGAGCAAGTGGGCAACCTTTCATCAAACAACTAGTGAGACAAACATCACGCGATAAATTCAACTTGATCATACACAGGACGATTTTGAAAAAGTGTGAAAATCTGCAAAATGATTAGAAAGACTATCGCAAATCCTTCTCTAGCATTAGCGAACGACCTCGTGTTATTTCTTTGGAACTAGTAAGCGATCAGGACTGGTATAATGGGTGACATGGATGGAGAGAAAAGAAGAGGTGGATGGAATGAACAAGAAAGAGATTGCGGCGATTCGCCGACAGTTTAAAGTGAATGCGACAAAGCTAAAGATTGCTGATTTATATACGATTTACATCCGGCAGGAAACGAATGAGATTTATTACGAAGAGTTGCGCCCATTCCCGTTCCTCGAAGAAGAACAGCAAGAACTGTTTTTGACGAACTTCAAAAAAGTGCTCGGTGGAAAACTCGATGAAAAATTGTTCGAAGTGAAGTTCCAATATCCCGAGGAAGGTCAGGTCGACCATACGCAAGGGTTGCTTTATGAAGGTCTTCGTACGGAAGAGACCGACGTCTGGACGGACTATATGCAGCGTATCGCGTTGAAGATGGTGAAAGACACGCCTTTTGAGAAGGATATGGTCGTGACGTTCATCCGGGGGAATTACAATAAGCCGACGAACCGATACTCGGAAGAGTCTGAGATTCACGCGAACGATGAAGTGTATACGACGAAGTTCATCCTCGGCAGTATCAGCCCGACAGAACTTCCGAAAAAGTCACTCGTCTTTGACTTCGTCGAGCGGGAATTCAAAGCCAGCTTGATTGTAAATCCAATCATCAAACTCGAGGCGCCAATCGGCGGATTCTTATTCCCATGCTTCACGGATAATGCGGCCGATGTGAACCATGTCCTCTATTCGGCGCACAAAGCGCATCAACCGGATATGACGTTCATTGAGAACGTGTTGAACGGTTCGGAGATTGTCACGGCAGTGGAAGAGAAGGCGGTCTTCGAAGAAGTGGTCAAAGCGGTCATCGGAGAAGAAGTCAATTCCCGGACTCTCGCGACCGTTTATGATGAGATCAATCAAATCATTGTCGCCGAAGAAGAGAACGAACAGGAAGAAGAGAGGGTAGCGATGCTCGACTCCCGTGCCGTCGAAGTCGTCTTACGGGCGAGTGGTGTGGAAGATGTGACGACGGAGAAGGTCGAGCAGGCGTTCAAGCAAGTCGTCGACGATACGAAATATGAGATGAAAGCGACGAGTGTCGTTCCGAAGTATACGTCAAAATCAATCAAGATCAATACAAAGGTCGCAAATATCTCGGTCAGTCCGCAAGACTTGAAATACGTGAAGCAGGTGAACTATAAAGGGAAACCGTGCTTGTTGATTGAAGTGGAAGAGGAGACGGAGATTGAAGGGTTCAAGCTCATCTCGGAAGAGTCGTTAGACTAACTGTGGGAAAATTGATACATCCGCGCGAGTTGATTGAACACTTTGTAGTTTTTGTCTTGCTTGTAATCTCGCTATCGTATTGCATGGGAAACGGGATGATTGGTATTACATTGCTGTTTATGATGACGTAGGCTACGTTCTATCTTTCACGTCCTGTCCTTATCGCAGAGAGGGTGGCAGAAGACAGAAAACTTATCTCGCTGAGCAGTATCCGGACGAAACATACAGTATAAGAACAATCCCATTTCGAACGGATGGTTTTGAACATACGAATCTATATACCATCTACGTCACATTTACCAATGAACCGAACGCAGAATACTACTATCGGGTCGATGAGAAGAATCCTATTTCTATTTCGGGATACACAGGGGATGTTCGAGATTTTCGCCTGGAATCGACGGGAGAACAAGTTGTTGTTCATTAGTACGTGGGTTGTATATGTATGGATTTCAGCTTAAAAACTGTAAATTTGCGTGAAATAAAAACTCCATGCAATTTTGGTGACGCTCTCAAGCCACAGTCCGGAAAACAACAAAAAAACGACTGAATTCACAAAATTTTTAAGTGAATTCAGTCGGTTTTTATCTATTTCACATTTACTTTTGCTTAGTCATTCTCCCTTAAAAAATCCGCGTGACGAATTGTGATTGCTTTATTTTTATCATCAATTGAAATCACGCAGTCCCATGTGGGCTTTAACTGGATGAGATCATTCTCATCCAGCCATATGACTGCATTTAATTCGATAGAACGATCGATGATAACCATTTTTTTGTTCTGCTCGTCAATTACAGGATTTAAGCCTTCGTCTAAAATCAAAGTCCAATCAAAAAATATGTTTGTTTTCATAATAAAACTCCTTTTTATTTATCTATGATATAACCATTGCTGTCCAATGATCCTGTTCGCTTAGAATCTCCTTTTTTTGTGATTTTCCAAGCTTTTTTGTTACCGTTGTAGCCTAAGTGACCAGTATCGTCTTTCGTAATACTCCACTTTCCGTTTGTGAATGTCCCGCTTGATTTGTTTGCTGGAGTCCGTCCGTTCTTATCCTTGAATTTCGACAGGTCTACCTGCATATTAGTTTTCTTCAAGCTTTTAGGTATCTTCGAGGCTGCTTCTTCAGCATCCTTTTTGCCGAAATATGCAGTTACTTTGTTGTACAGCCATGAACCTGCAGCGATAGTCGCCCCGCCGATTACGACTGCTCCAGTAACAGTGATAGCTACTTGACCTATTCCAGGGATGAAGTACACACCTGCGGCAGCGCCTAATGCGAAAGTTCGAACTTCGCCATTTCCTGAATTGTTATAAGGGTCATAAGTAGTGTAAATTGTGTCTGGATGGTATGGGTCTAAATATTCTGAAGGGATATAAAATATTTCTTCTTCAGAGTAAAAACCAGGTTCTAATAATTCTTTTGGAACTTCATCTATGCTGTTATATTCAAATTCCCAAGCCATAGATGTTTCACTTAGAACCACAGTTTCTACGCCTTGCTTAGCACCAGTATCTGCTGAAATCGGGACGATCGACGAGAAACATAATGCAGTAGCTAATAAAGCCGAAACACCATTTTTTCTTTTTTTCAGAGTAAATCCCCCTTTACCTTTTTTTCAGTAATATATTAACTTTTTATCCATTTTAAGTGAACCTGAGAAAAAATATTCTCATATGTTATGAAGGAATTTATTCTCTACGGATGCTTTTATTGCGTTCAAAGAGCATAAGAAGAAACTGCTATCACTTTCTGTGATAGCTCAGGCAGAGCCTGGGGGTTCCGTGATATCGTCAAAACTCCGGAAACGGTACGAAATATACCGCTTTTTTTATTCGTCGTTCGCAACGTACTGAGCAGGAAGGGGGAAATTACTCTCCTTTTTTATTGGTTCTTACATATCAGAGTTCTGCATTCGCTCTTAAAACGAGTAGGTCCATCTAGCCGATGCAACAAAGTAGATCGGTCACCAATACGGTTCCGGCATGTGAGTGAGGAAGGTTGAATTCAATCTTTGATACAGGTATGATGCAGGTGAAAACGTTTTCTAAAAGCCATATTTTTTTAGTGTTTATCGAAAGCGCTTTCGGAATTTGTGAAATAACAAAAAACCTCAAAGACGAATATCATCTTTGAGGCTAGATTTGTATTATTTACGCGCTTTGCTTACTTTGAGTTTCTTCCCTTTGACCGGCGTCGTCTCCATCGCTTGAAGGACGATTGAACCTTTTCCGTTCAGAATATCGACGTACGTCATCTGATCATTGATTGTGATGATTCCGATGTCGTCAGCGGATACGCCAGGGATTTTGGCGATCGATCCGACGAAGTCGACGGCGCGAAGTTTTTTCTTCTTCCCGCCACTGAAGTGAAGCTTCATGATGTCCTGGTTAATACGAGCTGTCTTGTTGTTTCGAACGACGCGTCGTCCGCTCAACTTCTGCTCAAAGGCATCTTGGTTAGCTGCAACTTCCGCTTCTGTCGGCGCATCGATCATCGGAATCTCAAATTGAACGTATGATTCGATCGCTCCGATGAGACGTTCTTCCTGACGGGTCATGAGCGTGATCGCTGTTCCTTGTTTGCCGGCACGTCCGGTACGACCTGTCCGGTGCACGTAACTTTCCTTTTCGACAGGAACATCATAGTTGATAACGAGCTCGACGTTATCGACATCGATTCCACGTGCTGCGACGTCTGTCGCCACGAGGTAGCGGAAGTTACCCATCTTGAATCCGTTCATGACGGCGAAACGGTCCTCTTGTTCGAGTCCGCCGTGAAGGCGTTCAGCCGAGTAACCAGCTTTGTCGAGCTCGGCGTACACCGTATCGACGTTCTCTTTCGTCCGACAGAAAATCATACAGCTATCCGGGTTCTCGACGACCGTTATGTCTTGAAGCACAGCCAGTTTCTCGTTCCGGTGAACTGGGAGGAGACGGTGCTCGATTGTCGAAGCGGTCATGCCGATCGATTCGATCGCGACACGTGCCGGAGCATTCATATGCTTCTGGCAGAGACGTTCGATATCTTGTGGGAATGTTGCGGAGAAGACCATCGTGACGCGGTCTTTCGGTAACTGTTGAAGAATCTTCTCGACGTCGGCGAGGAATCCGCGATTGAGCATCTCGTCCGCCTCATCGATGATCAAATATTCGACACGGTCGAGTGAGAGGGTCTCACGCTCGATATGGTCCATGACGCGACCTGGCGTACCGACGACGATATGTGTCTTTTGTTTCAATTCTTCACGTTGTTTCGAAAACGGTTCTTTCCCGTAGACGGCAGTCGCTTTGATTCGTTTAAAACGTCCGATGTTCGTCATGTCTTCCCGTACTTGGACAGCGAGTTCGCGTGTCGGTGTCAAGACGAGCACTTGGGGTTTATTTTCGGCCCAGTCGATGAGCTCGATGACCGGAATCCCGAAAGCAGCTGTCTTTCCGCTTCCCGTCTGTGCTTTGACGATTAAGTCTTCACGCTTGAGCGCACGCGGGATGACCTGCTGTTGTACTTCAGTCGGTGATTCGTATTTCATAATGCCTAATGCGCGAGTGATCTCGTCGCTCAGGCGATAATCAGTAAATTGCTGTTTGTTCATGGGTAACCTCATTCTTTCGTGAAAACTTCTGCTTCAGAAAATTTCATTGTCTATTTGCAATACCCCTCATTATACATGAAAGCGAGTCAGAAGTCGTTCGAAGGTCAATATTCATTTTTACAAGGTGAATGAATAGAGTAGTGTTTCATCTTTTAAGAATTGTGGGTGATCTTGCATAGACTGAAGAAACAGTATTTGAATTTTTTCGCGTGATGCTCGGATGTTCGTGATATCGATTGTATGAGGGAACGTGTCTAGATAACTCTGAACAAATAAAGGTTGCAACGTATGGTATGCCTTAAATTGATGAGCTTTCTTTTCTTCTTTCAATGTCTGCACGAGGAGTGTCAGGGACCTTAACTCTTCAAGCATATTGAGCGCATAAATGAAGTTGTTTCGTTTTAGTTCTTTTTCTAGTGCGTGGCTCAGATAGAAAAATTCAAATGAGGGGTCTATATGGAATCGGTAAGGCGTTTCTTGATTTTGAAAAAGCTCATCCTCTTTTGTCATTTTTGCTAAAACTCTGTCGTCTTTGTCTAATATGACTCGCCATAAAGGAGAGCGAACCGTTAACTTTTCCAAAGGGACAATCGAAACATTGAACTCAAGCCCGTTTTTAAGAATAACGATGAGCAGAAAAATATCAGACGAGAATTTTTTCTCTTTTACGATGATGTGATCAAGTGTTGAAAAATATGTAGCCAGTTCTTCTTTTACATCAGTTGAGCTAACGTGTGGGGAACTAGCAACCATCAAATCGATATCCGAGTAAATATCTTGGTATCCATTCACACCAGAACCTAGCTGAACCATGCCCTCTACATTAACGTTGTTTTGTAACTCTTGAATAAATTGAGTCAAATGTCTATCCCGAGTTTCTGCGCTATACATATAGATTCTCCTTTTTTAAAGATTAGTACCGTATTCTACCAGGTGAAGCAAATTCCTTTTTTGATTGATTGTTTTTACGAAGGAGTGAAGTGAAATGAGTCTCTACGCACAATGGATGGAATCACTAAAGTCTACAAATCATGTTGTCGTTTCGAACCACCTCGAAACCATCATCAAGCCCATACCGGATTCAGACCGTACCGGCGACCTTGACCCACGTGTCTTTGCGACGTTGACCGCAAATCATTCTTCACACGATGAACCGGATACAGCATTTGACCTCGAGGTGGCACGCGCCAGCATGGGGTGGCCGAACCGGGATCAGACGACGACTGATATCGAAACGGAATCTTTACTTATCCCTAGTGAAGACGGTGACATCCCGGTCCGTCTGTATCGTCCGAGTCATACTGAAGCCATCCCAGTCATCCTCTTCTTCCATGGTGGCGGGTTCTTCGGCGGAACGCTCGATACGGTCGAGAATCCTTGTAAATTGCTTTCGGAACGGGCGAACGCGGTCGTCATCTCCGTCGATTATCGTCTTGCCCCGGAGCATCCGTTCCCGGCCGGATTGAATGACTGTTACCGCGCCTTTGAATGGGTACACGCACATTCGAATGAGTTGAACATCCTCAAAGACCGAATCGGCGTCGCCGGAGACAGTGCCGGAGGAAATTTGGCAACGGCTTGCTGTCTGATGGAGCAAGAACGAGGGGAGGGGCGCATTTGTTATCAAGCACTCGTCTATCCTGTCGTCAATCTGGGAACGATTCCGACAGATGATTTTGAATGGACACTCGATGCGTACGATATCTCACACCATCACGATCTGATTCGAGGTGTCGTGCTCGCACTCGCCGATGCGGACTCATTTTTTAATGACCTCTATCTTCAAGGAATGGCGGATGTCACACATCCACTCGTATCACCATTATTCGCAGACGATCTCTCGAGTTTACCACCGACTTTGATTGTGACGGCCGAGTACGATTACTTACGACTTGAAGGAGAAGCGTATGCACGGAAACTTTCAGGAGCGGGCGTTCCAACACGACTCGTTCAATATCGTGGGATGGACCATGCCTTCATGGACAAGTTGGGAGACTATCCACAGGCAGACGATTGCATGAATGAAATCGCAAAAGGACTAAAGGAGCTGACGAAATGAAACAGTATACATTGGATTGGACGCGTTATGAGGAATTGGCACGTCAAGCGGTCGCGGAAGGCGTCGTATTAGTTAAAAACGAACAGAAGACCCTCCCGTTACAGCCTGAAACGAAGCTAGCCGTATTTGGTCGTAGCCAGTTCCATTACTATAAGAGCGGTACGGGATCCGGTGGGATGGTGAACGTCGGGCACGTCACGACACCGCTTGAGGCACTACGCGAGCGCCCAGACATTCACATCAATGAATCGCTCTATGCGACGTATGAGGAATGGGTGAAGGAGAATCCGTTCGACCAAGGTGTCGGTTGGGCCGGTGAACCGTGGTCGCAACAAGAGATGGACGTAACGGACGAGCTCGTCGAACAGGCGGCACAAAAATCGGATGTCGCCCTCATCATGATTGGACGTACGGCAGGAGAAGACCGTGACAACACGGCCGATCCGGGTAGTTACTTATTGACGGATATCGAACACGCGATGATCGAGCGCGTGACGAAACGTTTCGACAAGACGGTCGTCGTGTTGAACGTCGGGAACATCATCGACATGAAGTGGGCGAAGGAGCCGAGTGCCATCCTCTATGCATGGCAAGGAGGGATGGAAGGCGGAAAAGGACTCGTCGACGTACTTGTCGGAGACGTAAGTCCTTCCGGGAAACTGACGGATACGATTGCTCGATCCATCGAGGATTATCCGTCGACAAAGAACTTTGGTCATGCGGATAAAGGAATTTATCAAGAAGACATCTATGTCGGTTACCGCTACTTCGAGACATTCGCGAAAGACGACGTCTTGTACCCGTTCGGATTCGGACTGTCTTACACGACGTTCAAAACGGAGGTCAAACAGACTAAGGAAGTCGATGGCGCCCTAACGGTTGAGGTGGAAGTGACGAACACGGGTGACTGTGACGGGAAAGAAGTCGTCCAACTCTACGTCGAGAAGCCACAAGGGAAGCTCGGGAATCCGCTCCGGTCATTGGTGGCGTTCGAGAAGACCTTGCTTCTTGAACCGGGTGAACAACAAACGCTTTCGTTCAACGTCCACATGACTGACTTTGCGAGCTACGACGACTCTGGCGTGACGGGTCATGAATCGAGCTTCGTTCTAGAAGCAGGGACATATCGCTTATATGCCGGAACGGATGTGCGTTCGGCTACACTCGCTTTCGAAGTCGAGCAGCAGGAGCAACGTGTCCTTGAGACGTTAAGTGAAAATATGGCACCCGTCCTCCCGTTCGAACGGATGAAACCGATTCAAGGCGAACGAGGATTGGAAGTGGGTTATGAGTCGACACCGCTTCGTGCCGTTGACGTGGAGACGCGCTATTTGGAAGAACGTCCTGAGACGCGACCTTTCACAGATGACCAAGGCATCAAATTGAGTGATGTGTATCATGGAGAGGCTTCGCTCGACGCATTTCTAGATCAATTGACGGATGAGGATTTGGCTGCGATTGTCCGCGGACAAGGGATGAACTCACCACGCGTCACACCGGGGACGGCAGCTGCGTTTGGTGGGGTGTCCGACCGATTGAACGAACTCGGGATTCCAGCGGCGTGTTGTGCCGATGGTCCATCAGGCATTCGTATGGATATCGGGACGAAGGCGTTCGCGCTTCCGAACGGGACACTGTTGGCTTCTACGTTCAACGTCGACCTCGTTGAAGACTTGTTCGAGATGACAGGGCTTGAGATGCGGAAAAACCGGGTCGACACGTTGCTCGGACCAGGTATGAACATTCATCGCAACCCGTTGAACGGTCGGAACTTCGAGTACTTCTCAGAAGACCCGCATTTGACTGGGAAGATGGCGGTCGCTCAATTAAACGGCATGCATCGTGTCGGTGTGACGGGTACGCTCAAGCACTTCAGCGCCAATAACCAAGAAGCGCATCGTCACGATATCGATTCGGTCGTCTCAGAACGCGCGTTACGCGAGATTTATTTGAAAGGGTTCGAGATGGCGGTGAAAGAAGGACGCGCATCGTCCATTATGACGACATATGGAGCGGTCAACGGCATCTGGACGGCAGGTCTATACGATCAAAATACGCGTATCTTACGGGATGAGTGGGGCTTTGACGGCATCGTCATGACAGACTGGTGGGCAAAAGTGAACTTCCGTGAGAATGAGTCGGCCAATCGTCAAAACACGGCAGCGATGGTCCGCTCACAAAACGACTTGTATATGGTCGTCGACCGTCCGGACCTCAACTCGTTCGAGGATAACACGATGGCATCACTCGAAGAAGGGATTGTCACACGGGGCGAGTTGTTACGGAGCGCGCGGAACATCTGTGCGTTCATCTTGAAATCACCGGCGATGGAGCGTCTTCTCGGGATTCATGATGGTTCGGTCGAGGTGCTCGGCTTTGAGGATGAGACGAACCGACAGGATGCATTCGAGTTGGACTATCAACATCTCGAAAACGGGGAACACGTCGATTTGTCAGGAATCGATACTTCGACCGGAAATACACATGTCTTCGCCATCTCGGTCGACCAAACGGGGACGTATGATATCACGTTGACGGCTCGTTCGAACGCGGGAGAGTTGGCGCAGATGCCGGTGACGTTGTTTGCGAACAATATCCCAGGTGCGACGTTCACGTTTAATGGGACGGACGGAGAATGGGTGACGCAGACGAAACAGGTCTTTTTCTTGAACCAACATAATTATCTCCAACTCTATTTCGCACTGAGCGGTCTAGAAGTGAAGGACGTGTCCTTCACGCTCGCAGATGAATTCAGTATGAAGAACGGCTGAGCCGCCCTTTTGCCGATTCATTGAATCCGGTATAATCAAAAGAACGACACATCGTAAAGGAGGCGCATACCCGTGGAAAATCGGCTTCGATTTTCTAGGTCTTCACGCACTCATGCAAAGCCATTTGGACGAAAGGCGATCACTTGCATGGGGCGAAACGAATACCTTGATCGCTTGATTTTAACGTAAACCACTTGGCTTTGCTCCCTTATCGGATTGAATTCATTCAATAAGGAGCGAGGTATGATGAAGTACGTCAATGCGCAACAGATCCTGCCAGAACGATTGTTGCAAGAGGTGCAACAATACGTACAAGGTGAAACGCTATATGTGCCGACCCCGACCGACACGAAACGGAAATGGGGGACGGTCAACGGTGGAAAACAATTACTTGAGGAACGAAACGAAGCCATACGCGCAGCGTTTCGGAATGGAGAGCGAATCGAAAATCTGGCCAAGTCCTATCATTTGGCGACGCATACGATTCGAAAGATTGTATACCGCTCGACATGAAGGAGGTACGACTAGTTCGCTAGTCGTACCTTTTTAGGTCGACTATGTTTCTTAATCAAAGTGTACACAGTAAGGAAGCATCGTTTCCTGTAAACTGAGGATGGAGGAAGGGGGCGACAAAATGTCAGATCCATTTATTCAAAACGAACAGTATAATCTCATCAAAGAACAAGTCATGCTCGTCAAAGAGAGTCGAATGCAAAGCCTGCCGCCTTCTGTCTTGCGAGCAGTCATCGACTTGGCACAAGCGAAAGTGATGTATGCATTCCCTGAGGCAACGACTGAACAACTAAAGCTGTTACAGTTCGCGGCGCTACAGACGAACGAAGCGTTCGACGAATATATGCAACGATTACGAGAATGGGTTCAACCGTTTCCCGTTATTTCTGCCGAGCAACTGAAGAGTTTGTTCCCGAAACAAAAGAAGCTTCGTTTACCAGAGTTATCCGATGTTGATTTTGGACGACTCACGTATCTAGGTTGGAACGATGGACGTTCCAATCAAAAGTTGATGATTTGCCAATACGAAGGTCAATTGATTGGCATTGCATGTAAACCGAGTACGAATACGAAGAAAAATATATGTGCCTTTTGTAATCAGTTCACGGATGTGACGTACTGCGTTACGATCACGAAAGCGAAACAAGCGAAAAATCCGGACTATTACAAAGCCATCGGCACATATGTATGTGTAGACAGTAAGACGTGCAACGAACACATCACGAGCCAAGAGGCGTTGCATACTTTTGTTCATACGGCACTGCAGACCTGACAATCCAGTCAGGTCTTTTTATGTTAAATCAACCAAACCAATCAAGCGCCATGGTTTTCAATTTTATTCACGAGCAGTCTGTTCATTCTTTAATATGCTTCTAGTGATTTGATTGCATGTCGTAATACATCGACCTCTTCGTTTTTCCAGCCCAATCGATTTACTGCATTGATAAACTGTCGTGTTGCTTTAATAAGAGCAACTTTCAGTTCTTTAATTAAAACGATACCGATTTCCGTCTTCATTTGACCATCTTTCGTAAATGATAATTCGAGTTCAGACAAAGATATTTTTTTGGCTGATATAGAAAGGGGACCATCCATAAATGGAAACGAATGAATAGATTTTAGTGGAGCGTGTAAAATCGCCCGACAGCTGTCAATCCACCATTTTAATATAACAGCAACGAAATCAGACCAACCGACTCCCGGGAAATAATCGTATGTATCAATGACAAAGTTGATTTCACCAATAATTTGATTAGAGTACGTTAATGAATCAAGATTAATCTCGATGGAAATTTGATGACACATCCATTCACACCTCATCCACTTTAAAAATTTCTACTAAGAACATTTTACTTGAGCGATAAGAAGTATGAAACGATGAGTTGAATTGACAGAAGTTGTCGTATGATAGACAGACAACCATGATTCGATTAACGAGGGGGAAGCGGATGAAACACGCAGTGATTTTTGACATGGACGGAACATTGTTTCGGACAGATTTGATTTTGGAACGGGCGCTAGATGAAACGTTTGATCATTTACGAAGTGAAGAAAAATGGAAAGGTCCGACACCGATTGATCAATATCGGAACATCACGGGGGTACCGTTGCCAGTTGTTTGGAACACATTGCTCCCACAATACGATGAGCAAACTAGAGAAGAGGTCGATGCCTATTTCTTAACACGACTCATCAAAAACATTGAAAACGGGAATGGAGCATTATATGCAGGGGTACTCGAACTATTTGAACAATTGTATCAAATGGGGCATTCCATCTTCGTCGCAAGCAATGGTTTGGTGGACTATTTACAAGCCATCGTCACGCACTATGAATTGGATCGTTGAATCACAGAAACTTATAGCATTCAACAAATCGACACGTTGGATAAGGGCGATTTGGTGGCTGAAATCGTGAAGAAGTATGAACTGCAGGAGGGCTTCGTGGTAGGTGACCGATTATCGGATATCTCGGCTGCACGAGCGAACGGACTCACTTCAGTCGGCTGTCGTTTTGATTTTGCGCAAGAAGTAGAGTTACAAGAAGCGAATTACGTTGTGAATCACTTGGCAGAAGTTCTCGATATCGTTTCAAAGGAGACGGCTTCGCTATAAATGAATCGATTTCTGGATTGGACTCGTAAGTAAAGGACTACAACAAATCGGAGGGATCATCATGCACACGCTCTACATGAAACAAAAAGTATTAAGCTTACGCGGACGTTTCACCATCAAGGATGCGGACGGACATGATAAATATTTCATCGAAGGTAGCTTTATGAAGTTTCCAAAATCATTCGAAATCAAAGATACGAACGATCAGACGGTCACGACAATCACGAAAAAGACGTTCAGTTTTTTACCGAAATTTTTTGTGGAAGTGGACGGCACAGATATGATGACCATCTCGAAAGAGTTCTCGTTTTTCAAACCGAAATATTCAATCGATGCAGCCGGGATCGATGTCCAAGGAGATTGGTGGGACATGGATTTTGATGTGACGAAGAACGGACATTCGATCGGAAGTGTACAAAAGAAATGGTTCTCATGGGGCGATAGTTACGAGATTCGTGTCGAAGAACCGGAGATGGAGCACCTTCTTATCTCTATCGTCGTAGCAATCGATTGCGCGAAAGCAGATCAAGCAGCAGCATCTAGCGCAGCAACATAAAGGGGAGTATCTAATGGAATTTTGGGACGTCTATACGGTCGACCGAGAAAAGACCGGTCGCACGTGGCAACGCGGAAGTCGATTGCCGAAAGGGGAATACCATCTTGTCATCCACGTATGTATCTTTAACGAGAAGGGTGAGATGTTGATTCAACAGCGCCAACCGTTCAAGGATGGTTGGGCCAACATGTGGGATATCACAGTCGGTGGAAGTGCCACGGTAGGAGATACGAGCCAGCAAGCCGCCATGCGGGAGCTCGAAGAGGAGATTGGGCTCAAGCTTGATCTATCTCAGACACGACCGCACCTGACAGTCAATTTTGACGAAGGGTTTGACGATATTTATTTGGTCGAAATGGAAGTGGATTTGAACGAGCTGACGCTTCAAGAATCTGAAGTGCAAGCCGTGAAGTGGGCGGATGAGGCGACGATTCTACAGATGATTCAACAGCATGAATTCATACCATATCATACGCCGATGATACCGTTACTGTTTGCCATGCGAGGACAATGGGGAGGGATAAATCATCATGCATACGTACAAGTGGATAAATGAACCAAAAAGCGTGAACGGATTTGAACCGCTCACTTTCCGCACTTTGCCAGATACGGACTTTTGGCGAAACACACATTACGGATTTAACCGCATGACGGCGCATGCGTTATTGACAGACGTCAAAACCAAACGATTCACATGTCGGGCGACAATCCAGATGGAACCGAGCCATACATATGATCAGGCCGGGATCGTCTTATATGTGAACGATGACCATTGGATCAAGACGTCTGTCGAGTACATTCCGGATGGACCGTCCCACCTTGGCGCAGTCGTCACTTCGTTTGGCTATTCAGATTGGTCGACACGTGATTTTTCAAACGACATGGTTCGCAATCCGTTGACGTTTGAAATCGTGTATACAGATGGAGATGTGGAGATTTTCTTTGAATATAGTGACGGTATGCGTGAACAGCTTCGCATTGCCCATCTCCATGACGTATCGACATTACGCATCGGTCCATATGCCTGTAGTCCGGATGTGAATGCGACAGGTTTTGACGTGACAATTTCGAATTGGGAACTACGGGAAGCATCGACGTGAGTCGGTGCTTTTTTATGTGTCAGTTTGATTTCACTTCCGAAAAGTGGTTGAAGTTTTAGCAAAGAAAAATCTATAATGGATTTATCGAAAGCGCTTTCGGAAATCGCTTTCAAAAGTACGGACTGACATATGACAATCATTTATCCTAAAGGAGGACGCACGATGAAGAAATGGGTTGCACTCGCACTCGGGACAGGCCTTGCCCTATCCTTGCCACAAGAGGTGCCGGCTGAAAAGAGTTCAAAAGCCGATGACGCTAAGTGGAAACTTGTCTGGTCAGATGAGTTTAGCAAGTCTGAAATCGATCACTCGAAATGGAATTTTGAAACGGGGAACTGGATTGTCGACAAAGATGGAAATCCAGTCGCTGCCGGTTGGGGAAACAATGAAAAACAATTTTACACGGACAAAAACGAAAACGCTTTCGTAAAAGATGGGAAGCTCGTCATCCGTGCGAAGAAAGAGCAAGCATCGGATCAATTCGGCACTTATGACTACACATCGGCGAAGTTGACGACGAAGGGGACGTTCAGTAAGACATATGGTCGCTATGAGATGCGAGCTAAACTTCCAACCGGTAAAGGACTGTGGCCGGCGTTTTGGATGCTGCCAGAAGAAGACCGCTACGGTGGTTGGGCCGCATCAGGTGAAATCGACATCATGGAGTCGTGGGGCAGTCAGCCAGATAAAGTCGCGGGCACGATTCACTACGGAGAAACGTGGCCGAACAACAAATATACGGGGAAAGATTATCACTTCGCAGAAGGTGACGGCATCGACAAGTGGCATACATATGCGGTCGAGTGGGAACCAGGTGAGATTCGTTGGTATGTAGACGGTCAGCTCTATCAAACGCAAAATGACTGGTATGCGAAAGAAGCGAACAAAGCATCGAAATATAGTTACCCTGCACCATTCGACCAAGATTTTTACTTGATTATGAACTTGGCGGTCGGTGGATGGTTCGATGGGGACGTGGACGAGACGACACCATTCCCGGCAGAGATGGAAGTCGATTACGTCCGTGTGTTTGACTTGAAGAACGGGAAGTATCGTGATGCTGTCGAGCCGACATATTCAGATGAGGAAGTTGTGTTACCGGAAGGTGCGAAACAACCTCTAGAAGACGGAAACCTTGTCTATGACGAAGACTACATTGAACCGACTACGACGGTAACGAACGGTGCGCAGGCGCTCAACCCGACGTATTGGAACTACGTGGCGCTTCCTGACTTTGGTGGCGTCGGTTCCATCGATGTGATCGACTTGGCAGGGTCACGTTTTGCTGATATTTCGATTGATCAAGCAGGAAGCCAACCATACTCGCATCAATTGATTCAAAACGTATCGCTCGGACAAGGTGGACACTATAAAGTGACGTTTGATGCTAAAGCGGATGCGGCGCGTTCAATCGCCGTTAAAGTCGGTGGTGGTCCGGAACGAGGCTATGCGAAATATTCAGATGAAGGGTCATTCGATTTGACGACAGACGTCCAAACGTACTCGATGACATTCGATATGACCGAAGAGACTGACCTTGCGGCACGTCTCGAGTTCAACGTTGGACTCAGCACGTCGGGTGTCCAAATCGGGAACGTCCGTGTCGAGCAGACGCCTCGTGAGGCATTCGATCCGAATGCGACGAAGCCGATGCTCGGAGACGGGAACCATGTATATAACGGTACGTTCGACCAAGGTGCGATGGATCGTATGACGTATTGGACGTTCGACCCAGGTGTCACGAAAGGGACAGGAACGGTCGATTCAGTAGAGCGTCTCTTCCGTTTTGAAACGAACAAGAAAAAAGGAGCACCGGCAACGTTGGTGCAACAAGGCATTCAATTGCAAGAAGGACATGAATACGTTCTCCGCTTCAAAGCCCGTGCAGAGCGTGTAGACGGTCTTCAAGTCGGATTGAACGGATCGGATGGGGATGCCTACTTTCCGCTAGAGCGTATCGCTTTATCTGAAGCATTCGATACGTATGAAATTCCGTTCACGATGGAAGCCGGAACGGACCTCATGAGTCAGCTTCAATTCATTCTCGGTTCTGAAAAAGGTGCGATTGAAATCGATGACGTCGAGTTGCGCGATGTCACACCGGTCTATATCGACCCGTCTCCACTTAAAAACGGTGCATTCACAGAAGGTCTCACCAACTGGGGCTCCTATGTCCACTTTGACGCACAGGCTGCTGTCGAAGCGGTGAATGAGGCGGCACGTATCTCAATTACGCAAGAAGGGAACGAAGCGTGGAGTGTCCTCATAGAACAAGGCGGTCTCGAGTTACAACAAGATCAAACGTACGTCGTCCAATTCGATGCATCTTCTACAGTCGCTCGTTCATTCGAAGTGACATTGGAAAATGCCGGCTACTATCGCTATTTGAGCGAAGTCGTAGCGGTCACACCAGAAACGAACACGTACACGTTTGAAGTGACGATGCCGGTGACAGATGTCACAGGATTGAAGTTCTTGATGGGACGCACAGAAGGGTCGCCACTCGGGGCTCATGACATCACGATTGACAATGTGAGTGTGACGTTGAAATAAGAGGATACACAAAACAGGAATTTCTCATCGTGAGAAATTCCTGTTTTTTAGCGTTTCCGACTAATCAATCGCGCTGTTCGTAAAATTGATGGCAACAATTTACGACGCTGGCGGAACGCGAGATAGCGTCCTTCCCACGACGGTTTGAACTTCTGTTTGAACTGTCGTAAGCCACTGAACGGATAAATGTAACTGATGTTTTCAAAAATGTCGGCGGCGACGCGTTCCGGCCAATGGGAGAACGTCTGCTCTCCGACGGCGGCAAGTGGTGCCACGCCGAGCCCGACATGATCATAACCTTCTGCGCGAGCCCATTCGATGATGTGAAGGATCAACACTTCAATCGATCCGGTCGGCGCATCATTTTTCGAACGCATCAAATCGATGGAGATGGCCCCGTCTCCCCGGAGTAGCGAAATGAAAGCCACGACGACACCGTCCGCATCTCGCAACAAGGCAATCGGATAACGTGTCAACGTTTCATAGTAGAAGAATCCGAGAGAGAAGCCTTTCTCATTTCGATTCCCAATCCACTCGTCTGAGATGTCTTTTAACTCTTGTAACAGCAAGAGGCTGGGTTCACAGACGATGTCGAACGTGATCCCTTTCTTCTCAAACTGATTGTAGAGAGAGCGCATGTTTGCACGCTTCTTCCCGGATAAGGAGAAGGCCGAGACGTCAATCGTCGCCTCTTCCCCTAATTTGAAGAACGTGAATCCGGCATCATGAAGGCGAGGCATCCAATTCGGTGTAATTTGATAAAATAAAGGAATATACCCGATTCGATCCGCATCTTCAATGAATTGCGTCAAAAGAGAAGTCGCAGCCTGTTTCTCTCCTTGGATATCACCAAGGACGATGGCATGGTTCCGAGTCGTCGCAAACAACAGACACGCATCTCCTGCCTCGTTCATGTAAAAACGCTTATCTGCCATATGGGCCAAATCAAAACTGCTCGATGTGGGCTGTGTTGCCTGAAACTGTCGGATGCGATGTTCATCATAGGCCTCTCCAAGCGCCGGACGTTTCCAACGATCGAACAAGAGCAGGAGTACACTTGCTACGATTGAAGTTAACAATAAGACGAACGTCGTCAACCAGCCGGCTTGATGCGATGTGAAGAACAAGTCGTCTGTACCTGCGAATGACTGCAATAAGAGGGCGTGGGTGCCGACATAGAGCAGGACGTAAATCAAGCTTCGGATGAGACGTCCTGTCGTTAAAATCGAACGGTATCGAACGTGTCGTTTGCGTGTCAACCAGACGAACATCGCAAACCCGATGACAACGAACGTCTCAAACAGGTTTAACCCACGAGCGATGACCCCGATGGTCGCCAAGATGAAGGCAGTGTTCAGTAACCAGAGCGTTCGTTTCGTCCGCACATACATGCCATAGACAGACAAAAACATGAGAAGCCCGGCACTCAATAAGAAAAGGGTCCCAATCCATTCAAACCAGCGATTCACTTCATAGAGCGGCGTCACGCTCGGGAGAAGCGTCTGAAACCAAATCAACAGACTGCTCATGAGTGCGATGAGACTTCCAGTCAGGCGTCCAATCCTCGCAAGCGTCCGCGAAACGATGCGCCAGACGACGGTCCCAATCTCATAAGAAGACCCGATGATTGGTCGATACTCGATTTGTTTGACGACCTGGTCTCCGAATGCGACGGCTGCGAGAAAAAGTCCAATTAAAAAGGGAACGACAAAATAAACGAATCGATAGATGATTAGTGAAGACAGGACGATGTCTTGATGAATCCCAAGTTGAGTCATCCCAACGAGATACAGTAAGTCAAACGTTCCGGCACCCCCAGGGACGAGGGAGACGACACCGACGACCGTCGCGACGATGAATACCCCGAAGAGTTGCACGAACGAGGCCGACCCGTCTAGTAACGTCAAGGCATAAATGGCGACGAATCCTGCGGTGACCCATTCTGCGAGCGAGGTCATCGTGTACCCGAGCAGAGTGGACCACCCGACATTTGATCGGCGTGATGTGACGAACAAATAAAATGGGAGCATCGCACTCACGGCGAGTAGCACCGGCCAAATCCATGGTTTCGTACCGATAAGCCCGCCAGCCGGGAAAATCCCGAGGAGCACACCGATGGAAAGAATGGACAGACCACTGATGAGTGTCGGGGTCATCCAGCCGATGGCACGGAGTAGGCGTTTCGTATCCGTATAGGGACGGTAGAGGGAGGTACGAAGGGCAATCCCAATCACGCCGCCGAAGCCGAGCATCCCGTTCATCGAGTTCGTGATCCACGCTGTTTGAACGATTTTTCGTTTCGGTAGCTCGATATGTAAAGAGCGTAGCAGGAAATAGTCATAGCCCGTCATCGTCAAGACAGCGATCCCACCGAGTAGGATGAGTGTGAACTGTTCCCAACCGGTCAGTTGTTTCAGTGTCGTGAAGGCGGTCGCGAGCGAGAGGTCTTTCAACTCTTGTCCGCTCTGAATCAAAATCAAACCGATTAACGCTATAGGAATGAGCCATTTTAATTGTTTCCATGAAAAACGAGTACGCATTGCAATCTTCTCCTTATCTGCCATAGGACTGACAGCAGCTTCTGTCTAAATCGTACTATAGGATACGATTGAAATCTGTAAAACGTTTCAAAAAGAGGGGATTGTAAGCGCAAGAAAGAGGACGAAATGTTGATTTTAGATTTGCTACAGTGAGAGAAGAAAGGGGTGTGGAGATGTTGACGTTTGACGAAAAGTGGGCGAAAGTGCTCGCCTGCGATGCAACTTATGACGGATTGTTCTATACAGCCGTAAAAACGACAGGAATCTATTGCCGACCATCGTGCCGATCCCGCAAACCGAAGAAAGAGAACGTTGATTTTTACGTAACGAGAGAAGAAGCGGAGACGAATGGATTTCGACCGTGCAAGCGATGTCAGCCAGAAGTCGAACACGCCCCACACCGTGCGCTCGTTCAACAAGTGACGGCGTATCTCGTGAACCATTATAAACAACCCATTCGCCTTGAACAGATTGCCGAACACGCCCAACTGAGTCCCTTTCATTTGGAGCGGACATTCACCCAGGCGACAGGAGAGACTCCGAGGCAACTACTTGAACGGATTCGAATCGACAAGGCGGCTTATTTATTGCGAACGACCGACATGAGTAATCTGACGGTCTGCTATGAGGTCGGGTTTCAAACACCATCGAACTTTTACCGTGTGTTCCGACAAGTAAAAGGCTGTACACCGAACATGTATCGAAAAGGAGAGGACCTATGACAGAGATGCTACTTGCTGTTCAGCAGCCGTTTGATTTTCAAGAGTGTCTCGTCTTTTTAAGTCGGTCAGAACAAGAAGTGCTCCATGTGACCACACCTGACACGGTTCGAAAGTTGATGCGAATCGGGGAACGGCTCATCCTGATCGAGCTTCGAGAAGAGGGGAATCACATTCATGTACGGTTCCCTTTCGATGAAGTATCAGAGACAGAAAAGGAACGTGTCGCACGTGAGGTACGAGACTGGTTAGACCTTGAGCGCGATTTGAAACCGTTTGAAACGATGGGGGCGAAAGATGAATTGTTGGCACCGTTGATTGAAACACATCGCGGGTTACGGATGATTGGTTTCCCAGATTTGTTCGAGGCCCTCACATGGGCCATCATCGGACAACAAATCACCTTATCCTTCGCCTATACGATCAAGCGACGATTCGTCGAACGATATGGAGACCATCGAGTCGTCGAAGGAAGAGCGTACTGGACGTTCCCGCGGGCGGAACGAATCGCCCTGCTCGAACCGGAAGAATTACGTGAGCTTCAATTCAGTCGCAGGAAATCGGAGTATGTCATTGATATTGCACGGGAAATAACGAATGGAGACCTATCAAAAACGGCTTTACAATCACACTCTTCAGCTGATATCCGTCAACGGTTACTCGCGATAAGAGGTGTCGGAGCATGGACGGCAGACTATGTGTTGATGAAGTGTTTTCAGGACGCATCAGCCTTTCCGATTGCGGACGTCGGATTGCATCAAGCGATTCAGCATCAGTTAGGGACAGCGAAGAAACCAACGATTGAAGAAGTGAAGCGTTACGGTGAATCGTGGCAAGGTTGGGAAGGATACGCGACATTCTATCTGTGGAGGTCATTATATGGGAACGTATAAATTAGACGTGGAGACACCGATTGGCGTCCTGGAAATCATTGGGACGGAGCAGGTCGTTCAATCGATCTTGTTCGTCGAACGGGAAAGCAAACGAAGTATGGAGCAAGATGTACCAAATGTATTGAGACAATGCCAGGATGAACTAAACGCCTACTTTCGTGGCGAGCGTATGACGTTCACGTTCCCGACTGAGCAAATCGGGACAACGTTTCAGCATGACGTGTGGGATGCGTTACAAACCATCCCGTATGCGGAGACAGCTTCCTACCGCGAACTCGCCGAGCGAGTGAAGCGACCTACGGCTGTCCGGGCAGTCGGGGCGACGAACGGACGCAACAAACTGAGTATCGTCGTGCCTTGTCATCGTGTCATCGGATCGAATGGGAAATTGACAGGGTATGCCGGTGGATTATGGAGAAAAGAATGGCTCTTACACCACGAGAAACAAGTCGCACATCAACCCCAGTAAAAAAACATTTCCCCTTCCAAATCTGCTACACTAAAGAAAGTCCTATCGTGACGTCGGAATCGACGAAGTTGTAGGATGATTCCCGTCACTTATGGAGAAGGTTTTTGGAGGAATGTATGATTAAATTACTAGCAGATTCAACGTGTGACTTATCAGATGCAGTGCTTGAACAGTACAACATCGGGGTCGCGCCGTTGATCATTACGATGAACAATATGTCTTACCAGGACCGGGTGGATATCCAGCCGGATGATTTTTATGGAATGTTGGAAGCGCTACCGGAATTTCCTACCACGGCGATGCCGAGTCCGGCGACGTTTTTAAAATTGATGGAAGATGCGGTCGCTTCCGGTCACGAAGAGATCTTATGCATCTGTATGTCGAGTGGAACGAGCGGGTCTTACCAGTCAGCGGTCATCGGGAAAGAATACTTCGAAGAGGCTCATCCCGAATCAACAGTGAAAATTCATGTCGTCGACTCTCGTTCGATGAGTCATGGTAGCGGCTGGCTGTTGTTGAAGAGCGCACAGATGCGTGAAGCCGGTGCGACGTTCGAAGAGCTCGTTGAATTCAATGAAACGTACAAGACGAAAGTGAAGCACTTCTTATCCGTAGATGACCTCGACCACTTGATCAAGAGCGGACGGATCTCAAACGCGAGTGCTATCATCGGGAAACTACTCATGGTAAAACCCATCATGAGTATGAAAAACGGGAAAGGTGCCATTGTTGCCAAGGAACGAGGCACCCGTAAAGTGCTGAAGCATTATACGGACGAGTTCGTGAAACGCGTCAACCCGGACATCACGAATTTCGTGATCATCGGGTACACATCGGACCAACGGATTGCGGAGAACTTAAAAGCGAAGCTCGAAACCGAAACCGATTTTGCCGGCGAGATTTACCTCATGCAGATGGGTGTCTCGGTCGGGACACATGTCGGGCTTGGTGCCATCTCGATGTTTTTCGTAGAGAAGTGACAAAAGCCGTCTCATCGCGAGACGGCTTATTTGTTTGGCCAAATATGCTCGACGGACGGTGTGCTGTCGTGATAATCGAGACGATAGACATCTGGGTTACGCATCGTACGCCATGTCTCAAAGTCATATTGCGGGTCGAGATGTTGCAATAAGAGTGCGAGCAGATTGCCGTGTGTCACTAATAGGGTCGAAGCATGCGGAGCTTTGGCGTGCTCGACGACTTGTAGGATGCGCTGCGTCGCCTCCTCAGCCGATTCGGCACCAGGCAACTTGAACGTCGGGTCGCTGAACGACTGACGTAATGGGGTCAGCCAGTCTTCGAGCGGTTCGTGAGATAGGATGCGTTCTCTCAGTAACGGTTCACGTTCAATCGAAAGGTGATGAGCATCGGCGAGTGGCGTGACCGAAGCGACCGCACGGGTATAATCGCTTGAGATGATCCGGTCGATTGTGAGTTTAGAAAAGAAATCGCGAAGCCATAAAGACTGGGCGTGACCGTCTTCTGTGAGCGGTGCGTCAGGTTCTTGGCCCGCGGCTGAGCAGTGGCGAATCAAATAGAGTGTGGGCATATGGATTCTCCTCTTCAAAATGTATGGTTACCAGCAGGATAAGCGTGTCCTCGAGTCATTATGACTTGTGATGTATGTGACGTCTTCAAATCCATGCCAAGAAGCATTTTCGTAAAGGGAATTGAGCATCTGTGGGTCTTTACAGTAGATTGTGACGTCTTGACTGTCAGTCACCAGTAGAACGAATTCACACGTACTATGTAAAAAGTCTTCATACGTTGCGATTTCCGAGGACATATTCGGTTGGAACGCCTTGATATCAACGAAAATCAAATAGTGTTCATGATACGTGAGCAGTTCAGCGAATTGATGACCATCGATTACGGTCGATTCCGGAAACAACAGGCGATCCAGTTGCCCTTCGTTCACAATGTACGATTCCTCATCAACCACGTTCCATTGGTATGAATCAAGAGGGATTGGACTTAAGATTGCTTTTAGAAATTGCCCATATTGATTGGGTATTGTAAAACGTAAACCACGCCTCAAAAGAACATCTCCTTCATTTCATGGAATCATCCCATTTTCATAAAAAGTTTCAGCACAAAAAATCATACATAACCCTTATCATTCATCACAAAAGAGTTATAATCGGTATAACGATTATAAAATATACGATTGAGGAATGGGGATTCTTCAATCGTATGACAAAAAATTCAGGGGATAAGGATGGGGTTTTCATGAGCAGTACGCAAACGAGAACAGACGTCATTTTGATTGGGGCAGGCATTATGAGCGCAACGCTCGGTTCACTCTTTAAAGAGCTCGTACCGGAGTGGAACATCAAAGTGTTCGAAAAGCTCGATGCAGCAGGGGAAGAAAGTTCAAACGAGTGGAATAACGCAGGTACGGGACATGCCGCACTTTGCGAATTAAACTATACAACAGAGAACGCAGACGGGACGATTGACATCTCCAAAGCGGTCAACGTCAACGAGCAGTTCCAAATCTCGCGTCAGTTTTGGGCGCACCTCGTCAAGCAAGGACTGATTGAAAATCCAGGAGCCTTTATTCGTTCAATCCCACATATGAGCATGGTCCAAGGGGAGAAGAACGTCGATTTCTTGAAACGCCGTTTGGAAGCGCTCACAACGAATCCGCTGTTTGAAGGCATGGTCTTATCGGACGATCCGAATGAATTACGGGAATGGTTCCCGCTCATCATGGACGGACGGACACCGGATGAACCGATTGCCGCGACGAAAATCGATTCAGGGACGGATGTGAACTTTGGCGCATTGACACGTATGTTGTTTGACCATCTCACATCGAACGGGGTCGAAGTCAACTATGGACATAGCGTCGAGGACGTGAAGCGCCTTGAGAACGGTCATTGGGAAGTGAAAGTGAAAGACATGTCTCGGAATACGATTGAGACGCATACGGCACCGTTTCTCTTTATCGGAGGCGGTGGTGGCAGTTTGCCGCTCTTACAAAAGACAGGGATTCCGGAATCGAAACAAATCGGTGGATTCCCGGTCAGCGGCCTCTTCCTCGTTTGCAAAAATCGTGAGGTCATCGAGCAACATCATGCGAAGGTCTACGGAAAGGCGAAAGTCGGGGCACCACCGATGTCGGTCCCTCACCTCGACACCCGCTTTATCGATGGACGCAAAGAGTTGCTGTTTGGACCATTCGCCGGCTTCACGCCGAAATTCTTAAAAACAGGATCGAACTTGGATTTGATTCGTTCGGTCAAGCCGAACAACGTCATCACGATGCTTGCCGCAGGGGCGAAAGAGATGCCACTTACGAAGTATTTGATCGAGCAGGTACTCTTGTCTCACGACAAACGGATGGATGAACTCCGTGAATTCATCCCGAACGCCAAGAATGAAGATTGGGAAATCGTCGTGGCGGGGCAACGTGTGCAGGTCATCAAAGATACACCGCAAGGAAAAGGAACACTTCAATTCGGAACGGAAGTCGTCAGTTCCGAAGATGGGTCGGTCGCGGCACTTCTCGGTGCTTCTCCAGGCGCATCGACGGCCGTGCACGTCATGTTGAAAGTGCTCGAGCAGTGCTTCCCGCAACATTTACCGGAGTGGGAAGCGAAAATCAAAGAGATGGTCCCGTCGTATGGATTGAAGCTGTCGGAACACCCGGATTTATTCAAGACGATTCACGAATCGACGGCGGTCACGCTCGGTTTAGAGGAAAAGGACATGGTCCACAATTAATAGATTCAAGACGAGTATACAATCGTATGCTCGTTTTTTGTATAGAAAAAAGCGACCTCCTATCGGGCCGCTCATACCATTTTGAGAAACGTCTTTGCCTGCTGTTCGAGTGTAGCGGCCGAATCCGCCAGTTTTTCAAACTCACGGACCGTCTGTTCGAGTTGTCCGGAGCTATCTTTGACTTTATGAGAGATGCGTCCGATGCTCGTCGACACGTCATCGATGCGTTTGACGATGCCCTCGATGTTGTTGTTCACTTCTGTAATGGAAAGCGAAACTTTGTTCGAAAGATTGCGGACCTCTGTCGCGACGACATTGAAGCCACGTCCATGTTCACCTGCGCGTGCCGCCTCGATTGCGGCATTGAGTGCGAGAAGGTTGGTTTGGGCAGCGATTTCACGAATCGTTCGGACAATATCCGTGATCGTTTTCGCCTCTTGTTGGAGAGCATGTAAATGCTCTAGGTTTTGAGTCGACTCTTGTTCAATCAGTTTGACGTTTTCGAGTACGTGTTCTCCGTCTTGTTTCCCGATTTGGGACTGGGCAGATAAGTATTCAGACGTCTCTTGAAGATTATTCGCCATGTGGAGTACGTCTTGTTGACGTGACGTGATATCGGCCGCAATCTTTGAAACACCGATGACGTTCTGATTGGTGTCATCGAAGATCGGCATGTAGGTCGCTTCTAGCCAGACACTATGACCGTCGGCGGCACGTCGTTCAATCTTGTCGTGATAACTCAACCCTTGCATGAGTTTACGCCAAAACAGGTCGTATTGGGGACTGTTCGCAAACTCGGGCAAGCAAAGATCACGATGGGGACGTCCCATCAGTTCCTTGACTTCGTAGCCCATCGTTTTGGCAAAAATCTCGTTGACGTAGGCGACGCGACGATGTTCATCAAAGCGAATGATAGCCAGATTGTTTTCGATTGCCCGAACGACATGCGTGTCGGTGACATGGGTCGTACTAGAGTGCAGTTGCATCCTAACATCCTCCCTATATCAGTTGATTTGTTTGTATTAGGATACCCGATAACTGTCAAAATAAGTATATGATTGTAGCAAAATAAAAAGACCACTTCCAAATGGAAGGGTCAAGGTGTGAGTGTCGCCATGCTTTCATGTAAGTACTCGCCAATCGTGCGCTCGATGTCGCTCTCTGAACGCTCGAGAGCAAGGGAGAGCTCTTTCACCAAAATCGTTTTGGCATTCTCTAAAATTTTACGATCTTGTTCGTATAGCTTTTTGTTCGCTTGAAGTGCCTCGATGTGTCGACGGCTCAATGTATTCACGACTTGGGCAATCTCGTGACGGTTTCCTGAATGGACGACATTCAAAAATTCACGATTGCGATTGTTGGAATGCGGATTCCATTCCACGCCAGGCGAGCGGAACGACTCTAAAATCTCTGATGCCTCGTCTGCTTCCAGTAACGTCAACATCATCACGTTGTCATTATCGACAGGAATGCTGATCTGCAACTTTTGTGAGTTGTTGATGGGGTGAAGCGTATAGTACGATTTCGTCTCTCCTGCGACCGTTTTGTCCGAAATGTCGTCGATGCGACATACGCCATGGGTCGAGTAGATGATTAAGTCTCCAGTTTTAAACAAGTCGATCACCTCTTCCTTACCTATAAGCATAGTCATTCAGAAGATGAAATGTCAACTCGGTTGACGTTTCGGGTCATGTATGCATATGAAAAACCGTGTCACCATCAAGCTGACACGGTCATAGTTTCCAATCCAAGCGTAGAATGGTTTTCAGTTGTTCAAACGCCTCTTGGCCGATGCTTTCTTGGATCCGTTGCTCAAGTTGTGCTTTGAGCGTCTCGTTTTGCTCATAACAAGTGTGACCGAGCGAGGTCAACTCGATACATTTGTCTTTTCGATTTTGTGGATGGTCTGTCACGAGAACGAGCGCTTTACTTTCGAGGTTCTTGATCAGTTTATGAATCGCTTGTCGAGAAATATGGACACTGCGCGTGACCTCGGCAATCGTTGTTTTCGACTGATAAAGTGTCGCGAGAATATACCATTCCGAGTTCGAGAGTTGGATATCACTTTGTTCATTCCAAGATTGTTCACTCATGCGTCGAACTTGATCATTGCGCTCTGACAATAAATCAAGTAGACGGGTTGACGTTGATGGAGTCAAATCAAGTCACTCCTCTTTCATTTCCGGCTTTTAGACGTTCCTAACTATACAAAAGCAACTATACCCCGTCAACGTCAATCTAGAACAAAACGGGGCACATGGCCCCGTTTTGATTAGCAGTGTTTATTTTTGAAGTCGATGACCATACGTCCTTGAATTTTCCCTTGTTCCATCTCTTCGAACACGTCTTGCACCTCGTGTAGACAGCGCTTATGAACGACCGGCACGACGAGTCCTTCTGCCCCGAACTGGAAGGCTTCTTCTAAGTCTTTCCGTGTCCCAACAAGTGAACCGACGACTTCGATTCCATCGAGGACGAGACGAGGGATGTTCAAGTCCATCGTTTCAGAAGGCAGACCGACTGCGACCACTTTCCCACAAGCTCGGACTGCATTGACTGCCGAATTGAAGGCGACTTTTGAGACGGCTGTTACGACAGCAGCGTGAGCCCCACCGAACTTCTCTTGTACGATGTCAGCTGCATCTCCATCAGTCGATGGGTTGATCGTCAAATCAGCTCCACTCTCTTTTGCGAGTTCGAGCTTATCATCGTTCAAATCTACGGCAATGACGTGTGCGTTGAAGACGTGTTTCGCATATTGGATGGCCAGGTTGCCGAGTCCACCGCAACCGTAGATGACGACCGTCTCCCCAGGTTTCACGTCGGCAACTTTGATGGCTTTATACGTCGTGACACCGGCACAGGTGATGCTCGAAGCTTGCGCAGGATCCAATCCATCAGGTACTTTGACGGCATAGTCGGCGACGACGATACTTTGTTCAGCCATCCCACCGTCCACACTATATCCGGCATTTTGTACGTTTCGGCAGAAGGTCTCCCGGCCTGTCGTACAATATTCACAACGACCACATGCATGATACATCCAAGCGATACTGACACGATCTCCAACTTTTAAACTCGTAACATCGTCCGCGATTTGCGACACGATTCCAATCCCTTCATGACCGAGCACACGTCCTTGGACATCCCCGAAGTCACCCGCGGCGACGTGAAGGTCCGTGTGACAAACGCCACAATACTCGACATCGACGAGTGCTTCGCCTGCTTGTAATGGACGTAATTCCTTTTCAACGACTTCGATGTTGGCTTTGCTTGCTGAATTGACAACGACTGCTTTCATGTTTGAACACACTCCTTGTGAGAATTTAGCGAACCTGATGGAAAACCCTTCTCAATCACATCGTCAGAATAGCACAAAAAATGGAATGAAAGCGCTTTATTTTTTGGATAGCATTTGTCTGAAAGATGAACTTTTCTCACACAAAGATTTAGGGAAATAGAGATAGAGAAAGTAGACGAAAGGAGTGTTGTTTATATGACACGAACAACGTTATTTCACACATATAAATCAAAGATTTTGCAGCTATCAAATTTAGAAGAAGAAACGTTGAAAAATGAAGACTTTTTGTTAGACCGTGATGAAAAGAAACAACTTGAGATCTATTACGCACCGTTTGAATACATCAATCCAAACGCGAATGTCGTCATCGCGGGAATCACGCCAGGCTTGTATCAAATGCGTCAGTCGTTCGAGGCAATCCGTGACTTGAAGGATGCAACAGACGAAGAGGCGCTTCGAGCCGTCAAACAACGTGGCAGTTTTTCCGGTCCGATTCGAAAGAACTTAGTGACGATGCTAGACGATTTGGAGTTACATCATCATTTGGGAATCGAATCATCCCTCGATTTGTTTGGATCAGCGAACCATCTCGTTCAAAACACGGCGGTCCTCCCTTATCCCGTCTTCTATAAAGGCAAGAACTATAACGGATCGAGCCCGGATATGATTCGAACAGAGCTGTTTCGACCATACGTAGAAGGAATCTTCGCAGAAGAGATGGCCCATCTTCAAGATGCACTCATCTTACCGATGGGCGTGAACGTAAGGCGAGCCGTGGAGTTATTGGTTGAGCGAGGTCTTTTGGATCAAGATCGCGTAGTGAGTGGGTTTCCACATCCGTCTGGTGGGAACGGTCATCGCCATCGCATCTTCGCCGAAAATCGAGACGCCATGAAGCGACACATAGCCGAACACTTCAAACGACATCCACTTTGAACCGCAGTGCGGTTCTTTTCATGTGAGCACATGAACTGACATCAACTCTTTACTTCGCTAAAATGATAAACGGTTGACTCACTCACGAGATGTAGAAAGGATGTCTGCCATGATCACATTGTCGTCCGTCCATAAGCGTTATGGACAAGAGATGGCCGTTCGCGATGTATCGCTTCACATTCGAAAAGGTGAGATTTACGGCATTATCGGCGCAAGCGGTGCCGGGAAGTCGACGCTTCTTCGATTGATGAATTTGTTAGAGAAACCGGATGCCGGGAGCGTCACGGTCGATGGCGACCAGTTGACCGAGCTCTCCAATCGGGAACTTCGCAAGAAGCGACATCGGATCGGAATGATTTTTCAACAATTTAATCTTGTCGCCAATAAGACCGTCTTTGATAACGTTCTCGATTCACTGAAACTTGCCAAACGCCCGAGAGCGTCATGGGAAGCGCGCGTGATGGAATGTCTCCGGTTCGTTGGACTCGAAGCGTATCGCGATAAATATCCTTCCCAGTTGAGTGGGGGACAGAAGCAACGTGTCGCCATCGCAAGGGCACTCGCAAGCGAACCGAGCGTGCTCCTGTGCGATGAACCGACCTCTTCCCTCGACCCGAACACGACGGCGGAAGTACTGCGTGTCCTTCAGTCGGTCAATGAAAAACTCGGCGTCACCGTCGTTCTCGTCACGCATGAGATGGATGTCATCTGTCAAATCTGTCATCGCGTCACCGTCATGGCAGACGGATCCGTTCATGAGACGATTGAGAGGGAGCCAACAGGGGTGGTCGCCATCGATCAGAATCCAAGTTGGTTCGTCGAACAGTTGCGAGAGGAAGGTGAAGCGAATGCCTGACATCTTGGTGCGCTATCAATCAGAGATTTGGCAGTCCATCGCCGAGACGTTCATTATGGTCGGAGTATCGATTCTCGCCGCGATTCTAGTCGGACTTCCGTTAGGCACGTGGCTTTACCTTTCGCGTAAAGGACAATTGTTAGAGAATCAAATCGTCTTCTCCGTCCTCAACCTGGTCGTGAACATCGTCCGGTCTTTCCCGTTCTTGTTACTCGTCGTGTTTTTGATTCCATTTACACGGCTTATCATCGGGACGGCCATCGGAACGGCGGCGGCGACGGTGCCGCTCTCCATCATTGCCATCGCGCATTATGCGCGACTCGTCGAACAGTCACTGATTGATGTCCCACGCGGGGTGATCGAAGCGGCACTCTCGATGGGAGCGTCTGTGAAAGACATCATCTTTAAGTTTCTTTATGTGGAAGCCCGGTCCGGTCTCGTCCTCGGATTGACCACATCCATCATCAGTTTTATCTCATACTCGACGATCATGGGGGTCGTCGGGGGTGGTGGCATCGGTGACTTTGCCATCCGTTATGGATATCAACAATTTCAGACAGAACTCATGCTCTATATGATTCTCATCATGCTCGTCTTCGTACAGTTGATTCAATTCACGGGCACGACCGTGGCGCGAATCATCGACAAACGTTAAACAGAAAGTAGGAAATGAATATGAAAAAATTGATGGCACTTCTAGCCTCACTCACACTCGTCCTCGCAGCATGTGGGAACGATACAGAAACACAAACGAAACAAGCAAATGAACCACAGACATTGAAAGTCGCATCACTCATCCCACCGATGACAGATATGCTTGAAATCGCGAAAGAACAGCTCGCAGAAGACGACATCGAACTCGAAATCGTTGTTCTCGGAGACAACGTCCAACCGAACTCGGCACTTGCGGCGAAAGAAGTCGATGCGAACTTCTTCCAACACGTTCCGTATATGGAAGAGTTCAACCGCAGCAACGATGCGAATCTCGTTCCAATCGAACCAATTTATTTCGCAAATTATGGTGTATACGCAAAAAACTATGACAACATGGAAGACCTCCCGGAAGGCGCAACGATTGCGATCGCCAACGACGTATCGAATATCGACCGTTCGCTCTCCCTGCTCGCACAACATGATGTGATCGAGCTCGGAGAGAAAGAAGGCACGTACTATACACAAGCCGATATCATATCGAACCCAAAAAACTTCAAGTTTGAAGAAGTCGACTTGTTGATGCTCGCGCGCGCGTACGATGACGTCGATGCGGTCTTGATGACACCGGCTTACGCGGCACCACTCGGTTTGACACCGAAGAGTGACGCACTCTTAACAGAAGGTGTCGAGAACGATTTCGCCATCACCCTTGTCGCACGTGAAGACAACCAGGATGACGAAGCGATCCAAAAACTCGGCGAAGCGCTCACAAGTGACGAAGTCCGTGCATTCCTGCAAGAAAACTATGATGAGACGGCCATTCCGGCGTTTTAAACAAAAAGATTGAGCCATCTAGGCTCAATCTTTTTTAGTACTCTTCGTATTCTCGCGGGTCTTGGTCATCGATGCGACCGTCCGGTTTCGTCAACGCATTGAGCGTCTCCATCTCTTCATCCGTCAACTCGAAGTTGAAGACGTCGAGATTTTCTTTTTGGTGTAACTCACTGGACGAGCGGGCGAGCGGGATGACCCCAAGTTGCACGTGCCAACGTAAGATGACTTGAGACACGCTCTTGCCTTTTTGTTTGGCGAGCTCGGTGATCTTTTCGTCATGGATGACCGTGCGGGCGCGACTGAGCGGGCTCCACGCTTCTGTTATGATGCCGCGTTCTTTATCGGCTTTCCGCTGTTCGACTTGCGAGAAGTACGGGTGTAACTCGATTTGGTTGATGACCGGTGTTTCTCCCGTTTCTTCAATCAAGCGGTCAAGGTGCTCCGGCATGAAGTTCGATACCCCAATGGAGCGGATCCATCCGTTTTCCTTCGCTTGAATCAAGGCACGCCATGCCTCGACGTACTTGTCTTGTTTCGGGTTTGGCCAATGCAAGAGGAACAAATCCCAATAGTCGAGGTTCGCTCGATATAGGGACTCTCGAATCATCTCGAGCGCCTGGTCGTAGTCATAATATTGCGCGCGCAGTTTCGATGTTAAGAAAAGTTGTTCGCGCGGGATGCCGGATTGGCGAACCGCTTCACCGACCGCGCCTTCATTATCGTAGCGAATCGCCGAATCGATGAGTCGATATCCGTTCCGGATGGCGCATGTGATGGCGTCGACCCCTGCTTCACCTTTCAAATAAACCGTCCCGAGTCCGATGGCCGGAATCTCATAACCGTCATGTAACTTGATTGTTGGAATACCCATCAAATGCCTCCCCATTCAAAATCCGTTCTCTTCTCCGCTATTCCACTTTCATCGGAAATGAAACGTTTGAATGTGAGGTCAACGTCGAAACGCTTTGATTAAACCTTCTGCTAAATCGAGGATACACACGATGATGATGGTGAGTAAAACACTCCAGACGCCCCAACGACTGATTGTTTCGAGGTCGACGTTGATTTGCTCAGCAATCAACGAGAGGGCATTAGAAGAAATTAAATCAGGTTGCAGTAAAATGAGCGCTGTGACGACAATCCATACGATATTGAAGAGCGCGTTCCACAAGGCGAGCGGCTTTGTCCAATGTCGAACCATCCATTTGTAAATGGCGATGGCGATCCCAAAGGCGGCCAGGGCGATGACAAACGGGAAGAATTGATCCAAGACCGACGCATTGAGTAGCGGATAGGATTCACTATCTGTGACAACACGAATCAACTGCTCGGCGTTGACATACAATACGACCATCAGAACGGTGGCGATAAAGTCAAACAAAATCGAACCAAAAGAAATCGAGGTCGAACGTGGTTTTACCTTCTTGAGTTGCTCAGGTTTCCAACTAGAGAAAGGAACTTCGCCCTCAGGTACAGCACGTTCAATGATGAAGAACGTGAGGGTGATCCAGAATAGCGTCTGAACGACGACATTGAAGATGGCCGCCCCAGTTTGAAGGAATGCTTGAATCAAGAATTGACTCCAAGACGTGTCATCGATGGGATTGGTCAAATAACCGATGATCGAGAGAATGGTGACAACCGTGACGGCAATCGGTAAGACGATTTTGATGATGTTCACGTACTGTGTGAAGAGAGCAGGACCGATGAGATAAAGTGGTCGGTTCGCGTAGCGAGCAGCGAGGATTTGAGGGTCGCCGAGTTGGCGCAATGCTTCAAATAAAGCCGCTTCAGACGGGTCATTTCCAGTCATGTCATCAATGGTCGATTCCAATTCGAGTGCGACGTCTTGCCGCATCGACTCTGGGATTCGAGAGGTGACTTCATCGATATACACATCACGAAGATTCATGATCATTTCCTCCTTCAATTAGACGGGTCAACGTTTTCGACATGTTCATCCATTCCACGTACAACTCATTCAAAATATCCATTCCGTCTGGGCTGAGAACATAGTACTTGCGAGGTCGACTCTCCGTCGTGTCCCAGGAACTCGTGACGAGTCCTTGTTTTTCAAGTCGACGCAAGAGCGGATAGAGCGTACTTTGATCAATGTTGATATCGGCATCTAGCAGTGCTTGAACGAGAGAATAGCCGTATTGGGGTGTCTTCAACTGACTGAGCACCGCAATCGTCAACGTGCCGCGCCGCAACTCCGTCACCAACGAGGCTTTTACATCAGACATTTTTTCGCCTCCTTCATTCGTTTATCTTTATACTGTATATCATACACTATAAGTTATCATACATCAATATGAATGAAAAACGTTGATTCATTTCCTGATTTTGGGATGATAAAGGGGAGGTGATGTTCATGAAGTGGTGGTGGATGGTTGGCGGTGTGGTGATCGCCAGTTTATTGACGATCAATGCGCAGTGGTATGGGAATGCGGCGACGTTTGGGGTACCGATTGGCTGGATCATCATGCTACTAGTCTTGGCACAGTTTCGAAAGCCGACATCGACTCCGTGGGCGGTGTCGGTCGGAGTGATGAGTGTTGGGGCGGCGATTTTGCTTTCGATTCCGAGCTACTCGTTAGCTGAGGCAGAAGAGACGTTGAGCAAAATGTACAATGACGTGACGTACATGGAGAGCGTTCCGACGACCGGAGAAGAATGGAATCCATTCTCTCCTCGAGTGGGCTATCGATTTGAGACGGAGAGCGGAGACTCGATTTTATTCATCCCGGACTCAGGGAAGACGTTTGAACTAACAAAAAGACTCGCTCTCATGATAGAGGGCGAGTCTTTTTGTTAGTTGCGAATCATGTAGTCGAAGGCGCCGAGTGCGGCTGTCGCACCAGAACCCATCGAGATGATGATTTGTTTGTAGGCGCTGTTCGTGCAGTCTCCTGCCGCGAACACACCTGGGACGTTCGTCGCGCCGTGACGGTCGACGACGATTTCCCCGAAGTTGTTGCGTTCGACCGAGTCGAGCCAGTCCGTGTTCGGGACGAGGCCAATCTGGACGAAGACGCCTTCAAGTTCGACATGATGTGACTCGTTCGTCTCACGAGACACATACGAGATGCCGTTCACTTTGTCCGTACCCGTGATTTCTGTCGTCTGAGCGTTCGTGATGACAGTCACGTTCGGGAGGCTGTGAAGACGATCTTGTAGCACTTGGTCAGCCTTGAGTTCAGGAGCGAACTCGAGCACCGTTACGTGCTTGACGATTCCTGCGAGGTCGATGGCTGCTTCAATCCCAGAGTTACCGCCGCCGATGACCGCGACACGTTTCCCTTCGAAGAGAGGACCGTCACAGTGTGGGCAGTAAGCGACCCCTTTGTTTTTGAACTCCGCCTCACCTGGGACGTTGACGTTACGCCAGCGTGCACCGGTCGAGAGGATGACACTCTTACTCTTCAAGACAGCGCCGTTCTCGAGTTCGATCTCGACGAGGTCCTTTTTCTCAAGACGCTTCGCGCGTTGAAGGTTCATGACATCGATGCCGTACTCTTTGACGTGCTCTTCTAGACTAGCGACAAGTTTTGGACCTTCTGTATAAGCGGTACCGATGAAGTTCTCAATCCCCATCGTGTCCATCACTTGGCCACCGAAGCGCTCCGCGATGATTCCGGTACGGATTCCTTTACGAGCCGCGTATACGGCTGCACTTGCACCCGCTGGACCGCCACCTACGACGAGGACGTCATACGGGTCTTTGTCCGAAAACGCAGACGCGTCAGGACCTGTACCGAGTTTCGCCAAGATCTCTTCGAGTGACATCCGACCGTTACCGAACGATTCTCCGTTCAAGAAGACCGTCGGGACAGCCATGATTTCTTTCGCTTCCACTTCATCCTTGAACGCGGCTCCATCGATCATCGTGTGCGTGATGTTCGGATTGAGGACGCTCATGACGTTTAGCGCTTGCACGACGTCAGGACAGTTGTGGCAGCTGAGACTGATGTACGACTCGAAGTGATATGTGCCTTCGATATTTTGAATTTGTTTGATTGTGTCCGCATCGACTTTCGGCGCACGCCCGCTCACTTGGAGGAGGGCGAGGACAAGTGATGTGAACTCATGTCCGAGTGGAATCCCCGCGAAGACGATTCCTGTCTCTTCGGATGGACGATTCACGCTGAAGCTCGGTGTACGCTCGAGTGTCGCGCGTTCGACCGAGATGCGTGATGACATGCTGGCGAGTTCGTTGACGAGCTCGAGCATCTCGTTTGAGACTTTGTCTTCCCCAGCGCTCACACGGAGGACGACATCGCCCTCCATGAGCTGGAGATATTGGTCGAGCTGTTGTTTAATCGCTGCTTCTAACATGCAATCGCTCCTTACAATTTACCGACGAGGTCAAGGCTTGGGCGGAGTGTTTCAGAACCCTCTTCCCATTTCGCTGGGCAGACTTCGCCTGGATTGTTGCGTACGTATTGTGCTGCTTTGACTTTGTTGACGAGCGTGCTCGCGTCACGGCCGATGCCGCCAGCGTTGATCTCGACAGTTTGGATGACGCCGTCTGGGTCGATGATGAACGTACCACGGTCTGCGAGGCCGTCTTCTTCGTTCAAGACGTCGAAGTTGCGTGAGATGACGTGTGATGGGTCACCGATCATGATGTACTCGATTTTTCCGATTTTCTCAGATGTTTCGTGCCAAGCTTTATGTGTGAAGTGTGTGTCTGTTGAGACAGAGTATACTTCTACACCGAGGTTTTTAAGTGTAGCGTACTCGTTTTGAAGGTCTTCAAGTTCAGTTGGGCAGACGAATGTGAAGTCAGCTGGGTAGAAGCAGACAACGCTCCATTTACCTTTGAGGTCGTTCTCTGTAACTTCGAGGAATTCACCTGTTTGGAATGCTTGTGCTTTGAATGGTAGTACTTCTTTGCCGATTAATGACATGGGTTATGTCCTCCTTGTTTTTTACTCTAGCGTTTCTATCTCGACTAGAATAATTATAATGTAATACTAACTTCATATAACGAGCTGGAATTGTCAAGGCGTTTGCATGCTATTGGAGGATTAGGAATATCAATGGATTATCCGATTTTGGCTTAAAGAAAGTAAAGAAAGCGATTACATATTGATTAGTATTTTTCTCCCTCTTTTCTTATTTTGAAAAATGAAATCTATAAGTGAAGTTACTAATGTATTGACTAGGGTCACTAATTTTCTCGTCGTGAATTATATGATTATCAATTACGTAAAAAAATACCGTAATCACAAGTAGCGATTACGGTTGAATTTTATATGTGCATGCTAATTTTAAACTACTCCATCCATGGGATTCTCCTGCAGAAAATTTTAAGCGCATGATTAATTGTTCTTTATCGTCATTCCAAAAAATCGCATTGTTGATCTTCGTTGGATGATTTGCAATAAACTTAAGATCTTCTCCATAAGAAATGATCTTGGATAATTTTGCATAATTACTCTCATAAAAAGTATGAAGTGTAGGTATATCTCCCACAATTGTTGATATCCCAAGCTTTAGAGAAGCTTTTGAGGCTTTGGATAACGAATCAGCAAGATATTGATTTGCAGATTCTAGTACCTCTTCTCGAGTTAATTTTCCCTCCAAATAGAGCTTTTTTAGTTCTTTTGCTACTTGAGTCGTTTCACCAATTCTAAAGTAGTTTGCTCCCAAAATAGTTCCGAATCCAGGATTCTTTACTACAGGTATCGAATTTGATTTAGCGTTTGCTTTTAACGAGTAACAGAGCTCTTTTAATTTCACTTCTGAAGAATTAGGATTCTTTGGAGTTAAAGTGATTTTTATATCTGAATTGTCTTTAATATCAAGTCTATAAGCATCATCGGTAAGCGATATTGCTGAGATTTTATACTCTGAATATTCTTCTTTAATACTAGGTAGTAAAATGGATTCGACAGCATCTTTTGATGCGTACTTTAATTTTTCTAGTGTATCCTTTTTTAAATTTTCACCATATATCTTTAAATTATTTAAATGACGAGGTTCCTTTGAATTTTCATCAGAAATAATTGCCTGTTGATTAGTGAGTAGATAGTGATAAATGAGAGCTTCATTCACTTTACCAATACTATTTGGATCATTCGATCTAACTTCATTAGTCTCATGAATAAGTTGGGTCCAAATATCTTCAAACTTACGAATTAGTTCTTGGTTAATGTTAGTTGTAGACTCATTGTTAAACAAAGCGGTAGTTAGTTTGATAGGACTATGGGGCTGACTTTCGAATTTAAATCTGATGTACAATGTGATATTTCCATCTGTAAAACCAATAGATGCATTGCCTTTACGGAACAAAATTATGTTTGCGTCAGGATCAAATTGATATTTCTTTTCGAGAACAGGGAACTCTGGTGCCTTTTCAATCGACACTACCATGGACTCCCCTTGAAATAGTAATAGATTTAATCCAGAAATCACCTGTTGTTGATTATTACTATTTAGAAGTTCTTGAAACATTTCTAACGTACTTTCTCTTAATGAATACAGAATGTTTTTTCGAGCTATTCTAGCTTTTTCATTTGATGAAAACGTAATGTTTTGTTTACGCACTTCATTACGATAATCTTTTAGAGATTTATATTGTTCAGTTGACCTTAAAAAACTTTTGAAAAATGCTTCATATAGTCTGTTTAACGTTGAGTTAAATTTATCTTGTAAAAGAGGATCATCAAAATATTTTGATAAGAAGCTTTTGCCCCCTAAATTCCGAGGTTGGATATCTCCAGTTTTTGAGTTAAAAAGGTGATATGGTACTTGGTGTTTATGTAGTGTTAATGTTAGGTCAGGATGTTGATCAGGGTTTGGGGTATCAAACTTACTTTGTATTGAAGTAATTGAAGAATGTTTTTTATAGAGATACATTGCAGTTGCAGCTGAAGAAGAGTGTAAATCAATGCGTTCCCCTTTAATCAATTTTGATAAGTAGTACTTCACTTCTAATACATGTTGATTGCCTCTTTGCTTTTGCATCATTATGAATTTCTCCTATTTAACATTTTCTCTAAGCTGTATTGTTTATTATATCTTTTTTGATCCTCATTTTTTGGAAAAACTTAACTCTGGCCATTTTGAATAGAGTCAGTTATGATTAGTGAATAAGAGAAAATTATGTAACGGCTAAGAAGATGAGGTGAGAGGACATGAAAATTGACGAGCGAGGTAGAGCTAAATTTAGACCCACAAATGACTACTCATCCGAAGATGTGAAGCAAGTACTAATGGAAAAAATTAAAGAAGAGTCTGGTCGAATTATTCAATCTTCTAAAGATGAAGAAATTTTGAATAGTATTAAGCGAGAAAAACATAAATTTCACGTAGTCAGTCTGTTTTCTGGTTGTGGTGGTTTAGATTTAGGATTTGATTTAGCTGGATTAGTATCGAGTCAAGAAACTCCAAGCATTCTAGAAGAAGTATATAAGTCGAAAAGTAACTTTGACAGATTAGGAAAGCAAAATATATTTCAAACGATTTATTCAAACGACTTATTTAAAGAGTCAGCAAGATCTTATAAGTTAAACTTTGACAATGAACACACAGTACAGGATCCACGAGATATACGAAAAATTAAGTACTTTCCGTATGCTGATGTAATTTTAGGTGGTTTTCCTTGTCCTGGATTTTCAGCAGCTGGTCCGAGACTAATCGACGATGAAAGAAACTTCTTATATATTCATTTTATTCGTGCAATCATTCAAGCGAAGCCAAAAGTGTTTGTAGCTGAGAATGTGAAAGGTCTTTTAACATTAGGAAAAGGTGAAGTTGCTAGACAGATCATAGAAGATTTTGCTTCTGCAGGCTATAAAATACAGTATAAATTGGTGAATGCAAGAGATTATGGCGTACCCCAAATAAGAGAACGTGTATTTATAGTGGGCGTTCGAGATGACGTTAAATTTTCATACAAATTTCCGGAACCTACTCATGGAGCGGACAGAAAACCGTATGTAACGCTTGAAGATGCTATTGGTGATTTACCAGAATGGCCGGAAGACGTTTATGAAGGCGACTTTTCATCGATCTATTTATCGCGTAATCGTAAAAAGGATTGGAACGATCAAGCTTTTACAGTTCAAGCATCAGGTAGACAAGCACAGTTGTGGCCCGGTGGGGAAAGAATGAAAAAGTTAGGCAAAGATGAGTGGGAATTGATAGGAACTCAGAATCGTCGGTTGAGTGTCAGAGAATCGGCGAGAGTTCAAACTTTTCCAGACTGGTGGGTATTTGATGATGGAAGTAGCACATCTGTTAGCTCTAAAAATAATAGGCTAGATAAGCAATATAAACAAATCGGAAATGCGGTCCCGGTTCTATTAGCACGAGCTGTTTTACAACCAATTGCAGATTGGGCTAAGCAAGAAATTGCTCACCAAATTGAAGTGGATAAGCAACAAGCACAGTTGTCATTAGATATTTAAAGGAGGAGGGCTATTGAGCTCTCCTCTATCTCTTTAACCACTCTTTAGGAGCAAGAGTATCTAAATCATCAATACTTTGAGATAATGCACGACTATGTAACCACTTTAAATCAACAATATTTGTATCCAATATTTTTAATGAAAGTAAATAATTTTCTATTTCTTCACCAGAATCTAAAAAAGTTTTGCGTTCAATCTTATTTAAATGACATAGACCGTTAAAAACCATCTCACCTGACTTAAATTTTGTGAAATGAAGAAACGGAGGAATTAAAATGTTATCACTTGTATTCATGAATTCTTCAACTAATTTCAAACGATTATTACCTTGAGCTCTTTTATCGAAAATGCCATCCCAACCTTGTTTAGTATCTCCCCAATACTTGATCACATTATTTGATAAATCAATTTCGTCTTTCCATGGTTTTTTTGCTACTGACTTTGTTAATGTTGTTACTAGTAAGAAATAGGGAGGTAACCCTTTAAACAAGGGATTTTTGATTCCGAGATAACGAATTCCTCTAGAATTAGACATACTATATTCATTCAGAGTATTCCATGCTAATATTTGATCGCCTTCACGTTTCCCTTTTGAACCTCGATCTTTATAAGTTTCCCCGCGGACATATACATTCATAAACTTCACTCCTTTAGAAATATTATAAATTAAAATGGTAAAAACATACATGATTAGCAGATAAGATAAACAAGATATGAAAGCGAAAAGACAGAGGGATCTCCTCTGCCTTCACCGTCACTCCGCCATCAACGCACAAACCGCATTCGAATACGCTACCGGATCTTCAATCGGCAACCCTTCAATGAGGAGGGCTTGTTGATACAAGAGGTCTGTATATTGTTTCGCTTTCGCTTCATCTTCCTTATACACACGTTGGAGTGTCTGGAAGATGGCGTGGTCGGCGTTCACTTCGAGTACTTTCTCCGCTTTCATACCGCCGCCGTTTGGCATCGCGTTCAAAATCTTTTCCATCTCGATTGAGACGTCACCCGCAACCGTCAAGCAGACTGGATGTGACTTGAGTCGTGTCGAGGCACGCACTTCTTTGACGCGGTCTCCGAGCTCTTCTTTCATGAAGGCGAACAAGTCTTGGTTGTCTTCGTTGAGTGATTTCGCTTCCGCGTCATCGAGACCGAGGTCACCGCTCGCAATCGATTTGAACTCTTTGTCCTCATATGACTGAAGCATCTTGATAGCAAACTCGTCGATTTCTTCTGTGAAGTAGAGGATTTCGTATCCTTCCTCTTTCAAGCGCTCTGCTTGTGGCAAGAGGTCGATGCGATGAATCGATTCGCCTGTCGCATAGTAGATATACTTCTGATCTTCTTTCATTCGCTCGACGTACTCTTTGAGCGAAACGAGTTTCTTCTCGTGAGAAGAATGGAACAGAATCAAGTCTTTCAGTTCGTCTTTGGCTGCGCCGAACTGGTCGTACACACCGAACTTCAATTGGCGACCGAACGACTCATAGAATTTCTCATAGTCCTCACGCTCATTTTGGAGCATCTTCTCGAGCATCCCTTTGATTTTCGACTTCACGTTTTTGGCGATCACGCGAAGTTGGCGGTCCTGCTGCAACATTTCACGGGAAATGTTGAGGGAGAGGTCTTCTGAGTCGACCATCCCTTTAACGAAGCCGAAGTAGTCCGGCAAGAGGTCGGGTGACTTCTCCATGATCAAGACGCCGTTCGAGTAGAGCTCAAGCCCTTTCTCAAATTCTTTCGTGTAATAGTCGAACGGAACCGTTGACGGGATGTAGAGGATCGATTGATAACGAATCGTCCCGTCGACGTTCAAGTGAAGGTGCTTGAGCGGTTCATCAAAACCGTAGCGCTTCTCATGATAGAAGGCCTTATAATCCTCGTCTTTGAGTTCGCTCTTCCGCTTCCGCCAAATTGGCACCATGCTGTTGACGGTCTCTTCTTCCTTGTAGTCCTCATACTCTTCTGAGTTCTCTTTTTGACGATGTTTCGTCACATCGAGTTTGATTGGGTAACGGATGAAGTCCGAGTGCTTCTTGATGAGCGAGCGAATCTCATACTCTTCAAGGAATGACGAGTACGCATCATCTTCTGTGTCTGCCTTCAAGTGGAGCGTGATTTCTGTACCGATGTCCGCTTTGTCTGTCGGCTCGATCGAATAGCCGTCTGTGCCTTCTGACTCCCATACGTATCCTTGATCACTGTCAATCGAGCGAGTCCGTACCGTCACACGGTCAGCGACCATGAACGCGGAATAGAATCCGACCCCGAATTGTCCGATGAGGCTATGGTCTTCTTCCATCTTCGTTGCCTGTTTCATGGCGAGTGAACCGCTCTTGGCGATGATTCCGAGGTTTGTTTCGAGTTCTTCTTCTGTCATCCCAATCCCTGTATCGCGAATCGTGATCGTCCGTGCTTCTTTGTCGAGTTCAATTTTGATGAAGTAATCGTCTTTGTTGAACTCGATGCTTTCGTCTGAGAGGGCACGATAATACATCTTGTCGATGGCATCACTCGCGTTCGAGATGAGCTCACGCAGGAAGATGTCCTTATGTGTATAAATTGAGTGGACCATCAACTCTAAAATTCGTTTCGATTCCGTTTGAAACTGTTTCTTTGTCATGATCGTTCTCCTTTTAATGTCTATATTTTGGCACTCTCTTATAAAGAGTGCTAACACTATTGATTATCCTAAAAATTAGGAAGATGTCAACCGGATTTGAAGAAAAGATTGACGAGGACGTAGGTTTCGCATATAGTTGAGTACATGCGATGAGCTGGTCTATGTAAGACGGCGGACATTCCCTTGAGGAGCACGTTGTGGAGCGTGGTCCGTCGCGGTAGACTTTCGAGAGCACCTCTAGTGAGAGGTGCTCATTTTTTATGTATACAACTAGCCTCCTTTCAAACGAAGGGAGGCTTTTCTTATGCTCGAATGGATGCGAGCAACATCTTTTTTAATACGTTGATTTGCACAGCCGGTTCGATATCGTCTTCTAAATAACTGATGTGCGACTTCAATAGGATATTGTTGCCGAACGTCCCGAACGTATTGATGATTGTGACGACGGTCACCTTCACATCGATATCTGGTCGGAACGAGCCATCACGCTTTCCGTCTTCAATCAACGGTTCGAGTGTCTGCATGATTCGTCGTTGTACGTCAATGTATGTCTCGATGCCAGGAAGGGGTGTGGCGACGAACGATGCATAGCTCTCGAACGCCTCACGAAAACGGGCGTGGTTCGTCCGTTCCAACTGCATCTCGAAAAAGTGGTTCAAGATGGCCTCAAGCCGCTCATATGCGTTGCCTTCCTCATGCATGAATTGTTCAAATCTCTCGAGTGTCGGTTGTAGATTCTTGACGGCTGCCGCAACGATTAATTGATCTTTCTTCGGGAAGTAGCGAAACAGTGTCGCCACCCCAATCCCTGCCGCGTCCGCGATGTCCTGCATCTGAACCTTCTCAAAGCCATTCTCTATAAATAAGCGTTCTGCCTCTTGGATAATCAGTTGAATTCGTTCCTCTTTGTTTTGTTGTCGTTTACTCAATTCCATCACCTCATTGTCTTGTCCTTAGTATATCGTCTTCAAGCAGTTTCGTTGAGATTAATGTCACATCCAATTATGATTATGATAGTTATACTATCATAATTTAATGAATGGAGCTGGGACAATGCGTTTACAGGGGAAAGTAGCGGTCATCACAGGGGCAGGAAGCGGTATGGGAGAGTCGACGGCACGCCTATTCGCCAAAGAAGGGGCGACGGTCGTCGCAACAGATATCAATGAACAAGGGGTAGGGAGCGTGGTCGATTCGATTCGGGCGCAAGGTGGGGAAGCCATCGCGGTGAAGCATGACGTGACCTCACGTTCAAGCTGGGAAGACGTGTTTGCAGAAGTCGAAGCGACGTGTGGCAAATTAGATATTCTCGTCAATAACGCTGGAATCGCACTTGCGAAACCGTTCTTGGAACAGACAGAAGAGGACTGGGCGCGCACGTATCGCATCAACATCGATGGGGTCATGTTAGGGACACAGTATGCGATTCCGCTCATGACAGAGAATGGCGGAGGATCGATCGTCAACATTTCCTCCATCTCAGCACTGACCGGTATGGCAGGTGCTGGGGCATACACGGCCTCAAAAGGTGCGGTCCGTTCTCTCACGAAAGCAGCGGCCGTCGATTACGGGAAGCAAAATATTCGGGTCAACTCGGTGCATCCTGGGTATATCGTGACACCGATGAGTGCGCCGCATATGGAACATCCGGACTATAAGCAGCACTTCTTGAATCAAATCGCTTTGCCGAATCTCGGACAAGCGGATGAGGTGGCGGCAGCCGTCCTATTCCTCGCGTCAGACGAAGCGAACCATATTAGCGGGATCGAACTTCCGGTAGACGGTGGCGTGACGGCGAAATAACACCATGTGGATTTAGTTCTTCTGAACTGAATCCTTTTTTGTATTCTTGAGTCGTAACTGTCTATACTAACTAGGAGGTAGTTTCGTTATTTAGGAGGGATTAGATGAACTGGTATTTAGATGATGCACATGCATTGCATCGAGCAGCTCCTTATACGTTTTATATACCGAGCACAGCGGTCTTGAGCCGATTAAAAGTCGATGACTATGTGAAATTGATTTTTGCGACTGATGTTGCTGAGCCTGATGGGTATCGGGGAGAACGGATGTGGGTCCGAATCACATCGGTCAACGGTAATCAGTTTGAAGGTGTGCTCGATAATGAGCCGTATCGTTTACCAATCACGTTAGGTACCGTCCTTTCGTTCGGGATGGAGCATATTTGTCAGACCGAACTTGAAGATCCAGCTGAGGATGAGTGGGATTATTATATGGATACGCTTGTGACGGTCAGTGCGGATGTGTTAGAACGTGAAGAATTTCATTTTATGTTGCGAGATGAGCCACATGAGAAAGGGGATTCAGGTTGGTCCTTTTTGAGCGGATATGAAGATGATGCTTACTTAAATGATGCAGATCATTTTCACATCGTGTCAATCGGTGTCATCTTGAATATCGATGACTCTATTCTAACGTTAGTTAAACAGCCACCACTTTGTGTGTATGAACGTAACGAGGATGGGACGTTTCAGGAAATTGAAGATTTCGACTGGGATGGGTATTTGAATGGCTAACAAAAACTGTAACTTAGGAATGGAAATCTAATTTTAGATGGGTAAGAGTATGGATGGATAAAACGGAGTTGTTTTAGCAAGTCCAACTTCAACTTCGGTCTTCTACCTGTACCAGTAAATAGTTCATTTGTTTAGATGAGGGAAGTCTTGAGGACCTTTATCAGAAATTGAATCAATTCAATGAAGCGTGGGGATGAGGATGGTAGAACAGTTCGAAATGATTCGAATATGGGAAGACGATTTCGCAATCGAAGTGATGATGACACTAAAAGGAAAGTGGTGCGAGGTTACCGTGAACGAGTATGTCACAGCATCCGATATCAACGCCTTTATCTCTTCGTTACGAGCGTTCAATGAACGGAATGGGAAGTCTCCGGAGATGTGGATACTCAACCTTCCACTCGTCCGTCTCTCCTTGACGTTCGCGCTTGCGAATGCAAGAGGGGTTGTTCAAGTCAGCGCCGCAATCGAGCAAAGTAAAGGTGATGGCGGAGACATGAGCGCAACCTTCTCGTTTGAGACGACAATGGGACAGATGGATGATTTGCAGCGACAACTGTCGGCATTCTTGGTACGCGAAACCAATTCGGTCGAATCGCTTCGCCCAGAGTAAGTGGTCAGATTAAAACGAAAAGGCGGGTACGAAAAGTGAAAACTCAATTCGAGATGGAACGGATTTGGATGGATGAGACTGAGCTGTTTTATCAGGTTAGGCTACAGCTCCATGCATCCGTCTGTTCGAGCAATCAAGATGTATATATACAGGACGAGACATTGCAAGAACTGATTGACTCAATCGATGGATTCAATAACATATGGGGAAAGAATCCCGTGACTTGGGAGTTGTTGGACCCGGATGCGGATGACCAAAAAATCAGCCTCATGTTCACACTGATTGATCGGACAGGCACGATTCAAGTCGACGTCTTCATCCATGACGAGTGGCAACACGATTCGTTTGATCACTTCCATGCGACCTTCAAGTTCAGAACGACAATGGGACAGCTTGACGACTTGAACGCTCAACTTAAACGTTTCATTCGCCGTGAGACCGATTATGTCGCATCACTTCGATCAGAATAAAGCAGCCTGAGACGACTCAGGCTGCTTTTTAGTACCATTCTTTCGGTTCGTAATTCAATTCGCGGAACAGCTGCTCACGCTCTTTCTTCGAAAGATCGCGCCATTGTCCAGGCGGCAGTTTCCCGAGCGTGATGTTCATGACACGAACACGTTGGAGGCGGAATACTTCGTATCCGAGCGCCTCACACATCCGACGGATTTGGCGGTTGAGTCCTTGCGTGAGGGTAATGTTGAAATCGAACTTTGAAAGCGGACGGACTTTACACGGTAGCGTCTTCTGTCCGAGGATTTTGACGCCGGCTTCCATCTGCTCGACGAACTCTGGTGTGATTGGCTTATCAACCGAGACGATGTATTCTTTCTCATGCTCGCCTTCGGCACGAAGAATTTCGTTGACGATATCGCCGTCGTTCGTCATGAGGATGAGACCTTCCGAGTCTTTATCGAGACGACCGATGTTGAAGATGCGGAGCGGGTGGTTGACCATGTCGACCAAGTTTCCTTTTACTTTCTTCTCTGTCGTACTTGTGATCCCGACCGGCTTATGGACGGCGATGTAGACGTTGTTTCGGGCGACCCGAGCGACCGAACCGTTGACGAGGACTTCATCCCCCGGTTTGACCTGGTCGCCGATTTTTGCTTTCTTCCCGTTGATGGTGACGCGTCCCTCTTCGACGAGACGGTCGGCTTGGCGACGGGACGCCTTGCCTGATTCACTGATGAATTTATTGATGCGCATGTATACACGTCCTTTGTTTGGCTTCGTCCTCTCACTATAACGCATTTTATAAACTCTCGAAAGCGGGAAACGAACGGGAGAGGAGGGATGACATGGAGGCAGTACGACTGTTACAAGACGCGATCCGATTTCAGCAGGCATTGTGCGATACACCGTTCGGGAAAGAATTGATTCCGGAGGCGTCGCCTGTCCTTTGGTACGGTCGACCTAGTCCGAATCAATGGCTGACTATCGGGACGAATCCGTCTCGCGGCGAGTTTTTACATCGTGACGGGACACCGAGAACGGGGCAACACCAAAAGTTCTATTGGCGGGAAACGCTCTCGTTTGAAGATTACCTCGGAAATGAAGAGGCGCTGCAACAAACGCTCGAACGGGCATCGGTCTATTTCGAGTCGGGTCGCGCGACGACGAGCTGGTTTGGGAAACCGGGTGGCGCCAAACTCGAGGCGCTCCTCAACGGGATGGGGCGTTCGTTCTATGATCATCCGGCCGCTGTCATCCACGTCGATTTTTTCAAGTTTGCGACATATGAACAGATGGGGAAGATGAGGACGGGGCACCACTGGATGGAACATCCGACCTCAATCGAACTGTTGGAGCGGACGATTGCGTACATCAAACCGATCCGTATCATCGTGCTCGGACGGGATAACTGTCGTGCCTTGAACGGTTTTTCAACAATCGGAAGACTGTCTGCATATCCCGCCGTCACCTATGAAATCGGACGCCATGATTCGGGTATCCCGATGATCGGCCTCCATATGAAGCCTTCAGAAGTGTTCGTTGGGCTCGGGAATGGCCGTGATTCAAACGGGCTACATTACGGGTCATATGCGAAGCGCGAGCACCTTTTAAAAATCGGAGAAGCGATTGACACGATTATGGACGAGTGGCTGGCGGATGGATGCGTGTGATGCTTCCCCAAAAGTTGAATTCGTTGAAGTCGATATAGCGCACGTCCTTCGAACGATTATCGAGCACGGCTAACAAGATGACGTCCGGGAACCCCCGTTTTTCAAACTGCAAGTAGCCGACTCCCGTGACGGAATGATTTTTATAAAAGCCGTTCGCCATATTCAACACAAACGGGCGTCCTGCTTTCAGCTCACGCTCAAACGTCGACCATTTCCAAAGATAGCGGGAACTGCCTCGACCGTCGTACCCGTATCGCTTCCACAGTTTCGTGATGATGGTGGCGATTTGTGTCGGCGGTGTCCCTTTCTCGTCTTTGAAATGGTGCCTGAAGGCGATCTCGCGCACATCTTCTTGGATCTGTGTCACATCATCTGGGATGTTCGCATACCCATGATCTCGATAGAAACGGAAGATGGCGGTGATCGACGTCAACGTACAGTTGTTCTTGCCGTTCTCGAACTGACGTTGGAGCAAGACGGGCACGCCTTCAATCTGTACAGAACGCTTTAATGTCCAGCGTCCGTGATAACGATCGTTCACATAAGCTTCCGGGTCGATGATCCCGGCATAGCCGTTGTTCGCAACCTCGAGTTGTCCTGCAAATGGGTGCTCCATCTCGGTCTCCCTCCTTTTCTTTTAGTATACAAAGGACACCCCATCTCATAAAAGAGAAAGGGCGTCGTTTTCGTTAAAACACAAGATGTGCGATGCCGACGATGATCGGAAGGGTGATGAAGGTACGTAACAAGAAAATCAAGACGAGGTCGAGGAATGAGATCGGTAGTTTTGAACCGAGCAACAAGCCCCCGACTTCTGACATATAGATGAGCTGGGTAACCGACAATGTAGCGATGACAAACCGTGTCAACTCACTCTCGATGCCGCTTCCGAGAACGGCCGGCAAGAACATGTCGGCGAAACCGACGACCATCGTTTGAGCGGCTTCCGATGCCTCAGGCACTTGAAGGAGCATCAAAATCGGTTCGAACGGCTTTCCGAGGATAGTGAAGAACGGCGTATATTCTGCGATGACGACCGCAATCGTCCCGACTGCCATGACGACAGGGAGGACGCCGATCCACATATCGAGCACGTTCTTGAAGCCGTCTTTGAGCGTCTCTAGGAAACTTTTACTTGAACGTGACTTTTGTAACGCCTGAATTAACGCCCATTTACCGAGTGACACGTTCGCTGGTACTTCTTCTTCCGGTTTGAGCTCGGTCTTCTCATAAGCCGTATCTGCCTTTTTAGACAACGGATAAATTCGTGGCATGATGAGAGCGGCGACTAGTCCGGATAAGACGATGGCTCCGTAGTAAGGCAAGAAGTATTGGTCGAGTTCGACATACTGTAAGACGACGATGGTGAAGGTGATGGAGACGACGGAGAATGTCGTCGCAATGATTGACGCTTCCCGTTTCGTGTAATAGCCTTCCTCGTACTGTTTTGTCGTCAGTAGAATTCCGATCGTCGCATCCCCGACCCATGAGGCGAGCGAGTCAAGTGAGGCGCGCCCTGGCAAGCGGAAGAGCGGACGCATGATCTTCATCAAGAACGTCCCGACGAACTCGAGAAGTCCAAAGTTCAATAAGAGCGGTAACAACATACCGGCAAAGAAGAATGTCGCAAATAAGATTGGAATCAAATCAAAGAGCAATAAGCCCCCTGTAAATTCTGACGTGATCATCTCTGGTCCGAGTGTGAGTAGCGTCATGACCCCGGCGATGAAACCGATCACGCGCATGACGAACCAAAACGGTGTCACGCTAAACAGTGCGTTGATGGATGGTCGCTCCATCATAAAAGCAGGACGTGCCGTAAAGAGTAATAATGAGCCGACAATCGAAATCCCCATCATGATGACGGCGAGTGTCGGGACGAAATCCCCAATCCAGTCAATCAGCAGATTGGATAAGAAGGCGACGGGAATCGTGAAGCCTTCCTCTGATGAGATTGGTACGATGAAAAACATGATCCCGATGAGTGATGGAATCAAGAACTTAAAGAAGTCTCGACTCGAAAAAGAAGGTTTCTTTCCGTCTGGTGTTGATGAACCATTCATGATGCATTCCCCATTTCCCCGAAGTGATTGTGCTGTCTATGTATCCCCATTACACATCCAGCCGCTATTGAAACGTATTTCTTTCTTAGTATAGAAAATATGACCAGGTGCTATCAACAACATGCGGAAATTTTCTGAAAAATACAAGGTTAAACACTAGGCAAAACACTCGTATTCCATCAAACCATTTAGTATGATGACGGCGAGTCCAACAAATTCAAGATATTTAGAAACTTCATTATAGAGATAGGAGAATGCATGATGAGATTGAGTGTGTTAGACCAGGCGCCGGTCACGTCGGGTCATACAGGAGAACATGCGCTGAACAGCGCGGTCGAGCTCGCACAAGTCGCAGAAGAGTTAGGATATTACCGTATGTGGATGGCGGAGCATCATGGTGGCATGTCGTTCGCCAGCTCGGCTCCAGAGGTCATCACGGCTTATCTGGCAGCGAAGACGAACAAGATTCGTCTCGGGTCCGGCGGCATCATGATGATGCACTACTCGCCACTCAAGATGGCAGAGGTATTCAAGACGCTCAGCGCGCTCGCTCCAGGACGGATCGACTTTGGTGTCGGACGTGCGCCAGGCGGTGATGCGAACGCGATCTATGCGATGTCACAAGGGCAGAAACCGATGATGGATGGACTTTACGAAAAACTCGATACGACGCTTCAATTGATTAAAGATGAGGCACCGGAGGAAAGATGGTATAAAAATACACCGGCTGCTCCGACTGGTGTCAGCCTTCCAGAAGCCTGGTTACTCGGTTCGAGTGGGAACAGCGCCGTGCAGGCCGGACGGATGGGGCTCGGCTATTCGTTTGCCCAGTTCTTTAACGGACAATTGAGTGTCGATACGCTCGACACATACCGTCACCATTTCACGCCGTCTGATTTCATGGAGAAACCGGACATCAGCGTCACGTATTTGGTCACGACGGCAGAGACGGAAGAAGAGGCCGAATATTTGGCCCGACCTTCTGATCTGTCGCGTCTCTTCTTGATGCGTGGTCAATTGAGACAATTACTCAGTCCGGAAGCGGCTCACGACTATCCGCTCACGGAGGTCGATAAAATCCACATCGCCAACAACCGAGCTATCCACCTCGTAGGGACGCCGAAACAAATCGCGGAACAGTTACGGGATGAGTCGGAACGTTACGGTTTCGATGAGGCGATGATTTGTAGCATCCAGCATAAGCAGGAAGATCGCCTGAACGTCTATCGTCTCTTGGCGAATGAATTGCTTTAACCTGAAGAGCACCTTCTCAAGTATGAGAGGGTGTTTTTTTATAAGAGAAAAACGTTTCCCCATTTTTTCAAAGGTTTTCTCCATAGTTTGAGCGAAACCAACTACACTATAAGAAAAAGGAACGGGTGGAGGGATACGATGCAACGGATGAAAGGCGACCCATATTATCTATTCGAGCTGTTCACACGCTTGTATCGAATGGTATTTCTAATGGAAGTGACAGAAGCAGGCTATCGTTACGTAAATGTGAGCGAACAGGGGAAGGTGGCCTCTTCGCTTCCAAGTGATGTAGAAGGGCGGTATTTACATGAGATGTATCGCTCGGAAGTGGTCGAGGAATTGATTGAACATTATGATGCGGTCGTTGAGACAGGGGAGCCGGTCTACTTCATGTCGCAAATGAACATCGACTCCAATACGGCCCGATTCGCTTCTTCTATGCTTGTACCGATTGAAGATGAGGATGGACTCGTTCGTTATGTACTCGGTTTGACAACTGATTTATCCGAGGAGGCGGAGATCAAGTTGTTAAAGAGTATCGAGCATATGGACTATTTGACCGGTATGCCAAATCTGATGAAAGTCAAATTGGAGCTCGACCAGTTGTTCGAGCAACATGACACCGAAGAGACGAGCGTCATGCGCCTTCACATCAACCGTTTCAAGATGATGATGTCGCTTCAAGGTGTGGAGCGCTCGAATCAGTTGATTAAAGACATCACACGTCAATTGGCGAATACGCTTCCGAAAGGTTCAATTATCGGTCGAGTAGACGGTGAAGACTTTATCGCGGTGTTACCTCATACTCCAATCCGGTTGGCATACATGTACGCCGAGCATTTGCTTGACGTGATTGCAGATCATTCGTATCAAGTGGCGGAGGCCGAATTCCCGTTATCGAGTTGTATCGGGATTGGTGCCGGTACAGCGGATGCCGACCGTGTCATCATGAACGCCTCCACGGCTCTGTTGGAAGCGCGTCAGACGGGAAATCAAACGATTCGTTTATATGAACACGATGAGTACGTGCAGCGTTACATCGATGAGATGATGATCGAAACGGAACTGGTCAAAGCGTTGAAGCTAGATGAGTTATACATGGTGTATCAACCGAAAGTGTCGATGGACGGGGCGATTCATTTTGAGGCACTCATTCGCTGGGAGAGTCCTGTTCTCGGATTCATTTCACCTGAAACGTTCATTCGTGTGGCTGAACAGTCACTCTTGATCGAAGACGTGACACGATTCGTCATGAATCGGGTATGTCAGGATGTGTCGTCACAACCTGAGCAGTTTGAAGGGCGCCGCGTGGCTGTGAATGTCTCACCGAATTTATTTCATGAACACCATATGAATGAACTGATTGCGATCATTGCATCGTACGGTCTTGTGCCGGAACAATTTGAGTTTGAGGTGACCGAGCACACGTTGATGCATGAACCGGTCGCGGCGATCAAAACGGTCGAATCGCTCAAACAACAAGGATTTCGACTGTTGATTGATGACTTTGGGGTCAGTTATTCCTCGTTGAATTATTTGAAGTTGTTCGAGATTGATGGAATCAAGATCGACCGGTCGTTCGTCGCGCAACTTGATCAGGAGAGCGGCATGAAAGAGTATGAAATCGTCAAACTGATTGTCTCGTTGGCTAAAAAACTAGAGTTAGAGGTGACGGCTGAAGGTGTGGAGACGGAAGAACAGTATCGGATCTTACGTCAGCTCGGCTGCGATGAGATTCAAGGGTATTTCTTCAGTCGTCCGATGCCGCTCGCGGAGTTAGAAGAGGCCCTCGGAATCTTGCATTCCCATCAGATGATGTTATCGAAGATTGAGCAGCCTGCGCAGTTGTTGCATCCTTCTCTAGATGAGCGTGAATTGCAACGACTCAAAGCGATATTACGATTGGAAATTTTAAATACGCCACAAGAGGAACGATTTGACCGGATCTCCCGATTGGTCGCACAAACCTTTCAGATGCCAATCGCATTCATTTCCATCATGACGACAGACCAACAGTGGTTCAAATCGTGTGTCGGTATCGAGCTCGAATCCGCTCACCTCAAACGGGAATGGACGTTATGTAATCGGGTTGTCACATCAGAGTCTCCGCTGGTGATTGAAGATGTTGCGGCAGCAGCGATTGAAAGTGACAGTCCTTGGATTGACCGAATCGGATTTTATGCAGGTGTACCGTTGCGGACGAAGCAAGGTCACGTCATCGGCACACTTTGCGTAGTGGATGGGCAGGCGAGAACGTTCCCAGAAGAAAACCTGAAGGCGCTCGAATCGTTTACGCATTGGGTCATGACAGAAATCGAGCACACGGAAGTCTCGAGAAGACAAATCACTCGACAACAATCAATCGAAGCATTGTATGAAGCGACGGCATTGCGTGTACCGTTCCAAGATCAATTGGCCCGGGTACAAGAAATTTTATTGGAATGGGTCGGTTACTCCCACGCGGTCATCTTCTCGATCGAACCATCGCATCGTCTTCTAGTAGAGAATGGGGTCTCTCGTCTGACTTGGGGGGAAGAAGAACTGCATTCCCTACATCAACTGACAACGGTCGGCGCGCAAACGCTTCAGGAAGGTGATCTGATTGTAGACGGTATTGAATTCACGAGACTAGTCAGTTTTCCTTTGACGCATGCGCATCAAGTGTTTGGCTGGGTCGTTCTTCTCTCGGAGCAAGGCAACTTGAATGATCATCTCGACGAGGAAACGTTGCAAGAGTTGACTGGGACGGTACGATTGCTTGCACGATGGATGGAGAACGGAATTCGAAAGGAACGGAAACAACGCGAGATGATTCGAATCGCAAAACAAGATCAACTGACAAAACTGTATAATCGTCATACGCTCACGACCGATTTATACAAAAAGATGCACCGGACGCCAGCGATTACAGTGACACTGGTCAATCTAGACGATTTTAAAAGAATCAACGATCAGTACGGGCACATGATAGGGGATGAAGTGTTAATTGAAATCGCACAACGATTAAATGAATTCGTCCAGCGTGTTGGTGGTCAAGTGTACCGTTTTTCAGACGATGAATTCATGTTGGTACAAACGGGTCCACTGAGTGGGATTGAACAGCTCAATGAAGTTATTTCCCAGGGAATAGACGCGTCGAATGGTGAAGTCATTCATCTTACAGCAAGTGTTGGCGTCACCCTGGTCCAGTCGATCGACACCGTCGATTCGATTCTTCAACAAGCAGATGCAGCGATGTATATTGCAAAGAACAATGGAGGGGACCAGTGGTTCCAATATGGTGGATACTCAGATGACAAGGGGATTTAAGTATGGGGAAATTATGGTTGATTGAAGGATTACCGGGAAGCGGGAAATCTACGTTTGCCGAGAGGCTACAAGATAAACAAAATGGTAAGTTCTATTCGGAAGTGGATGCGTCACACCCCGTGGATATGCATGATGTCTATTGGGTCGAGGAGAAACCATCAACTGGTCGTATTCTTGATGAAATCGAGGAGGGATGGCTCGTCTGTTATGATGATGGTGAAGAACGTGCCGGAACGGACGTCTACGAGTTGCCTTTCGCCCTTCACACACGAATCATGTGCGAACGCTGGCGGCGGTATGTTCAAAAGGTAGAGCGGGAAGAACAAGACGTCATCTTTGAATGTGCGTTGCTCCAAAATCCTTTCACGATTGGAATGGTTTCTCAAGACGTTCCGTTAGCGGATATGGAAGCATACGTTCAAGAAGTCGCGGACATCCTAAAACCGATTGATCCGATGGTCGTTTATTTGGCGTTGAATGACGTCGCACGCATTTTTCCAATCGTATATGATGAACGACCAATGGAATGGCAAGTCGGCTTTGTCGAGTATTATACGAGCGGTGCCTATGGCGTGAACCATAGTCGTGAGGGGGTAGTCGGGACGATTGAGATTTTAGTGGAACGTCAGCGTCGTGAACTCGAACTACTTGAACGACTCCCGCTTCGCCACGTTCAGATTCAAAACGATGAGAGGCGTTCATTCGAAGAATTAACGAATATATTGGAAGAGGAGTCTGTTCGTTCATGCAAACTTTGATCAAACATTCGGATCGTTTTTGGTATATGACACCGGTCGACCGCACAGACCGACCGATTCTCGGTGCCGTTGTCGGCGATACGCATACGCTACTTATCGACGCGGGCAATTCCGTGTCGCACGCTTCATTCTTTTTAGAACAGCTAGAGAAACAAGGCCTCCGCGCGCCTTCAATGGTTGCGTTGACTCATTGGCATTGGGATCATATCTTTGGTTTACCTGCACTCGAAGGAAAGGTGTCCATTGCGAGTGAGGCGACAAAACGAGGAATGGAGAAACTCGTTCCGTATGCTTGGGATGATGTCTCGCTTGATGAGCGGGTGGCGCAAGGGATTGAAATCGAGTTTTGTGCACAGGCGATCCGAGAAGAGTATGGAGATACGCGCGATATCGAAATCGTGTTGCCCACGCTGACGTTTCAAGAGTCGCTGACGCTCGACCTCGGTGGTGTTCACGTCGTGTTACGACATGTCGGAGGAGACCACGCGAAAGATGCGGTTGTCCTGTATGTTGTAGAAGAGCGGGTATTATTTTTAGGAGACGCGTTATACGCAGACATCTATTCTCCGACATGGCGAATGACTCCGGAAGAAACCCTTCGGTTGTTGAATGTATTGGAATCGTTTGATGCCCAACAGATTGTCTGGTCACACGGTGAGATGGTGAGTCGTGAAGCGTTCGCGGAAGATTGTCTTGCATTAAGACGAATTGCCACCATTTCGTGTGATTTCCCAGGAAATATCGATGGAATCACGCAGTCATATGCTTCACTCGTCAATCGTGAAGTCAATGAAGAAGAGGAAGAATTGATTTCGTTTTTTGTGAATGGGACGGTGGGAAGATGACACATACTATCACGCGAATTTATGAGGAAGACGAGACGTTCCAACAGTTTTTGACCACTCAATTACGTGAGTACAACAACGTTCGTTCGATTCACCATCGTGACATTCGTGAGGCGCACATACCGGCCATTCAGTTGAAAGTGGAGCAAGAAGGACGGGTGATCGCCGGCTTGTATGGGAGCGTATATTGGGGGTGGTTCGATTTGGATCGCCTTTGGGTCGATGCAGACTTTCATGGTCAGGGCATCGGTAGCCAATTGCTTCAAGAAGGGGAGGCGTTAGCGAAGTCGCTCGGTGCGACGCGTGTGAAGCTGACGACGTTCTCGTTTCAAGCCAAACCGTTTTATGAGCGATTCGGCTACACAGTCGCAGGTATGCTACCGGACTACCCACCGGGATCGGATTACTACATGATGATGAAGGAACTATAAAAGGCGACACGAGGTCGCCTTTTTAATATACTTTATCCCCATTGAAGATTGAGTTTTTTACCATGACGTAGTCTACGGTGCGCAATGCCTCGAGACTGTCACCACCCGCGTAAGAAATCGCCGATTGGAGATCTTGCTCCATCTCGGTCAATGTATCTTGCAATGCCCCTTTGTGTTCGACAAACATCTTTTTCCCCTCGACGTTCTTTCGCTCTCCTTTTTGGAACTCAGAAGCTGAACCGAAATACTCTTTCAGTTGTTTCCCGTCTTGCTCGAACGTTTCCCCCGGTGATTCATCGTGTCCGGCGAACAATGAACCGATCATGACCATCGAAGCGCCGAAGCGAATCGATTTTGCGATGTCCCCGTGTGTACGGATGCCCCCATCCGCGATAATCGGCTTCGTCGCTGCTTTGGCACACCAGCGAAGTGCAGCCAATTGCCAGCCCCCGGTACCAAAACCTGTCTTGATTTTCGTGATACACACTTTACCCGGACCGATTCCGACCTTCGTCGCATCCGCTCCGGCATGCTCTAATTCGCGAACGGCCTCTGGTGTCCCGACGTTCCCCGCGATGACGAATGATCCAGGAAGATGGTGTTTGATATGCTGAATCATGCGGATGACCGCATTCGAGTGTCCATGTGCGATATCGATTGTAATAAATTCTGGCGTATGACCGGTCGATTTGAGCATTTCGATAAACCCATACTCTTCATCTTTCACGCCGACACTGATGGACGCATACAAACCACGCTCATGCATGTCTTGGATAAACGCCAGGCGCGTCTCTGGATTGAAGCGATGCATGATGTAAAAATACCCGTTCTTGGCCAGCATCAATGCGACCTTTTCATCGATAATCGTCTGCATGTTAGCCGGGACGACCGGTAAACGGAATGTGAAGCCCCCGAGCTCGACGGTCGGATCGCATTCCGAACGACTGTCGACAATACATTTTGCAGGAATTAATTGAATATCTTCATAATCAAATACTTTATCCATATATCGCACCCCTATTCACGAACATTAGCGTATTGAACAATAAAAAAACTTCGCCCATTCGGTAATATAACGTGAATAGAGTTTAAAGTCAAAGGATAACTCAATCAATTTATCTTAAAAATGAATAAAATTGAATGTATTGATGTTTAATGTTCGTATTTTATGATTTATTTTCGATGTTTCACGTGAAAAAAGGACCACTTATTGGTGGTCCTTTGCGAGTGCATATTGATTTCTTCCGCCTGCTTTGGCTTCATAGAGAGCGAGGTCGGCACGTTTTAGTAACTGCTTGGTCGATAGTCCTTTCACATATCGCGCGCCCCCGACACTTGAAGTCGTGATGAACGTATGTTGGTCGATTTCCCATGGACGCTGAAGTGCTTGAATGATTTTTTCTGCAACGCGGTGCAAGGCTGTTGAATCGGTGAAGCGAATGAGGACGGCAAACTCGTCACCGCCAAGTCTCGCAATCATATCTTGTTTGCGAAGCACGGAGGTCAATCGACGAGCGAGTTGTCGCAAGAGCTCATCGCCCACATCATGACCGAACGTATCGTTGATTTGTTTGAACCGGTCGACGTCAAGGGCGAGGACGGCCAATTCACCTTGCTCGAATTCGGTTCGATCGATCGCTTCCTCGAGGTAGGCGAGGAAGAAACGACGGTTCGGTAAATCGGTCAGCGTGTCATGATACGCCAAATGTTTCAGCTGTTTCTCGAGTGCCTTTCGCTGCATGATTTCTCGGCTGACCGTCAAGTAGTGAAGGAGATGTCCGGACTCATCATAGATGGCCTGAATTTTCGTTTCGAGCCAAATCCAGCGCTGATCAGCATGAAAATGACGGAACTCAAGGGTCAAGGACACGTCTTGTTCCTTCATTTCTTTCAACTGTCCTCTGATGACGTGGATGTCGTCCGGATGGATATAGTCGAGCGTATTCTTCCCTTCGTAATACCCGGCCGCGAAGCCGAGCACGGTACGGTGAGAAGGGGACGCATAGCGAACGGTACCATCCCGCTCTAGTATGCAGACGAGGTCGCTCATGTTTTCTGTGATCAATCGATATTGTAACTCACTTTGTCTTAACGCTTGTTCCATTTCACGTTTTTCCGTGACATCACGCAAAATCGTAAGGACGGCCGTCTCTCCCTCATAATCGATGAGAAGGCTACTGATATCCATTTGGAGCTTGTCTCCACTCGGTGTCACGATGACCATTTCCGTATCTTGGACGGGACCTCCGAGTTCGAGTGAGGCGAGTCGTTGACGGGTGGACTGATGATACTCTTCTGCGATGAATGAAAAAATCGATTCACACTCAAGATAGGTTTCCCCGATTGTGGCGAGTGCCATCGCGTTCGCATATAAAATCTGTCCTTCCTGATGCACGATGATGCCCTCCGGAATCGTCTCAATCAATTGACGATAACGACGTTCGCTTTCGACCGTGGCACGCTCAGCGTTCTTCTCTGGCGTCAAATCGATGATGATTGCAAACAGGCCGGTGATGTTACCGCCGACCTCGATTGGAATGTTGAGGACGGTTAAATCGAGTCGTTCACCGGATTGATGTTCAGCGTAAATGGAATACTTGTGTGGAATCCCAGACAGCGTGAATTGTAACCCTTTCCTGACCCGAGATCGCTCACTCTCGGGAAGCCAGTGCAGGAACGGCTGGTGAAGCATATCTTGTTCCGTATGACCCGTGATAACCGTGACGGCCGGGTTGATGGATTTGATGTTCAGCTGGTGGTCGAGCACAAAGATGCCATGAGGAGAATACCGTCGTAGCGACTCGTGATGATCTTTTAAGATCGACAATTCGAGTTCGCGACGCTTCCGTTCCGTCACTTCACGAACGACGGAAACGATATGGGTACAGATTCCCTCATCATTAAAAATCGGCGTCACTTCTGACTCGAAATAATGAAGGGGGAGCGTCAATACATCGTCCGCCTCGACCGTATCCGTATAAAAGGAGTCGGCCAGACGGTAATCTTCATAGACGACACTCTTTTTTGTACGAATCGCTTCATCGTAATACTGTGTAATAAGTGTAGCGGTCTCGGTCGGGACCAATTCGTCGATGGTCTTCCCGACATCCGCATCCGACCAATTGATGGCCCGTTTCCCAGGCTCGTTTACGAAGACGTAGCGATATGCTGAACCATCGACTTCCATAAAGAACACATAGTCTGAAATTTTATCGAACGTCCGTAGTAAAATCGATGCGTTGGATTGAAGTGTTTGGTCAGCTTTCATCTCGTCTCCCTCATTTCGTACATTCTATTTTTAACACGTCATTTTTATCTTACCGCATCATTCGACCAAATGTGTGAACTTTCAAAAAAAGACGGGATGTACGTACATCCCGTCAAGCCGCTTCGTTCAGTTGTTTTTGTTCGTTCCGTCCGTTCATGACGTAATACAAGAAAATGGTAAAGAGAACGACGCCTGAAAGAATCAAATAAAGGGTCGAGAAGCCTGTCAACGGAATCAACAACCCGATGAAATAGGGACCGAACCCTAGACCGGCATCAAGTGCGATGAAGAAGGTCGATGTCGCCATCCCCATTCGGTGAGGTGGAGAAGCCTTGACGGCGATCGCTTGGGTGCCGGATTGGATATTCCCGAAGCCTAATCCGATTAACGCACCGGCAAGTAGAAGCATCCAACCGCTATTCGCTTGGCTGAGCACGAGCAGTCCGATCGCGAAGATGGCGATTGCCGGATACATGACGACGTTCGCTCCGCGCGCGTCCATCAATTTTCCTGTGATTGGTCGTGATAACAGAACGGCGACCGAATAGACGAGGAAGAAGATACTCGCTGCCTCGATCAAGTCGAGTTCACTCGCGTAGAAGTTGATGTAGGACAAGACACTCGAGTAGCTTAGTGCGGCCATCCCGATAATCAAGGCAATCGGGAGCGCTTTAGGTTCGACGAACGATTTTAAAGAGAATCCGCGCACGACTTCCGGTGCGTCGACTTCCGGTACATTCACAAAGAACGTACTCGCCAAACTGATGACCCCGATCACAAAACAAAGGCCGAAGATGACGTTGAAGCTCGTGTGTTGGCTGAGGAGTAATCCGACGAATGGCCCGATGGCTGTCGCTAGAGTAGAACTCATGCTGTAGTAACCGATCCCTTCACCTTTTCGAGTCGCGGGAATGACTTGCGCGACGATGGTCCCAGTTGCCGTACTCGATAATCCCATCCCGAGTCCGTGTACGAACCGTGTCAGTAACAAGAAACCGACACCCCAATGGACGAAGTACAATAAAATCGTGGCGGTGAAAAAGATGAGCCCGATATAAAGCGTCTTCTTCCGACCAATCGAATCGATCAGTCGACCGATGAACAAGCGCCCGGTCAGCGTCCCGATGATGAAGATGCCGGTGACGAGTCCTGCTTGACTCGTGGTCGCCCCGTACGACTCGACGGCATGCACCCCGATGGTGACCATCAATAAGAAAAAGATGAGCGTCAGGAAGAAGTTGATGAGCGAGATGATTAAAAAGTCTCTCGTCCAAAGTTTTTGAATAGGTTGTTGCATCATACGTGACGCCTCCTTTTCTTCAAATTTAAATAGTTAATAAACATAACTAAAAGAGTATACCAAATCAAATTAGGATTGTCCGAGATGATGCACTGCATGCAGTGAATGACAGACATGAAAAAACTCGACTCGGGAATCGAGTCGAGTCAAGTGACATCGTTAGGCACGGTCCCAGAATCGGGCAGTCGCAATCCCATCGATGAACGCATTGAATCCATCGAGGTTATGCTCTTCAAACGTGAAGACACCAGGCTGGTCTTGCTTCACGCGACATGTGGCGAGTGCCTCTTTATGGTGTACGTGTAGGGCGAGCGGCTTATAGTGCTTGTACGTGTTCTCGATAAATTCGAGCACATCATCCTCGACAGTCGTCGCGGCACTCACTAAGAAGGCGGCATCGAAAAGGCTCGAGTCGACCGTATCGTACGTCTCCTTCACCTTCAGGTCACCAAGCATATACGCCTTCTTGCCAACGAGGCTGTAGTTGACGTTGTGATCGGCGAGCGTCTGCACCCACTGTTTCACCTGATTCGCATCCACGTCACCGGCCAGGAGAAGGGCGACGCTCTTCGTATCTGGCTTTTTGATCGTGTTCGCCATCGAGAGGGCAGGGGACGTCTTATCTGACTGGACCTCATTATTCTCTTCGGGCACATGTACTCCTAAGTTGTCGGCGACGACTTCAGCGAGATGACGATCGATGCGGTTCAATAAATCGACGGCGTTCTCTTTCACCATGTCCGACTCACATTTTCCGAGCTCAAAACTGCAGGCATCTTGGATGTGTTGTTTTTCGACATCGGTCATGCTGTTGTAGAAGAGCTTCGCCTGTGAGTAGAAATCAAGGAAGCTGTCACTACGTCCCCGAATCTTATGTCCATCGACTTTCTCTTGATAGTGCTCAAATCCACCTTGGTCGGCTGGTACGGGTTCAGGCTGATTGTTATTGAGCGCGTTTTTGTGATAGCTCGTCTGACCTTTATGGACGGCCATCTGATGCATCCCGTCCCGCTGGTTGTTGTGGAACGGACAAACGGGCTTGTTGATTGGGATCTGGTGGAAGTTTGGTCCACCGAGACGTGAAAGCTGCGTGTCCGTATACGAGAACAGACGACCTTGTAAGAGCGGATCGTTCGAGAAGTCGATTCCTGGGACGAGATGACCCGGGTGGAAGGCGACTTGTTCGGTTTCCGCGAAGAAGTTGTCGACGTTTCGATTGAGTATCATCTTCCCGACGAGTTTCACTGGAATCTCTTCTTCCGGCCACAGTTTGGTCGGGTCTAAGATGTCGAAGTCATAGTTGAACTCGTCTTCTTCCGGGATCAGCTGCAGGCCGAGCTCCCATTCCGGATAGTCGCCTTTATTGATGGCTTCATACAAGTCGACACGGTGGAAGTCAGAGTTTTTCCCGACTGCCTTTTGGGCTTCGTCCCATACTTGTGAATGAACCCCGAGCTTCGGTTTCCAATGGAATTTGACGAAATGCGCTTTTCCTTCCGCATTTACGAGACGGAACGTATGCACCCCGAACCCTTCCATCATGCGTAGACTACGCGGAATTCCCCGGTCACTCATCGCCCACATGACCATATGAGCGGTCTCATGGTTTTGTCCGACGAAATCCCAAAACGTATCGTGCGCGCTTCCCCCTTGCGGCACTTCCGTATGTGGTTCAGGCTTCACAGCGTGGACGAGGTCCGGGAACTTGATGGCATCTTGGATAAAGAAGACTGGGATGTTGTTTCCGACTAAATCGTAGTTCCCTTCGTCTGTATAGAACTTCGTCGCAAAACCACGGACGTCACGGACCGTATCCGCGGACCCGCGTGAGCCTTGGACAGTCGAGAAACGGACGAATACGGGTGTCGTCTTCGAAGAGTCATTCAAAAAGTTCGCTTTTGTGAACTCGGCGAGCGGTTCATACACCTGGAACTCTCCATGTGCTCCTACGCCGCGCGCATGGACGATCCGCTCCGGAATCCGCTCATGGTCGAAATGGGTCATCTTCTCGCGGAAATGGAAATCCTCGATCAATGTCGGACCACGACGTCCTGCTTTCAGCGAGAATTCGTCTTCCGCCATCTTCAGACCTTGATTTGTCGTCAAGCCAGCTTGTTGTTCGTTATCAATCGTATGTTGTTTTAACTGCTCTTCTTTCTTGTTCCCCATGTGATTGCCTCCCTTAAGTATGACTGACCGTCGTAAGTCACCATTTGACCTACTGTATCGGTGTTCCCTAACGCCAATAAAAAAATCCCTCTTTTTCAAAAAAGAGAGATTTCACACAAACATTTATAATGCGGCCCATACATGCTGTTTCAATACGATTTGTTGTACCACTTTAGGGTCGAGTTCGTATTCAGTGGCAATGAGTCGTGTCACTTTCGCTTTCGCATCGGGGTCATCAGGATTCTGCTTCGTATATTGATCTTGCCATGACCTCCAAATTTGAATTTCTGTATCGGTCAATTTGGTCGTCCATTCTTTTTCTCGAAGTTGCCAACCGAACATCATGTCGTCTGTTTGACCGGGTTCCACCCAGTCTGCGAGTCCATAGTCGCCTTCCGGAGCGAATACGGCTTCACCGAGTGGCGGTTCCGTCCCGATATAGGCAGCATCATCATAAAATCGTAACAAGGCGGCCTGGAATTGATCTGACTGTTTTACGTCATCGATGACGTCATGGCTGACGGATTGAAGCTCATCCGTACTCGGGTTCCCATGTACGACGATGTCGTATTCATATCGAATAACACCGTCTTGTTCGATTGGTGTACGTTCTTCAATCGTATATATTTCCTCGGAAATGGATGCTTGTTCAGCCTTTAACTGCGTCGTGGGGACGGATTCCTGCGGCCAGAACCAAATGGCGCAACCGAGAGGGACGAGGAATACGGCAAGACGACGTAGTCGGTACACCCTGTTTGATTTTCTTTTTTTCTTCAATCCAAAAACACTCCTTCAATGATGTAACAATCCCCAAAATGTCGGGGATTACGTTCGATCTAAACGAACGAGGTCCGCATCGGGATGCGACTGACCACGAACGAGAGCACTCAAAATACGAGAGCCAAGCATGCTATACACGGTCCCATTTCCCCCATATCCGAGCAAGTAAAACAAGTTCGGTCGATTCGGGTGCTCCCCGATGAACGGGAGTTGGTCCACCGACTCTCCAAACAAGGCGACCCAAGCATAATCGACTTCTAGGTCATACATCGGGAAGAGCTCGGCGATTTTTTCTTTCACTCGTTCCGCCCGATCGTTCATGAGCGCCTCATCGTGCGGCGTTTCGGCCTTGTCTTCGTCAAGCCCACCCGCGATAATTCGCCCGTCCGGAGTCGTGCGCAAATAGAGATATGGTCGTTTCGTCTCCCAAATGAGCGCGCGTCCTTCCCATTCGCTGAATTCGGCGATCGGATTCGTTGCGATGGCGTATGACCGATTCAAATCGATCCGATGGGAGTCGAGTAGGGGAGCTGGCCCATAACCTGTCGCAAAGATGACTTTATTCGCTTTAAATGTCCCGTTTGAGGTGATCACGATCCATCCATCACCATCAGATACGACCTCATCCACCGACGTCTCTTCAAAAATCGGGACATGTTGTTTCGATAAATGACGGATGATTTGACGACTGAGCGTGAGCGGATTGACCTCGGCATCACCTTTTGTGATGAGGGCCGCCGGTTTTTCAAATGGGAAGCGTTCGCGTAGTGCTTCACGATCCAACCACTCCACATCAAAACCGTGTTTGGCTAGCATCTCATACTCACGTTGCAATTTGGCAACATCGTCCTCTTCACTCGCAAAACAAAGGCTGTCCCGTCGAATATATATATCGGATGCATCGACATCTTTCGCCACCTGATCGAGCGATTCGACGGCGTCGAGACATAATTGATAGAAGCGTACCGCTGCCGCTTCTCCAATTTTTTCTGCGAGTTCATGTAACATGATGTCATTTGAATATTGAATTAAACCGGTATTTGCTGATGTGCTTCCGGTACCGACTTTTCGCCCATCGAGCACCGCAAAATCGACGCCATCCTGCTGTAACGTATAAGCCGTCAACGTTCCGGACATACCGGCTCCGATGACGAGTACGTCGTAATGCTCCTTTTTGTCAGGTTTTTCTAACACGACGTCCTCTGATTCGGTCGTTGGCCAATATAAATCTCCGTTATACAATTCCATCGGTCTCATCCTCCATGATATTCAGTATCTTCCTCTTTATCCCCGCTTCAATAGAGGTGAAACCAAAAAACCGCAGACGATGTGTCTGCGGTTCGACATATTATTTCTTGATGATGATGGATGAAGGAGAAGCGCCTTTCGTATATGTGATGCGCTGGACATTTTTTGCCCCGCGAATCTCGGCTAGATTCTTCCCGTCCACAATCACTTCTTTCACCGTCGCACCTTTGAAGTCGATGATGGCACCAGCTTCTTTTGGTTTCACTTGAACGACGATATTTTTCAATGGGTCTCCTGTCAATTCCGTGTATACGCCACGAACGAAGATGCCATTTTTGAAGTTCGTGCCTTTTCCGATTGTCACGCCGATATAATCCTCTTGAAGGACGAGGCGTGCAGCTGGATGATTTTCAACGGTATAGCGTGTCAATTCCACTTCTGGTTCCGGTGTGAAATCGATCTGCGCAAGGACTGGATCGTGGTCACTCGCACGACCTGACATCTCAGTGAAGTCCGAGTTGACGTGAATCATGTCAATCTTCGTAGAAGCGGCCAAGCGATTCGAGACGAGGATGTGATCGAGTACTTGTGAGTTCCCTTGATACACATACGAGTAACGGTCGACAGCCGGGACTTTCTCGACCATGTTCGTCATCAAGTCGCCTTTGAAGATTTGGAGCGCATCCGAGAATTCGAAATCGTTGAAGTCTCCGAGTGCGACGACGTTCGCTTCTGGATTTTTCGTCTTCACGTCTGCGACGAAGTTGTGGACGACTTGTGCGATTTTCTTACGTTGCACTTCACTTCCGAGTACGACCGGTTGTTGTGAACCGAAGAAGCCAGTGTCGCCACCTTTTGAGTTCCAATGGTTCGCGATCACGATGACGTTCTCGCCTTGGAAGTCGAATTGAGCAGCTAACGGTTTACGCGAACGTGAGAACGCTTCGTTCATCGGGTCGATGCGTCCCGGGTTGTGCGTCAATTTCCCATCGGCGTATCCGACGGCCGTCGTCGCGTCACCAGCAGGAATTCCCTCCGTCAATGACACGCGCTCAGGATCGTACAAGAAGCCGACACGGATGTTGGCATCTGGGGCGCCTCCGTCTTGGTTGTTCTCTGGGTCGATGTTGACGTATTTATACGTCTTCCCACCGACAGCGACAATGTTATCGATTAAGCGCTGATAGCTCTGGTCAGCGGCAGAACCTGCTCCTTTATCCTGTCCATCGTTGTCTTGTACTTCCGTCACACCGATGATGTCAGGGCTGTTCAATTCGTTGACGAACGCTTTCGCCAGTTTGAGTGCCTTTTCATCTGATGTTTCTTTGATGTTGTTCGAGAAGTTCTCTAAGTTATACGATGCAATCGTTAATTGATCTTCTTCTGCCTCGATGAATGTCTTCTCACGCTGCGCATCTCCTTTGACGAAGGCAGCTTTCATGTCTTCAAGTGAGGCTTGAATCTTATAGTTACCGAACGAATAGCCGACAACACCGACAATCGGTCCATTGAAGCGGTCGCCCGTCGCGACATCGAATTCACGCGCTTCCGCGTTCGGTTCGAGACGGAACTGAATGCGTTCCGGGTTTGCATCGTTCTTTTTCAATAAGACGCCGCCATTGTACGTCTCCGTTGGCGTATCCTCGAGAACAGTCACCAAATCACCGTATTCTTGTGGTCCGACCGACTTCAACTTGTTCGTTTGAACACGCATTCCTTCAAGGCTCTCCCAGAAGTCGATGGCATCCTTCTCCGGATTGAAGACGGCGAGGTTGTCGCTGTCGATAAACTCGGTCGGAAGGTTTGAGGCATCAATCGTAATTGGAGTCGGAAGGGTGACACCACTCGCGACGACTTCAACTTTTCCGTTACGTGTATCGATTTGTGTCATCTTCATATCTGTCTGTTGACGGTCGCTGTATCCTTCAATCGCATACTCGCTCACTTTTCCGTTCACTTTGACGAGGTCCCCGACTTGAATGCCAGCAATCGAACGTCCGCCGTAAAGGACAATCCCTTCAGATGTCCGTGCATCGTCATCGGCTTCCGAATCAGGCGTTTGGATGAAGTAATAGGTCGTTCCACTTGAGACGAACGTAGATGTGACGATTCCTTCGACACCTTCAACCGTCTGTCCGTTCATCGGAGTCGTATGGTTCGCACCTTGGATGTCGTGAATGCGAATCTTGTCTGTGATCTTATAAGAGAATGTTGAGACGGCGCTGAACGAGTCGCCTGTTTTCACGACCGTTTTCAACGTCGTCGAGTTTTCAATGCGGATTGGGTTTTCGTAACGAAGCCCATTCTCTTTTGGATCAGAGCCGTCGAGTGTATAGAAAATCTCTGCGTCTGCTGTCGTTGTCGAGAGCGTCACGTCTTGTGGACCAACGAATGTACCGGCACCTGGTTTCGCGACAGCCGGCCGAAGAACGGACGTATCGATAACTGTGTCCGCCGGGTCACGAGGGATGATTTGGTACGTATCGTCAAACTGTTGAACGATTCCTGTGATCGATGAATAGTTCACATCCGTCTGTAAATCAAGGATGCCTCGCTCGTCGCGAACGACGAACTCCTTCGTTCCGTCCGTCGCCGTCAAGTTCTGACCGCTACCTGTGAGTGTGACATTTTTGACGGTAACGAGTTCGGATTCGACGTCCTCGTTGATTTGTTCCCCTGTCAAGACTTGGGCAGTAGGAAGTGTTGCTGCTTGTTTTGAAACAACGACAGCGCTGTTCAATTGAAGAAGCTCACGGTACGAACCGACGACCCCTGTGACAACGACCTCGTCCCCGACGTTGACGGCAAGAGATGTCGGACGGATAGACAGACCACCTGTTGCGTCTTGAATGGAGATGGTATTCGCTAATTTAGCCGTGACGACTCCTTTTACGGTGACCGTCTCATTTTCTGCCTTTGTTCGTGCATCAGCAATTGAAATTGGTGTGATTGGTGCAGAAGGCTCCGTTGTGCCGCCATCTCCGTATTCGACGCCTTGGAACGTATGTAACCCGAGATTGTCGAACGTGTCTTGTGGTGTCGATGACCATTCGACAGCCGGGTCGAAGGCATCACTGCCATCACTGTCTCCCTTTGTGACCGTGTCTTTACGGATGAGCGATTGGTCAGCAGTCGCAACGGTCGTTCCCCATTTTGTCCCTGGGTCGAAGCCGAGTTGACCGAAGACATCAAGAACCGTGTCTCCTTTTTTCAAGACGATCGTGTCATCCCCGTTGAAGTTCGTCACGGCACTCACCGTATCCGATTTTGCTTTCAATGTGTCCGACGCACTGCCGTTCACAATGACATATGTAGCTCCTGGTGCGAGTGTGCCCGTCAAATTCAATGTATTTCCGGCAGTCGTACCTCCGTTTGAATACAGTTCAATTTTGTAAGCGGAAAGGTCGATTGTCGCGTTCGTTCCGTTGAATAACTCGATTGCTTTATTGTTGCTCGATCCTTCTACGTACTCTGAAATGAAGAGGTCTGATGCGTTCAACGTCTCGGCGTTTACGTTTGCCGCAATCGGCGTCATACTGCTGACGATGAGTCCTGCTGATAAGGCGAGGCCAGTGACTGCCTTAAATGATTGTGTTGGTTTCCCCATGTGTAAGTCTCCCTTAGATGTAATGGTCTAATCCGATTTCCCCAACTTGCGTCGTTATAAATAAGTGAATTTATATCCTCCTTTTTCAAAAAAAACGACATGATAGCGCTTACATTACTTTTCTTGTGACGAATCCCTTGAAAAATTATTCGTGTATTGTCAAAAATAACACGTTCATTTCCCAAGTTTTTTTACTACATGTTAAACATAACCAAGCAGACGTCAGAACTCAATCCACTAAACACGAAGTTATGATTACATTTTGATTACAAGATAAATGTAATCGGAAGAACTTGACGAGTAGCTTAAGAACTTTTACACTCTTCTAATACGAATTAATTGTATCGGTTAAGTTGGAATTAAAGGAGGCACTAATGAAAGCAGTCAATTACCCAGTCATTCCTGGAGCAGGCGCATTTTATTATGAAGGAAACGAGATCGGTATTTTGCTTTGTCACGGCTTTAACGGGACACCTCAAAGTGTACAGGACGTCGGAATTGAGTTGATGAAGCAAGGGTTCACGGTCTATGCCCCGCGCTTGAAAGGGCATGGGACACATCCGGAAGACTTTCGATGTTCGACGCATCGATGTTGGTATAAAAGTGTGACGAAAGGAATCGAGCGGTTGCGCGAGTCGTGTCAGACGGTCATCGTCGTCGGTCAGTCAATGGGTGGGACGTTGGCACTCAAGGCTGCCCTTGAAGGAAAGGCGGATGCGATTGTGACAATCAATGCCGCGTTATCGGTACCAGGATATGCGTGTCATGCGTCGGATACCGAGTGTCGATTTATCGACGAAGATGCGCCCGACATCTTGGCAAAAGACGTATATGAGATTGTCTATGACCGTGTGCCTACAAGAGCGATTCGGGAATTGCTTTCGCTGATTGACGAGGTGCGACCGCACGTCGGAGCGGTTGATGTGCCGACATATGTCATCCATTCTGCTGTCGACAACGTAGTACCGCCTTCCGACTCCATCTGGTTGTTCGAGCAGTTACAAGGAACAAAAGAATACGCGGTGCTTCCTAACTCGTATCACGTCGCGACGATGGACCATGATTGGAAGCATTTGTCGAAGCTGATCACGACCTTCTGTGAACAGGTTGGGGCGCGCCATCAAAATGCAGTGTAAAACTGCATTTTTTTGTGGGCTCATTCTTTGCAAACGCTTGCACTAGTGCTATGGTAGATGTGAATCATACCTTATTGTAGGAGGCACGGTGCCGTATGGAGACGTTGTTCAGCCAAACGAAACAAACAGAAATCAGTCGTGTATGGTGGAAAGAGGCCATCGCCTATCAAATTTATCCAAGAAGTTTCAACGATTCAAACGGGGATGGAATCGGTGATCTTCGCGGAATCATTGAAAAGCTCGATTACTTAGAAGACCTTGGAATTGATGTCATTTGGATTTGTCCGATGTACAAATCGCCAAATGATGATAACGGATATGATATCAGTGACTATCAAGACATTATGGACGAGTTTGGGACGATGGAGGATTTTGATGCCTTGCTAGAGGCAGTGCACGCACGAGGGATGAAGCTGTTGCTCGACCTCGTCGTCAACCATACGTCGGACGAACATCCATGGTTCCTTGAATCGAAGAGCTCGAAAGACAATCCGAAACGAGATTGGTATATTTGGCGAGATGGGAAAGATGGGATGCCACCGAGCAACTGGGCGAGTATCTTTGGTGGGTCCGCTTGGGAATATGACGAACCGACCGATCAATATTACTTGCACGTCTTCTCGAAGAAACAACCCGATTTGAATTGGGAAAATCGTGACGTTCGAACGGCTGTCTATGACATGATCAACTGGTGGCTCGATAAAGGGGTCGACGGATTCCGTGTCGATGCGATCAGTCATATTAAAAAGATGCCGACGGAGACGATGCTACCTTCTCCGGATGGAAAGCCGATCGTGACGGCGTTTTCGATGTACTCGAATATCGATGGAATCCATGAATATCTACAAGAGATGAAGCGAGAAACGTTCTCCAAATACGACATTATGACCGTTGGGGAGACGAACGGAATCGAGCCGGAAGAAGCCGACCAATGGATGGGACCTGAGAATGGTGCGATGAATATGGCCTTTCACTTTGATCATGTCGATATCATGCGACGGTCACGTCTTGCCCCGCTCGATGTCGTCGAGCTGAAACGGATCTTCGATAAATGGCAACAAGGATTACGCGAAACCGGGTGGAACGCGTTATACATTGAAAATCATGACATGGTGCGAGCGGTCTCGCTCGTCGGGGATGAGCATCATTATTGGCGTGAAAGTGCCACGGCGCTTGGGATGATGTACTTCTTCATGCACGGGACACCATTCATTTATCAAGGACAAGAAATCGGGATGAAGAATGTGCCGCTCCCATCCATTCATGACTATGATGATGTCGCGACGAAAAACGAGTACTTCGAACGCATCGCGAACGGGATGAGTGAAATCGACTCGATGCAACAAGTATGGGGCACATCTCGTGATAACGTCCGGACACCAATCCAGTGGGATGCCTCACCTTATGCTGGTTTCTCGACGACGACCCCGTGGATGCCGATTCACGAAGAGTATGAGACGCTCAACGTCGAGGCACAGCGAAACGACCAGCATTCGATCCTGTCGTTCTATAAGGAGATGATCCGTCTTCGTCGAGCTGAGGAGACGTTTACGTATGGTCGTTATCGTGACGTCTTGCCTGAACATAAGCAAGCCTTCGTCTATGAGCGTACGTTTGAGAACAACCGCTTCTTCGTGGTCGTCAACTTGACCGCCAATCCGGCAGAAGTGACCGTTCCGGAAATTGCAGGCGCCACGCTTGTCATGACGAATGAGATTGACCCCGAGACGATTGATACGGAAACGTTTATGCTTCGACCATTCGCAGCACGGTTATATCGTTTATGATAGAAAGGTACCTTCTGAGGAGGGTACCTCTTTTGAATGAAGGGTGGGACGAGGATGCATACGATTGAATTTTCTAATGACAACGAGGTCGTACGCATGGTCATTGGTGGTGCCGATCGCGAACGGTTGGAATTGATGATTGATGAGCGACGCGTTACGATTTACGTGAAAGCGTATCTCGATTTTGGAGAGGCGTTCGCCAAGGCGTTTCATTCGTTGAAAGGGACGGCCGCACTCCGTGATGTGGAAGGACAGTATGTCATGGATGTGATCTTTTCGTATCGAGGGGTCAGCGTTCGATTGCATGATCCGTTTCCTAAGAAGACGCTTCAGACCGATCAAAGTTACATGACAGAAACGATGCGACAAATCGGCATCTGGAATAGGCTGTGACAAATGAGGGAAAAGAGCATATGATAGAGATTGACTAAATGGAAAGGGGTGTCGGGTATGGATGGAACGAAACGTGCTGACATTCGCCCAGGACTCCACGTCCAAATCGTTTTAAAACAAGATCAACGAAGCGGAAAGCTGACGAAAGGCGTCGTTCAAGATATATTGACGAACTCGCCACGTCATCCGCACGGAATCAAAGTGCGTTTGAGCGATGGACAGGTCGGTCGTGTGAAAGTGATCGAAGCTGGAGGTGAGTAAGATGAGTGAGAAAAAACTATCTTTTCAAGAGGCGATGAAACAAAAGCTGGCAGAGAAGAAGCAAAATCAAACGAAGGTTCCCACGGGTTTACATGGTACAAAACAGAAACCGTTGACGAGCCAATTGACGAAAAAACCAAATAACCAGAAGAAACGTACTGGTATATAAAAAGCAGTCGCTCCTCAAAAGCGACTGCAGGCTGTTGACGAACCAAATCGCATATGGCGATTTGGTTCGTCTTTTTTTATGTTCAACGAGCTTGAGGCGTTCTGCCCGACAAAAGATTGAAGAAATGTTATGTAGACGGTCCTTTCTGGCCAACAGGTTGGCCAGCTTCTTCATGTTTTGTGCGGTGGCTGCCACCAGATTGGCGCGTTGGACCTTCGCGGTCCCCCTGTAGAAGGTGAAACGGAGCCCGTGGAGCTCTTTCCCATCGGCGAACGAGCGCTCGACGGTCTGCGGCCGCAGTCGGTAGAGGGATTTCCCAGACGCGGACAGGCGGTTCTCGTTCACCTGCTCGCGGTAATGTTCATCGACGTGGCGTGTGATGTCCCTTCGGTGCGTCCGGCTGGACGTGCACTTCTCGAGGAGAGGGCAGTTCTGACAGATGGAGGGGTCGGAGACGTAATGGTGATAGCCGTGGCGGTCCGTCGTCTGATAGGTGAGGCGCTGTCGCGCCGGACAGAGATATGCATCTTCCTCGGGCAGGTACGTGTACCGGGTCTTGCGGAACATCCCTTTCTTCCCGCCGAAACGCCTCCGGGCGATGACCCCGAAGATGCCCCGTTCGACGAGCGCCTTCGCGATCCCGGTTGTGAAGTAGCCTGCATCGAGTGCGACCGCCTCGAGCGGGAAATGGAAACGTTCGAGGACATGGTCGAGCCGATTGAGATAGACGGTGCTGTCCGAGACGTTCCCGGGTGTGACGTGTACATCGACGATGAAATTGTGCTTGGCGTCGACCGTCCGATGCGCCAGCCAGAAAAAGCCTTCCGGCTTCTGGTCACGATACATGTATCCCGCATCCGGGTCGGTCCGGCTCATCTTGACGAGCCGGCGCTCCCTCTTCTCAGATGCCGGTTTCAGTTCTTTTTTCCGCGTTCGGCCCGTTCCTCGTTCACGCGGGTGAGAAGCTCGTCCTCGATCGCACCGACGACCCGTTCGACCTCTACCTTGTCGAATTTCTTCTTGTTCGCGTTCGCCCGGATGTGCGTGGAATCCGTGATCAGGATGCGTCCGGAGACGAGACCGTGAGATTCCGCCTGTCGGACGATGTCCTCGAAGATTTGTTGGAACACGTCGTTCCCCTGAAAGCGTCGGCGGTAGGCCTGGCTGATCGTCGAATGGTCGGGAACCTTCTCATCGATGCCGAGACCGAGGAACCAGCGATAGGCGAGGTTCGTCTGAACCTCCTTCACGGTCTGGCGCACGGAACGGATGTTGAACAGGGGTCCGAGTAGGATGATCTTGATGATGATCTCCGGATCGATGCCGGGCGTACCGGTGTTCGAATAGAGCGGGGCGCAGAGCCGGTGCACGATCGAGAAGTCGATGTGACGGTCGAGTCTCCGGACGAGATGATCCTGCGGGACCAGCTGGTCCAACGTGGTCTTCGACTGGATCGGTTCATGTCGTTTCTCAGAATGGGCGCGATACATATCGGGTTCCTCCTTTTGATGACGAGCGAACTTGGTGTTTACCTTCTTCTTTCCCCGTTTGTAAGGGTTCGAAGTATGTATCGGGCTTTTTCTTCGGCCATCGAGGCCTCAGAAAAAGAAAAATGGCCGCCAAAGGTGGCGACCATTCGTGTGACTCGTCCTACGGCGTCCCGACTCCTGCAGGAAAGCAATCCGACGGAGACCCAGCAGCGACCTGAGTCGCGATGCGGCTCCGGGATTGCCTGCGGAAAGCGTGGGCGCCGGAAGGACGAGTTCGAACATCTTATTTGTCAACAAGCTGCAGTCGCTCCTCAAAAGCGACTGCTTTTTATCTGTTAATCGTGTAACGTGTTTACGAAATAACCATTGTTAAACTGATCGAGAAGTTTTTGATAGTATTTCATTTGATCTATATTTTTGTTTGCAAGAGCCACTTCTGCACCAGACAATAGTTCACCCACGGTTAAGCTAGTTGATACACCACTGTCCTTATAAACGAGCTCAAGGCTCAAGAACGATGGGTCATTTAATAGTACATTGATTTTTGCGGCTGTTAATTGCATAATCAAACGTTTTTCTTCAGTCATTGATTTCGGCGAGCTTGTCATTAGTGCGGACAAGGCCTTTTGTCCTTCGAGCGTACTGACATCATAAGCAATTCCTTGAATATAAACGATTGAGCCATATTCGAACGATACTTTCTCATAGTTGAAGATGTTTTTCCAAAAACCGATTGTATATACCCCATAATCAACCTCTGGTGGTGGTGGTGTACAATCTTCAACGGTCAGTGTCACATATCGTACCCAAGGATTTCCTGTACCCGGATTACCAGGATAAGCAGTTTCCGTTTCTCCATTAACGATTGTATCTAGGTGGAGGAAGACGTTAAATTGGAAACCGTCTGATTTTAGAACGCTTTCGTTCACACCAAGATAACTTGCTAACGAAGCGTAAGGAATTAAGAGATGTGTTGGATCGACGAGGGATTTTGTTTTAAACTCATATGCGCCAGGACTACCGCGCTCAAGCGATTCACTGGTTAATCGAAAATCAATTTTAATATTTTCAGGTACGTCGGCTAACGTCACTCCGTCATTTAAATCGATGACAATTTTTAAGCCTTCCGCGACAAACTCAAAATCGACGACTCCAATCGGGATGTTTTGCCCTGCATAGATGGTAGAATCAGAAGTCGTGGATACACACCACTGTGTCCCTCCGGTCGCTTCCGCCACATTTCCCTTCATAGGCAACAATGACAACACGAAGGCCAATATAACGAACCAAGATAACCACTTCCGATGTCTTTTCATGATTCTTCCTTCTTTCTTCTAGATGACTTTTCATGGTGAACAGAAGGTGGAGACTATAATTATGTAATACCCTGTACAAGTGAAAAACATTGATTGATTAGTGAAAAAAAGTATAAAAAATGAATGATATTCATGTGAGACCGTGTAATGAAAAGACACGGCAAATAAGAAAATGAAGTAAAAATAATGAAATTATGTTTTTCTATACGCACTATAAATCATGATTTAATATTTCTAAACATTTTATGTAAGCGCTTTAAGTGCTTGTAAATAAGGAATCTCGCTTATATGATGTGAAAAAAGAGTGAAATGACCTATAAAAAAATTATTGATAATTGTCAGAATCTTTGTATAATTCAGAACTAAGACATCATAAAAAATTCTCAACTTCAGATTCACACAACAGGGAGGAACTTATTCATGGAAGCGATTCAAGGTATGTTACAAGGAAGCGTCGACTTTTTGAACAACATCTTATGGTCGTACGTATTGATCGCCGTTCTCGTTGGAGCCGGGATCTACTTCACGGTCAGAACACGTTTTATGCAGTTCCGTTACTTAAAAGAAATGTTACGTACGGTGACAGATAAATCGGACGTTACACTTTCAAAAGACGGGAAGAGTATTTCTTCAATGAAATCATTCTTTATCGGTGCCGCGACTCGAATCGGTACAGGTAACCTTGCCGGGGTCACGGTAGCGGTCACAATTGGTGGACCAGGAGCGGTCTTCTGGATGTGGATCGTCGCCCTTCTCGGTGGTGCGACAGCCATGATTGAAAGCACGCTCGCTCAAGTATACAAAGTGAAAGACGATGTCGCGTACCGCGGTGGTCCGGCTTACTACATCGAAAAAGGTTTAAACAACCGTGCACTTGGAATCGTATTCGCGGTTCTCATTGCTGTCACATTCGGACTCATCTTCAACTCTGTTCAATCGAACACAATCGCTGCAGCATTCGATAACGCATTTGGAATCGATGCGGCGATCGGCGGAGCAATCTTAGTTGTTCTTACTGGTCTTGTCATCTTTGGTGGTGTACAACGTGTCGCGAACTTCTCGGCGATCGTCGTACCAGTCATGGCTGTTCTCTACCTTGCCATCGCACTCTACGTTGTCGCTGTGAACTTTGCTGAACTTCCAGGCGTCTTCGCTATGATTTTCCAAAGCGCATTTGGTTTGAACGAAGCAGTCGGTGGTTCAATCGGTGCTGCAATCTCAATGGGTGTACGCCGTGGACTCTTCTCGAACGAAGCAGGTATGGGTTCTGCACCAAACGCAGCAGCTGCTGCTGAAGTATCGCACCCTGCGAAACAAGGTTTCCTTCAAGCACTCGGTGTATTCTTGGACACGTTGATCGTATGTACAGCAACTGCAGCGATCATCCTTCTCTCAGACAGCTACGCTGCTGGAAATGGTGAAGGGATTGTCCTTCTTCAAAACGCATTGACTGAACAAATCGGAGCACTTGCCCCAGCATTCATCGCTGTCAGCGTCTTCTTGTTCGCCTTCAGCTCGATCGCAGGAAGCTACTACTACGGTGAAACGAACATCGAATTCATTAAGAAGAGCAAAGGTGCAGTTCTTGGATTCCGTCTTGCGACAATGGCATTCGTCTTCATCGGAGCGGTCGCAAGCCTTGGATTCGTATGGAGCCTCGCTGACCTCTTCATGGCAGGGATGACATTGATCAACATCGCGGCAATCACATTGCTCGGTGGCGTTGCCTTCAAAGTTCTTAAAGATTACGAAGAGCAACGAGCTCAAGGTCTCAACCCACGCTTCTCGGCTCGTAAACTCGGTATCGAGAATACAGAGTGCTGGGATGTGGAAGAAGACGAAGTGGCACAAGGTACTGTTCAAGCAGCAGCAGCCGACGCTTCAAAATCATAATTCGTGAAATGCAACAAACAGGGACCCTGCTAATCGGGGTCCCTGTCTTTTTATGCATGATAACGTATCGGCTTGACGGTTTGTTCCGTCTCCGATTTGTTCAAATACAAGTAACTTCCGGCAACGAACAACGCACCACCGACAATATTACCGAGTGTGGCGAAGAATAGATTGTAAAGGGCACCGCTAAAGGTGACGAGGTCCGACGGTACATAGTGGAGCGCGAGAGCGAAAACGCCCATGTTCGCAATCGAGTGCTCGAATCCAGCGGCGAAAAATACGACGACCGGAAGCATCGTCAGCATAATCTTCGCGACATCATTGTTCGTTTTGAGTGGCATGAAGATGGCCAAACAGACGAGCACGTTACATAAGATTCCTTTCAAGAAAATAGCAAGGGCGTCACCACCGATTTTCTTCGCGGCGACGACAGCGAGCAAATGGTCCCCCGTCACGTCACCCATACTGTGAGCCCCGATGACGAGAAGCGATAGCAAGACGGCACCGATCAAGTTACCGACCCAACTGAGTCCCCATATCTTTGCGAGGTCGAACCAAGCGACACGTCCTCGTTTTGCACCAGTGTAGAGATACATGGTGTTGCTCGTGAACAACTCTCCCCCCATCCAGACGATGAAGACGAGTGCCACCGAGAAACTGGCGCCTGCAATCAGCATCGTACCGGGAACATCGATGAACATGTTTCCGACGGTGAATGAGAAGACGACTCCAATCCCGATTAAAAAACCAGCGATTATCGATCGTAACATGTATTGAGGAAATGAATGTTGAAGCAATGATGATTTCTTGAATGCGGCTTCTTCCATATAATCGACGACTTGCTTTTCCATGAAAAGACCTCCTTTAGACCCTTTCAGTCTAGGAGGTCGACGTGAAGTTTGCAATTGTTTTCACAAACTTTCAAGAAGTTCTCGAGAAACCGTTCACATTGCTGCCACGAGTTCAACTTTGATGCGGTCCGGGTCTTCAAAAAATAGTGCTGTATAGTTTGGGCCACCTGCGTGGGGGAAGCGGTCCGCGTACAATTCACGAAACCCGTGAGATGCAAGTTGTTGTCGAACTTCTTCTAGTTGTGCGAGGGAGGACGCATGAAATGCCAAGTGATTAAGGCCAGTCTTTTTTCGGTGATAAGGTGGCGTCAGGTGGGCCTCTTCCGTTTGAACGAACACGAGATATGTCTCGCCGTAACGATAACTCCGTCCTTCGGGCCATGATTGATAGAGCGTGTACCCAAGTTGTTCACAGAGGAGCCATTCCCAGGCCTGTGTACTGTCATGTAGGTTCGAAACGTAAAGTTCGACATGGTGAAGCATGAGAATCATCCTTTCGATGGACGTTTGAAAATGGTCCGTTCGGTATAATTGAACTATACAACGAATGAGGGAGGAAGCGTATGGATCGGACAGGGCTCGTCTCAAATATTTTGATTGCTGGAAAGACCGGTGTCGGAAAGAGTGCGTTCATCAACTATATATATGGACATGACGTCGCCGAATCGCGTGCCGGAAGTCCGGTCACTCAAGAAGGGCTTCACGAATACGAGTATTACGATTTAGAACGGGGCATCTTGTTTCGTTTTTTCGATACGTGGGGGCTCGAGGCGGACCGCTCTGAAGAGTGGCACCAAGCGATCCTATCCATCGTCCATCAGCGTGAAGGCGCGCTCGATATCGCAGAGTGGTTTCATACGATTTACTACTTATTGTCGGTGCAGTCAGGACGTGTCGAGGCGTATGAGCTCGAGTCGATTTTAAAGCCATTATATGAGCGGGGGAGCAACGTCACTCTCATTCTGACTAACTTCAATGAAGACGACCCGATGAGTGTACAAAAGGCAGAGGCGATGGAACGGGTATTGTTACGCGAACTGCCGATTGAAGAAGAGGACATCATCCGTGTCAACAGTGTCGAAAAGAAATTACTCACAGGGAAACGCGTCCCGGTAAAAGGGTATGAAGAGGTATGGAAGCGGAATCGGACGAACCTGTGGAAAGACATCGAACGAAAACTCCCCATCAATCTGACGAATCATCTCCTAGACGAGTTAGAGGATTGGCGAATTCGGAGTATCGCTTCGGCAGAGACGATTCGGATGCTGACCCCGCAAGCAATGATCAGTTGGAAAGCTAGAAAAATAGAGAAAGATTTAGAAAAGACGCTCGAAGAGGCCGCTTTGACGACGGAAGAGGCGATGGCAGAAGGGGTGCGTCATTATATCCAACTCATGCAGCGATACCCACTCGTCGGAGAACAAGCAGACCTATTGTTTAGAACGAGACGAGTTGAGCTCGGATTCGACTATTCGTTCGGAAAAACAGTTCGAAAGATGGTTCTTGGAATGATTCCTGGGGTGCATTTCATCTATTGGGCATTCAAGCGTCGAACGGCAGAACGGGGAATCAAAAAAGCGATTGAACAGCAATACGCATCCGTAAGACAAACAATTGAAGAAGAGATTCGGCGCGGCTTTGAACGTGAGATGCGTCAGCTTGGTCGCACGCTCAACTCATAAGGGGGAAACGTAAATGGAATCGACGAAACGATTTGATTTTAAGGATTATGATGTAAAGGCAGAGCTCGAACGGCTACGGGGCAATGTCAAAAAACCAAACATCCTCATTGCGGGAGCAACGGGAGCAGGAAAGAGTTCTGTCGTGAACTACGTATTTGGACGTGATTTGACGAAAGTGGCAGCCGGGGAACCTGTCACAAGAGGAATTCATCAATATACGAGTGATGATATCGCAGTCACCTTGTTCGACAGTGAAGGATATGAGATCGGGAGTGCGCGGCAACAACATTACGAAGAGGAAGTCATCGGATTTGTAGAGAACGCAAAGCGGCAAGAAGCATCCAAACGAATCCATCTCGTCTGGTATACCATCAACGCTGCGACAAAGCGTGTCACGCCACTCGACAAGGCCTTGATTCGCCGTCTACGTGAATCGACAGCTGTCGCCGTCTTATTCACACAAATCGATCAGGTCGATTTAGATGAACTGACGGCATTGCGGAATGAACTGAATGGAATCCTTCCGGAAGATGCAATCTTCCAGGTCAGCATTTCTTCGGAAATATTGAACAATGAAACATTGCGGCAATACGTGGATTGGGAACGGTTGATTGTATGGTCAGTGGAACAGCTAGATGCTTCCTTACAGGAAGGGCTCTTGATGGAGATTCATGCAGAGAGTGAAACGATGCTCAAGTTAAAGCGTAAGAAAGCGAATCGAATCATCTCAGGCTATGTCGCAAGCGCGGGAACGGCTGCTGCGGTTCCGCTCCCATTTGCTGATGCCGTGGCATTGACGCCGATTCAGGTGACGATGAGCGTCCATCTGTTTCGTTATTGGGGTGTCAAAGCGAGTGATGATTTGTTGAAGACACTCATTGGGAGTACGATCATTCCACAAATCGGTCGCACGTTATCGAAAACGATTCTCTTGAACGTCATGAAGTTTTTCCCGGGAGCGAACGCCGCGGCCGGTGTCATCAATGCGACCGTCGCATCAGGGATCACGTGGGCCATCGGACTCGCCATTAACGAAATCGCCTATCGAAACGCTATGGATTCATCGAAAACGATTGAACAGTTGTTAAATCAAGAGTTCGGGTCACTGTTTGAACAGTATTTGAAGCAAAAGCCGAAGTCGGATCAACCCTCTTAACGCTTTCCATTTGTTAGACTACAAGTAAGTGTAGAGAGGGGGAGAAAGATGAAGAAACGAATCTATATTACGCGTCGCTTGCCGGAAGAGGCAGTCGAACCGCTTCGCGAACACTATGATGTAAGCATGTGGGAGCAGGAAGGGGAAAGTGTGCCGCGAGATGTGCTGTTAGAAGAAGCGTCATCTGCGCATGCGCTTTGGACCATGCTCAGTGACACGATTGACCGTGAAGTGTTTGAGTGTGCCACACAGTTAGAGGTCGTCTCCAATTTGGCGGTCGGATATAACAATATCGATTTGAACGCAGCGAAAGAGCATAGTGTCATCGTCACGAATACACCGGATGTTTTGACGGAAACGACAGCAGATTTGACGTTTGGGCTCATGATGATGACCGCACGACGTCTCGGAGAGGCGGAACGTGACTTGCGCGCCGGGGAGTGGAAATCCTGGCTGCCGATGGGCTACGTCGGGATGGACCTTTATCAAGCGAAATTGGGTATCATCGGCATGGGACGAATCGGTGAAGCGGTCGCACGTCGTGCAAGAGGGTTTGATATGGAGGTTCTATATCATAACCGGACACGGCGTCATGAGTCGGAGTCGATGTATGGCTTCACTTATGCGGAACTCGATGAGCTGTTGGCGCAATCTGATTTCGTCGTCGTTCTCGCGCCGCTCACGGACGAGACACGGGGCATGCTCGGAGCCGAAGAGTTTGCCAAAATGAAAGAAACCTCGATTTTCATCAATGTCGCTCGTGGAGAAATCATCGATGAACAGGCGCTATACGAAGCACTTAAATCGAAGAAGATTTGGGGAGCCGGGTTAGACGTATTCACGAAAGAACCAATCGACCTCGACCATCCATTATTGACGCTTCCGAACGTGACGACGTTGCCACATATCGGGAGTGCCTCGATTCGGACACGTCTGGCAATGATGGCATTGAATCGTGATGCCATCGCCAATGTACTCGAAGGGAAAGAACCGAAAAATCGTTTGACGTAAAAAGAGCCTGACGCACCCGCGTCAGGCTCTTTCTATTAGAAACGTCGGATATTATCCGGATCTTCGACGTCATTTCGATAAGCGCGATCGTCGAGACCACGTAGTTTTTCCTCACGGTCAAGATTCTTCGTTTCTTCATCTAGCTTGTCTTGCTCCGGGTCTACGGGATGGCTTGGGTCGACGGTTTGAGTTTCACGGTAAGGTTTTGAGTCGATTTCCAATCCGTCGTCAGTATGACTACCGAGATGAGTCGAGGATGCGTCTTGATATGGTTTCGAATCGACCGTCACCCCGTCTTGATGACGACGTTCAAAGTCTTCATCCACATAAACGAGGATTTTCCCGGCCTCTACATCGTCATAGTGACGTTTTACTTCCTCTTCGCTCAGTCCCATGTTGCGTAGACCAGCGTGCACGTCTTCATGACCACTGAGGAACGCCCGAACCTTATCGAACCAGCTCGCTTGATGGGTCGCTTCCGTATGAACATCTGTATCACGTCTCAAAATCGAAACATTGTCTTCATGTTTTGTGACGACATAAATGTGTGAGTCTTCATACCCTTTCGCTCGCAACTCCTCGATTTTCCCAAGGGCTGCATCCTGCGTATCGTGCATACTGATAAATCGTTTCTCATTCATAGTCGTTCCTCCTTATAATCGGCGATGATCTTCTAATCCAGAATGACCGCGTACAATCGGATCATCCTTTGTACCACGTGGATTCTCGTCGTGATCGTTAAATGGTTTTGCGTCAAAGGCGATCCCGTCCGCCTTTTCCCCTTTATCATGATCGAGCTCACTGTCTTTCTTATACATGTTCGGATAGCGGTCGTACGAGTGGCGATCGATGTAGAGTAAAATCTGTCCTTCATCGATGGCATCATAATACTGTTCCGCTTCGGCATCGTTGAGCCCCATATTGCGTAACTCATCACGAATGCGGTCACTTCCGTGTAGGAATGCTTTGACACGGTCAAGCCAATTGACGTCACGGATACCGGACTCGGCATTCACATCCGTGTGGTCACGTAACGCAGAAATTTCCCCGTCCCGCTTGGCGACCACATGCATATTCTTTTCAGCTTCCCCTGCTGCTTTCAGCTCTTCCACTTTGTGCATGACTTCCTGTTCGCTCTGGAACAGGCCAATCATTTTTCGATCTGACATCGAATACCCCCTTTAGAATTTCCAATCTAAAAACAAGCGTCACAATAGGAGTAATTTCCGTTCTCGCCATAATTGAAACAAAAAACGCCATCTCCTAAGAGGAATGGCGTGGTTAGTAATAAAGCATGAGCGTAGCGTCTCCGAGAGAACAACGTGTACTCTTCCAGACGAACTCGATTAATGTCCAGATGGCCATAAAGCCACTGATTGCCATTAAAATGAGCGCATAGAGTGGGGTCAACTGAATGACGAATGACCAACCAATTGTCATTAAGAGCGGTTGAATCAGGAAAATGGACGTGATGTAGACGACAACGATGAGTAAGGCGAACGCAATACGCCGACCTAGCGTCTGGATGTGATGTCGGAAGCGGGTCAATATGCCGAAGATGGCACCGGTCACGAGGACGGGTAACAGGAAGGCCAGATAATCAATTGGATACGTCGACATGGGGGCGGTGAATAGTCGACCGCTAAAGACATCGTCAATCACGAGCAGTAAGTTGGCGTAGGCAAATGCCAAAATCATACCGAGTAGCCAGCCGAAGCGGTTCCAAATCGTACGAGACGATTTGAGTGCTTCAATCTTTGTGTAGGCGAGGAAGGCAAGGTCGCGCACTTCGATTTCTTTTAACGAAAGCTTGGCTTCGTCCAATTGATTGACGGCCCAATCGAATTCCCGGTTTGCTTGCGCTTTTTCATGAGGTTTTAATTCATCCGAGGCATCAATCAACACGTGATAGCGTCGACGATATTCTTCATTTGTTTCAGGTTGTTCAATGAGGAAACGAGCGTATTCCTGAGGATCTTGATTTAAAAGGCTTTCGAGCGACTGACCACTTTTCTCAGCATGCCGGATGTAGCCAGCGAGTGCGAGTAGATGTCGGTCCGCTTCCGCCTCATTTCCAAGAAGTTCGATGAGGCGCTGGCGCACTTCGTTAAAGAACTGTTGGACGTTCGGATCGTGAATCATATTCGGTTCCAGGGAGATTCCTCTCCTTTCTTGGTTTGTCATGGTCAAGCGGGTGGTTCGTCATTATGGGAGAGTTTTAGTGACTCGAAATCACCTTGCTCGATACTTCGAATCAAAATTTCGCTTCCTCCCATGTTCGTCGAAAGTGGGATGGAATAGACGTCGCAAAGACGCATCAAGGCGCTCACATCCGGTTCGTGAGGTTGAGCAGTTAATGGATCTCGGAAAAAGATGATCATATCCATCTCCCCGCGTGCGACGGCAGCACCGATTTCTTGGTCCCCACCAAGCGGTCCGGATCGGAAGCAATGAACAGGTAAGCCAGTCGCTTCCGCAATCCGCTTACCCGTTGTACCGGTCGCAAACAACTGATGCTTTTTTAGAATATGCGCGTACGTTTTAATGAGGACGATTAAATCGTCTTTCTTTTTGTCGTGAGCCACTAGAGCGATATTCATCCTAAATTCCTCCTAACATGACGTCTCTTGTTATTCGTATCATATTTGACTTCATTTGGCACGATTTCTCTCTTAAACTAACGTACCCATTTCCAATGAATCGTAATAGTCATGTAAACGAATTGACTTACAGTTCAGGTTTGATGATTTTGAAATATAGGTATGTATGAAATAGCACTGTTAAATAAAAACAATCATTTCATGTGAAAAAGGAGGAAGATTCGATGAACAACACAACGTATAACTTCAATACGTTCATGTCATGGCTACCAGAGCTTTTGCTGGCAATTGTTATTCTCGTAGTCGGTTATATCTTGGCAAAAGTATTGGAAAACGTGACACGTAAAGCATTGAAGAAGGCACGACTCGATGAGCGGGCCGGTATCAAAAAAAATGAGGAGAAAGGGGAAAAGTGGACCCCTGAACGCATTATCGGAAAAGTCGTGTTCTTTGGGGTATTACTCCTCGCATTCCTGATCATCTTTGAATTCATGAACGTTCCAGCCATTACGGAACCATTCAGTCAGATTTATGAAGGATTCTCTGGATTGATTATCGGTGTCATCAAAGCCGGCTTGATTTTACTCGTTGCCTGGGTCATCGCTACCCTGTTGAAAAAAGGGATTCAAATGGCGGGACATCGTTTGAATTTGAGCAAGTTGATGGAAAAAACGGGGCAAGAATCGACAAGCGTCAACCAAACGAAGTGGGTCGACACGGTCGCGAACATCGTCTTCTATCTCGTGCTCTTATTGGCATTACCGGCTGTACTTGACGCCCTTGGACTTCGTGGGGTCAGCGGACCATTCGAAGATTTATTGAACAGTTTCCTCGGATTCATTCCGAAGCTTGTCGCAGCAGCGCTCATTTTCGCAATCGGGTATGTGGTGGCGAAGATTGTTCGCGACATTTTGACGAAATTCCTCGAAGCTGCAGGACTAGATCGCTTGGCAGAGCGATTCCATCTATCTGATTACGTGAAAGGATCGAGTCTTGCGAAGGCAATCGGTACAATTGTTTTCATCTTCATCATGATTCCGGTGACGATTTCGGCGCTTGAGGCGCTCGATATTCGAGGGATCTCGGAACCGGCGATTGCGATGCTCAATGATGTCCTTGTCATGATTCCAGACATTCTCGTTGCAATCGTCCTCGTCCTCGTCGGGGTGTTCGTTGCAAAATGGTTAAAAGGGGTCGTTGTATCGCTCCTTGAGAATCTTGGCGTCAACTCGTTGGCTCAAAAAATGGGCTTCGGGGAACGTGCGTCTTCGATGTCAATTGCCCAAGTGGTCGGTGTCATTGTACAAGTAATCGTGATCTTGCTCTTCGTATCCGAAGCACTTCAAGTCGCGAATCTTGAGTTCATGGCATCTCTCGCAACAGCCATCTTTGCTTACTTGCCGATGGTCATTGCAGCACTCATCATCTTGGCAGTCGGATTCTGGTTGGCGAACATGGCAGAGCGGTTGGTCGGAAGTGTGCTTGTTGATGGAGCAGGACAACCGAGTGCGCTTCGCTACGTAGCGAAGTATGCGATTCTCGGACTCGTCTTCTTCATGGCAATTAGTCAGCTCGGCATCGCACCGATGATTGTCAATACAGCATTCCTTCTTATTCTTGGAGCTGTTGCCCTTGCCTTCGGTCTTGCTTTCGGTCTTGGTGGTCGCGAGACGGCGGCACGTTATTTGAAAAAGGCAGAGCGACGCATTGATGAAACGGAAGTTTCAAAAGAAGGTCTCGAGCAGGAGAAAGAACAGATGAGCCGCGAAGCGGAAGCTGCAAAACAACAAGCGAAGCAAGGCGTGGAGCAGTCGAAACATGAAGCGGAACAATCGAAACACGAGTTGAAGCGAGATGTTCAAAATCCAAAAGTTGACCATGTTGATGGACCGGAACCGAATCCGTTCCATGAGAACATCACTCCGGATCAGGACAATCGATCACTTGATGATAACGATGGTCCGTTACGCCCATAATCGATGCTTGAACGGGTCTCCTACAAGGAGATCCGTTTTTTTGTGTTCAACTCAATCATAAATCTGGTCGATAGTAAAAGAAAAGAGTGTAGGGGTGAGGGGAATGTTTGAACGTTTTCAACGGACGCTCGTGATGAACTATATCATCGGCTCAGGTTTGGCCGTCTTTGGAGTAGGTGGTGTCTTTATTTTTCAAACGCTTGACCTGTCCATTCGAGAGATTTTACTACTGTTAGGCATCATGTTGGGGTCAGGGATAGTTATGATTTTCTCAGAACTACTCTTATACCGTCGCCACATTCGACCGATCCGACAGCTTTTTATGACCGAATCCCCATCGATTGACGAATTGACGTCGGCATTCGAACAAGCGAGTCGATTCCCGATTTTAACGGTGCAACGGATTTTAGGTCCCCATTTGTTTGGATTATCCATCCCGTCAATTGGTTTAACCGCCGTTTTTATTCAGATGAGGTGGATTGATTTACCTTATCGTTTGATCGGCTTGGCTGCAATCGGGGCCGTCATGATTGCGGTACTACATGCCTTGATTGAATATTTTTTGACGGTTCGATCGGTTGAGCCATTACTGGTATACATGAAAGAAAGGCATCTCGAACTTTATCATCTGCCTATTCATGCAACGTATCGATCATTTAGTGTCCGAACTAAATTATTGATCAGTATGCTCATTACGGGTGTCTTTCCCATCATGTTGTTCATGTTGGCATCAAGTGTGCAACTGTCGACTTCGAATCGGACGGATACGTATTGGAATTGGGCGTTCGTGATTCTTGTCATTATCGTTGGGATTGCAGTGCTATGCAGTTTCTTGCTCTATGACAATATCAAACGTCCGATTGGGCTCTTGACGTCAGGAATCGAGCAAATGGAATCAGGACAACTCCAGAAAATCGAGAATCCGTACTTAGATGAGTTCGCCCAACTAATTGGGGGCTTCAATCAAATGGTTGAGACGGTAACTGCTCGTGAACAAGAAAACGCACAGCTGTTAGACAGCCTCTTCATTTTATTCGCAGCAACGCTCGATGCACGTGATCCCTACACAGCAGGTCATTCGGAGCGTGTCGCGATGTATTCCGTTGAGCTTGCTCGCGCCATTGGCTTACCGCATGCACAAGTCGATTTACTCAACAAGTCGGCACTTCTACATGACATCGGGAAAATTGGAATTCGAGATGACGTCCTACTAAAAGAAGGGAAGCTGACAGACGAAGAGTTTTCAAAAATTCAAGAACATCCGACTATTGGCATCCATATTTTGAGTCAAATTCATTTACCTGCATCGCTTCAACCGATTTTAGCCGGGGTTCGGTCGCATCATGAACGAATCGATGGGAAAGGATACCCGGACCGCTTACATGCGGTCGACATTCCGTTATTCGGAAGAATCATGGCGATTGCCGATGCTTATGATGCCATGACATCAGATCGACCCTATCGGTCAGGGATGCCAGTGGAAAAGGCGCTTTCCATATTGGAAAGCGGTCGGGGAACACAATGGGACGCGGAATTTGTGGACGTATTCGTCCAGCTTCGTCGTCAGGCCATATCAGCATAAGAAAAGGGGCAGCACCTCGTGTGCCGCTCCTTTGTCATATAGTTTGAAAGGCATATACCCCGAATACAGCTCCAATGACGATAACGACGAGGTTGACCCGTAGTAGCGCCAGGAAAGTGGCTACCACTCCTCCGAATAAGGCAGACGAGGTGGTGGTGGTGGAGGATAGGACGCCCGGAAAAATCAAACTAGCCAGTACCGCATACGGGATGAAGGAAAGAAATCGTTTCATATATGCCGGTAACGCCAATTCCTTTAGCCAGAGTAGCGGGACGAGGCGAGGGATATACGTGACAAGTGCCAATCCTAGAACGAGTAGAAACAACGATATCATGTGACCTCTTCCTCCTTAAATACGAAAGCACCGATTCCGGCTGCGACAACGGTCGCGACGATGATTCGAATCCCGTCCGAGATGGGAAAGAGTGGCGTGATGATCCAATGAAGTATGGCTTGAATGACGATTGCTAAACTTGCGACGACGAAGACAGGACGAGTCGTTAATGATGGAACGAGTAACCCGATGAACATCGCATATAGCGCAATCCCCATACTCGCCTTTAATGTGCTCGGAAGACCGAAGGCGAGGAAGACCCCCATCCACGTCCCGACATTCCAAGCAAGAAATGCGATTGTATTCAACCCGAGCACGAACATACCGGAACGGGCCTCTTGACGAGTAGAGGCGATGCTGAACGTTTCGTCGGTCACACCAAACGCGATGGTAGCCAATAGTCTTCGAGATGTACTCTCAATCCGTTGGGATAGTGCGGCGGACATTAAAAAATGACGAGAGTTTAGAATGAACGTCGTCAAAATGATTTCCCAATACATCGAACCGGCCATCAGAAGTTGTACCGTAATGAACTGACTTGCCCCGGCAAAGATCAAAAAGGACATCGATAATGTGATAGCATTCGGCAAGTTGAAAGATTGTGCCAAAAGACCGAAGGCAATCGCAATCGGAATATATCCGATGGCGACGGGAATGCCGGCGCGTAGTCCTGCGCGAAACGTGGGTTGCGGTGAAGTTGGTGATGTGGGATGAATCGAAGTCGCCATGATAGCCCTCCTCCATAATTAAGATGATTTCTATGTCATTCGGGATGAATAAACGGTTTCCTGCTCAAATGCTAAAAAAGAGGGTATACATGTATCGTTAAGGAGGGTGGTTACATGAGTCGTGCTGAAGAATTTTTGGCATCCTATCATCGAATCGAGGATTACTTGAGTCGAGAGATGGGGGATGGGCAGCATTTCAGTTTTAGCAACATGGTGAATCGGTTAGCGAAACAAAATCCAATCATCGACCGGTATAAAGAAGATTTACATCAGATGAGTCAACTACGAAATGCCATCGTCCATGAGCGGCGGGAACCTGATTTTATTATCGCAGAGCCACACGAGTCGCTCGTTGCATTGATTTTAGAAGTGGAACGTGAACTCCTGCACCCACGTCTCGTCATTCCGTTATTTGCAAAATCGGTGGTGACGTTTCAGTCCGAAGATTTTTTGACGGAAGTACTCCGGGAGATTCGAGATAAAAATTATTCGCAATTCCCGGTATATCATGACAATGGATCTTGGCGCGGACTGTTGACGAAAAAAGGAGTGACCAGTTGGCTAGCCGAAACAATCGACGGGACCAACTTGTCACTCAAAGGAGTTCGGGTGAAGCACGTCCTTCACCACGATCCGCACATGCACCGGTATCGATTCATTCGAAAGGATGCGACGGTCATCGAGGCGCAGCACTGCTTTACGCAAATGAAAGAGGGCGCACGATATGACGCCCTTCTCATCACAGAGACCGGAAATCCGGATGAACCGCTACTCGGCATCATCCGTCCTCAAGATTTATTGAACGCGCTCCGTTGAGGCGAGATGTTCAATGGCGACCTCATATTGGGTAACGGTGTTGCCGAGGACGATTGGTTTCACTTCTGAAGTCCCGTCATCACGTTTCTTATGGGCGTGCTTATAAGCATTGCTGTCGCGCCAGTTCTCAAAGCTGTCTGCATCACGCCACGTGGTCATGATGACGACATGATCCATCGCCTCATCAGACGTATCCGTCAACACTTGCATACGGACAAAGCCATCCATCGCTTCGATTCCTTTTGTCGTTTCGAAGCGTGCTTTGACCGCGTCGGCCTTTCCTTTTTCAACGTCTAGTTTGTTCATCACAATCCACATCCCACATTTCCCCCTATACGAATAAGATGACTCCATTATAACGTGAACAGGGAATTGCCTGAAAAAGGATGCTCACTCAACGTTTGCTCCACCATTCTTCGAACGCCCAATTCTTCTGCTTCATCATCGTCGCTTCAGTGACACCGACATAACGCAAATGCCAAGGTTCGTAATTGTATCCCGTAATTTTCTCTTTTCCTTTTGGATAGCGGACGATAAATCCGTAGAGATGGGCGTTTTGAAGCATCCACTTCCCTTCAGGCGATTGATCGAAGGATTCATATAGCCCTAGACGCATACGTTGGCTCGTCATATCAACGGCGAGACCTGTTTGATGTTCACTGTGACCGGGACGTGCCACATATTTTGAAGCGTATGCGACCCCGCGTGTATTGACATAATAGGTATAGAGCGATTTTTGGGTCGAGTACGATCGGTAGGCGCTAAGGGCGTATAACGTATGACTTTGCTTCCGACCCGCGTAATACAGTTTAGCCAGAGCATAGGCTGCCTCCGCTGTCATCAAGGTCCGTTCACTCCCTTTTTGATAAACAGTTGGAATGGTTAACGTGACAAGTTGTGAGGAACGATAAGTGGAAGGGAGTCCATCCGCCTTGTTGACTAGTCGTAAACGATCGGCAGATGGCATCTTCGGGATACCGGCTTTCAAGTTGGCAGATGGAGTGAAGTACTTCGTATTTCCGATGTAGACGTTCGACCAACTCCGATTATAGGTCGTATAGCGGACTGGGACGTTCGTTCGTAGCGTCTTAAGGATAGGGGAAGATTGCATGGCACGACCGTACAAATAGGTCGTTTTAATCGTATAACCTGGTTGTGGGGACGAGGATGCCGCTGTCACCGGCGACACTTGAAACAACAGCAGACAAATGACAAAAATACGCAGGGACTTCATGGCAAAACGCCTCCTCGAGAGTTAGATGATGTTCCTTTTCCCGTTTTCTTGATAGACTGTGCATCTTTAATCCACCTTTAGGTCGGAAGAGGATACGGCTTGGGCCCGATGAAGGTGGGCATGAAATCCGATACAATAAAGATAACGAATGAGATCGTAGAGAGGAGTGAGCGAATGGAAGCTATAATTGGATTACCGCTCTTATTGCTCGTCCTATTCTTTGCCTTTTTATACTTTAATATCAAAGGGCTATCGAATATGTGGAAGGACTATAATCGAACGAAATCGATGATTCCGCTCGGATTCTTCATCGTCGGGATTATCGGGATTTTCACAGGAGTGTGGACGTGGCTCGTCATTTTGATTTATTACGTCGTCCGACCGAAAGACTAAACACTGTGTGCAGACGCATACGGTGTTTTTGCTATACTGAGGACGAGGTGTTGAGATGGAGAAATTGATAAAAGCATGGTTTATCGTGACGTTGATCACGTTCGGAATCTTTAAACTTGGTGAAGTGATGACGACCCCTTACTCGGAAACACCGAGTGAAGGGAATCTTTACTGGATTGTTCTCTTAATTGGATGGCCGTTTCTGTTGTTGTTTATTTGGATCACCGTTCGTTTGACACATCGAGTCGTCGCATCCGTGCGACCGTTTGGAAAGGTCAGTTTAGCGATCGGAAGTTTCGTCATGGCCGGTATAGCTTGGATGACTAACCAATCAAAGGCGACGTCTCTTCGAGAAGGGATTCGTTTATCAGCCAATGAGTCGTACGCAGAAGGATGGAACCAGTTCACGAATATCATCTATATGAACCAGCTGACGTTCTTCCTTTTGACGGTCAGTTGTATGGGAGTCGGAATTCTCTCATCATTCTTCCTGAACAAAAAACAGCGAGACGAAGCCGTTTGAGCTTCGTCTCGCTGTTTTTATAGGTGTTCTTTATAAAGACGTGCATAGCGATCCGCAGCGATAATGGCGTCAGCAACTTCTTCAGGTGTAACATCGAAACCGCTATGAATCGTTTCGCCATCTGCCGTGGCCGCTTTCCCGACCTTCAAGATATCGTCTCGAGATGCATCTTTCAATTTGATATCTTCAAGTGTGACCGGTAAGTCGAGTGCCATATAAAAGGCAACATACTGCTCGAACTCTTCTTGAGGGCGTCCTTCGAGTGCGAGTTGCACGAGTGTTCCAAATGCAACTTTTTCACCGTGCGTTAAATGGTGGATGTCTCCTTCAAGTGCGGTGAATCCATTGTGAATGGCATGGGCTGCAGCCAAGCCACCACTTTCAAAGCCGAGCCCGCTCAATAAGGTGTTGGCTTCCACAACAGCTTCAAGCGCAGGTGTGACGACTTTTGCTTTCACAGCTTCATACGCTTGAATCCCATATGTGAATAGAACCTCTTCACACCGTTCGGCAATCGCCTCCGCCGCAAGTGTCGGGACACCGCCAGCCATCGTCTTGCCTCCGAATGCCAGGACACTTCGCACTTCCACCCACGTGGCCAATGCATCGGCAATACCTGACGCTAAGAAGCGTGGCGGTGCTTGTGCAATCAATTCCGTATCCACAAGGACGAGATCCGGATTCTTTTTATAGAAACGGTAGCTTTCGAAATTGCCATCCTCTGTATATATGACCGACAATGCGCTCGTCGGTGCATCCGTAGAGGCGATGGTCGGTACAATGACGATACGCGCATCCAATTCATCTGCGACCGCTTTTGCTGTATCGAGCGTTTTCCCACCGCCGAGACCGATAACAAACGCTGTTTCATGCTTCTTAGCGTCTGTAGCGATTCGAGTGATTTCGTGCTTCGACGCTTCTCCGACGAAATCAGCTTTCGTCGCTTTGAGCTGGCTCGCTTGCAGCGATTTGGTCACCCGTTCGCCGATCAACTCCCATACGACGTCATCCGCGATGAGTAAAGCGTTGGAACCGAAGTGAGCGACAAACTCTCCGATGCGATCAATCGTTTGTTTCCCTTGCACATACTTGGCCGGACTGATGAAAATGCGTTCTGACATAGTGAACTCCATCCTTTCATATCAGGTTTGGTGTAAGTGCTTACAAGGCAATCATACTACAATTGGTAAAGAATGTTCGTGAAGATTACATGAAGAACGGCAGCTGACCGAGCACAAGTAATAGGATGATGATGGCGACGACAATGAGAAATCCCCAATCGTTCATTCGTTTCGTCATAGCACACGTCTCCTTCATGGGTTGGAATTGCGATTCCTCTTCAGTATAGGATGTGGTGAGAAAAAGGGAGGTTGAATAAATCACCAGGTCAAAAAAAGATATACCTTGTCGTGTGGGAACAGGTCATCGGGTTTAACAGATGATGAATCGGGAACAGTAGAGTCGTATGTTGATTTTCGTGAAGGAGGAATTGAGTATGTCGAAACATGTACTGATTGTCACAACGTCAGCAAATCAATTATCAAATGGTCATGCAACGGGATTATGGCTTGAAGAGTTTGCCGTTCCTTATTTATTGTTCGAAAAAGAAGGGTATAAAGTGACGGTCGCGAGTATCGAAGGTGGAGACGTGCCAATCGATGCGAATAGTTTAGAAGATGGTTTGTCAGAAGACATTCTCAATACACGGGAATTGCTCAAAGATACAGCCCGTCTCGATCAAGTCGCAGACGAGTCGTACGATGCAATCTTCTTACCGGGAGGTCACGGGACAGTTGTTGATTTCCCGGGAAATGAAACGTTACAACGTGTCATTCGCAACGTATACGAAAGTGGGAATATTGTCGGGGCAGTTTGTCACGGACCAATTGGACTGGTCAATGTGAAACTCAGCAACGACGAGCCACTCGTTAAAGATAAACAGGTGACAGGGTTCACCGATGCAGAAGAAAAAGAGATGCAGCTCGATTCTGCCGTCCCGTTCTTGCTTGAAACAGGACTACGCAATCAAGGCGGGCAGTTCAAGGGAGCTGACAACTGGGCGGTGAATGTGGCGGTTGACGAACGTCTCGTAACGGGTCAGAATCCTCAGTCTTCTGAAGCGGTCGGGAAAGAACTTGTTAAGTTACTCGGATAATCGTGTGAAGCAACTTCGAATGTCGAAGTTGCTTTTTTGTTTTTTGGACATATGTCCTATTCAAGTCATCTCTCTTTTCGTAAAGTCAGACGAAGAGAAAGGGGAATGACATGGGAATTTTATTTGCCATCTTATCAGGGACGTTCATCGCCCTTCAAGGAATCTTTAATGCAAAACTAGGAGATGCGGTAGGCGCATGGATGTCCGTCACAATCGTTCATTTTGTCGGACTTCTGTTAGCACTCGCGATTTACTTCTTCAAGCGAGATGCGGACATGACAGCCTTCAAGCGTGTGCCTTGGTATTATAGTTTAGGAGGATTGTTCGGGGTATTCGTTGTTTTCGGCGAATTGACGGCGATTCAACAACTCGGGGTCACATGGGCAATTTGTGTATTGCTTGTGGCACAATTAGTAGGAGCCTTCATCATCGATTTGAATGGCTGGTTTGGTGTCAAACGGAAACCGATGAACACGGGACAGGTCATGGGACTCGTCTTGATGGTCGTCGGAATCGGAATCTATACATTTTCTTAAGGAGTTCACTTTACATGATGGATATTATGGATGCACTGACACGATTGCAGTGGAATCATCTATTTTCGAATGAAACGCTTGAGTCCTCATCCGTGGTGACGTATGCGTCCGGGACCATGTTATGTTCGAACGATCAACACATCGAATCTTTATTTGTCGTCCTTGAAGGGCGTGTCAAAATTTATACGCTCAGTGAAGAAGGGAAATTGCGATTGTTGCGTCTGAAGGCTGCTCCAACATTGATTGGAGATATCGAGTATGCGAGCGGACGCAATGTATTGCATACGGTTGAAGCGGTCGGTCCCGTGACGTGTCTGCGCATCCCTTTCGAGGCGCTTCGACGATATAATCGCACGGTCGAATTCACGGAGCATCTGTTACGAGGCGTGTCCGAAAAATTATTCATCGAGGCAAACGCCTCGTCGAATCATCTCATGTCGACTCTAGAAGAGCGCTTGGCCGGTTACTTGATTTCACTCAGTGAATCAGGGAATGAACTGTTTCAAGCGGAGATGAGTCAACTGAAGCGTAAAGAAGTCGCAGAGTGGCTAGGGACGAGTTATCGTCACTTGAACCGAACGTTGCAGGCATTCGTGGATGAAGGATTGGTCAAACGAACGAGAAAAGAAGTTATCATTTTAAATAGTGAACGATTGAAAGAACGTGCGAACGGCATGTTTTATGAGTAAGGAGGGGTTATATGATTTTTGGTATCATCTGTTCGGCAGTGGCTGGGGCATTTATTAGCGTACAGGCGGCGGTCAACGCGAAAATGAATACAAATTTAGGGGCATGGGCCACCACGGTATTGGTCTTTATCGTTGGTTTGGTTGGATCCATCATCCCGTTAGTATTATTTGGAGGAAATCTTGCTGGATTACGTGACTTATCGCCAATCTATTGGCTTGGTGGTTTGCTTGGGGTCGGGGTCGTGTACTGTGTCATGCGCAGCATCCAAATTCTTGGACCCACGTTGTCCGTGTCACTCATTCTCGTGTCACAACTCATTTGGGCATTAGTGGTCGATTTGTACGGCGCCTTCGGGATGCCTCAAATCACATTATCGGCTGGACAAATTGTAGGGCTCACCATCCTTCTTGTCGGGGTCATTCTCTTTAAACAGTCTCAGACGGCAGCCATCGCCAAACAAGCTGTCAACGAAGCCACTTCTTGAGGAGTGGCTATTTTTCTGAGCAAAACGGGTACAGGTTGGTAACGATTTTTTGATAAGATGAAACAGTATGGTTAAAAATTAGCTGAGGTGATGAAAAAAGTGGATTCTTCCATAGTGATTGATTTGTTGATTGTTTTGTTTTTGATTGTGTTGAACGGGATTTTTGCGATGACAGAAATTGCGCTCATCTCATCGAAACCTGCGAAACTTGAGGTTGAAGCAAATCGAGGGAAACGAAGTGCCAAGATTGCACTTCATTATTCGAAAGACCCGACAGATTTGTTGTCGACCGTTCAAGTCGGAATCACATTGATTGGGATTATTAACGGGGCCTACGGGGGCGCACGCTTCTCGGCACCGCTTGCATCGGCGTTTGAACAAGCCGGGATGAGTACGCAATATGCCGGAACCGTTGCTTATGTGGCCGTCGTTACAATCATCACGTATCTATCCTTGATTATCGGTGAATTAGTCCCGAAACGGATCGCGCTCGTCTCGCCTGAGAAAGTCACGATGGCGATTATTCCTTCGCTCGATCTATTCAGCAAGGTGATGAAACCGTTCATTTGGATTTTATCGAAGTCGACACTCTTCTTATTCAAATTGTTAGGGTTGAAGGCGGAACAGACGAGTGGGGAGACCGAACTCGAGATCAAACAACTCTTGTTTGAAGGCGCTCAGCAAGGACAGTTTGCTCATGAAGAAGTTCGGCAAGTCGAACGGGTCTTTGCATTTCATGATCAATTGATTTATGAGCTCATGCAACCGCGGACGACGCTCGAATGGGTCGACTTAGAAGATGACATGGACGATATGAAGAAATCGATTTATGAAAGTAAACATAACAAGTTACCGGTCGGGCGCGACTCGCTTGACGACTTTGTCGGATACATCGACGTACGTGACATCTTGACGTTACCGACACTGCGTGAGCCGTCACAGATTTTGAAACGCATCAAGCAACCGCTCATCGTTCCAAAACAGCGAGAGGCGAGCCAAGTGCTTCAAATGATGCAGAAAAATGGTGTCGAAATCGCCTTTGTTTTAGATGAATACGGCGGATTCCTTGGCATGGTCACCTTATTCGATATTTTGGAAGAAATCGTCGGAGAGGTCATGATCGAAGAGGAAACACCGGAAGTGTTTCGTCGAGAAGATGGCTCTTATTTGGCAGACGGGTTACTCGGAATCGAGGATTTGAAGCGAACCTTCGAGATTCGGGATGACCGATTCGATGAAGGGCGCAACTCCTATCATACGCTCGCAGGACTCGTCATTTACGCACTCGGTGATTTTCCGAAACGAGGCGATGTGGTCGAAGCCTATGGTCTTCGCTTTGAAGTCGTAGATATGGACGGAAAGCGTGTCGACCAAGTACTTGTATCGGAATTACCATCAACGGAAATCGAAGAAGAGTGATACCGCGGCATCACTCTTCTTTTTTTTGTGTGTTCCACGTCTCGAACGCCGCCTGCATGAGGATACGGGCGGTATGGAGCATCGCCCGTTCATCGACATCGAACCGAGGATGATGGTGTGGGAAGACGGCGCCAACTTCTGGATTACCGGCGCCCGTGAAGAAGAAACTGCCCGGGACGTGTTGTAGATAGTAGGCAAAATCTTCACCGACCATGAGCGGTGACATCTCGATGACGCCATCCGTACCGACGACGCGGGCCGCGCTGCGCCGGACGTGTTCAGTCTCTGCCGCGTGATTGATGACAGCCGGATAGCCACGAATGTACTCGAGATCATAATGTGCCTCGCTCGCCGAACAGATGTGGTCGATGGTCCGCTCCATCTCGGCGATGATGCGCGTTTGCGTTTCTTGGGTGAACGTCCGTACCGTCCCGGACAGTTTCGCCTCGTCGGCGATGACGTTGAACGCTTGGCCGGCCATAAACGTCCCGACTGTCAAGACAGCCGGTTCGAGCGGATCGATGCGACGACTGACGACTTGCTGCAATTGGCTGACGACGTTTGCGCCGACTATGACGGCATCCACCGTATGTTGCGGGATGGCCCCATGACCACCTTTTCCTTTGATTGTCAGTTCGAAACGGTCTGCTGCCGCCATGATTGATCCAGTCTTCACACCGATTGTGCCGTATGGGAGTGGCGTCCAAATGTGAGAACCGTAAATGTAGTCCACCCCGTCGAGGCAGCCATCTTCAATCATCGGTTTGGCCCCTCCCGGCGCTAGCTCTTCGGCGAACTGGTGGATGAGGACGACATCGCCCGGGAGACTGATTTCAGTCAGCGCTTTCGCCAAAACGAGCAACGTCGCCGTATGGGCATCGTGACCACAGGCGTGCATCGAGCCGTTCACTTTCGAACGGTACGGGACGTCTTTTAAGTCTTGAATCGGCAACGCATCGAAGTCGGCCCGAAATGCGATGGTCGGCCCATCACCGCCATGAATTCGTCCGACTACACCGTTTCCGCCGACGTGTTCGCGCACCTCGAGCCCGAGTTCACGTAAATAGTCCGCAATCGTCCGTGGGGTCTCTCGCTCTTCGAAGGAGAGTTCAGGATGTTGGTGGAAGTGGCGTCTGAGCGTCACCATTTCTTCGTATAATTCCGTCAATCTTAAATCGAGGTCAGTCACAAGCATAGCAAACACTCCTGTCAGTGGATTGGTTTTGGTTGAAGCAAGGACCATACGTCATGTGAATCCAAATCATCGAGAATCGGTTGAGGTAACAGCTGTCGGGCTTCATTAGCCTTCACCCATCTTGCATCACTATGCTCTTCGGACAATGTGACGATTGTTGCGATGGGGTGAGCCAAGTACGTCATAAGGACGACTTGGCGGTTTGGATCGGTTAAAAATGTCGTAGCGTACAGTAGGTGTTGAACCGTGACACGTAGGTCGGTTTCTTCAAACACTTCTCGTTCTAGGGCCCGTTCGAGCGTTTCGCCGAAATCGAGCTTACCACCGACGAGCTCCCACGTTCCAGGGTGGACCTCGTCATCTGTTGCTCGTTTGATGACGAGCATCTGGTCGTTTTGCACAATCACCGCTTTCACGGCGACAACGATGGTTGGAATAGACATCGAAACACTCCTTTTGTATGAAATCATGAGACAACTCACAGTAAATATGAATCATTGACTATATTTTTCTAAGTTACGCTTATGTTATACGACGAGAGGGAATTAATACAGGAGAAAATGAAGAAATGAGGTGCCAACATGGGGTGGATTATTGCGATTGTAGCGGTTGTCGTGCTCGTACTCATCTATTTTTCGATGTACAACGGGCTCGTCAAATATCGAAATTGGGTCGATGAGGCGTGGGCTCAAATCGATGTACAGTTGAAACGGCGGTATGATCTGATTCCGAACTTGGTCGAGACGGTGAAGGGCTACGCGAAACACGAGCAGGAAACGCTTGCGAAGGTCGTCGAGCTGAGAAACCAGCTCGGAGAAAAGTCGAATCGTCAGGACCAAATGGCAGTGAACGATCAATTGAGTGGAGCACTGAAAAATCTTTTCGCGCTTCGTGAGGCGTACCCGGACTTGAAAGCGAACGAGAACTTTAAGATGTTGCAGGAAGAATTGACACAGACGGAAAATAAGGTCGCGTATTCGCGTCAACTCTATAACAATACGGTCATGAAATATAACACGAAAATCGAATCGGTCCCGACGAACATCATCGCCTCCGTCCATCATTTTGAAAAGCGCGATATGCTCGAGGCACGTGCCGAAGAGCGCGAGAACGTTCGCGTCTCATTTTGATGAATCGAGGTGGCGCGTATGCTCCTCTATGAACAGATTCGAAAGAATAAAGTGAAGACGGTCTTCATCGTCACGGGGTTTGTGTTATTCGTTCTTCTCGTCGGAGCGGCCATTTCCTACGTCAACTATGGAGACGCGATTCCGGGGTTGATCTTCACACCGATTTTCTCGTTGTTTTACGTGGGAATCGTCATCATGTCGAGTACGAACATCGTCATGAAGATGAATCGGGCGCAAGAGGTGACTTCAGTGGAAGAGCACCGCTTTTTATGGCATACGGTCGAGAACATGGCGATGGTCGCACGAGTGCCGATGCCGCGTATCTTTATCATCAACGACCCCTCGCCGAACGCCTTTGCGACGGGATTGAAACCGGAAAAGGCGGCCGTCGCCGTCACGACGGGACTGTTAGATCGATTATCGCGAGAAGAAGTAGAAGGGGTAATCGCGCATGAGGTCGCGCATATTAAGAATTATGATGTGCGGCTCTCGACGGTCACGCTCGCACTTGTCTCGGTGATTGCCATCATGAGCGATATCGGGTCGCGCATGCTGTTCTTTAGAAGTATCGGTGGAAGACGCGATCAAAACCAGAATCCCATCTTTTTGATCATCGGACTCGTCTTGTTGGTGTTGGCACCGCTCATCGCAATGCTCATCAATATGGCGATTTCACGGAATCGTGAGTTTTTGGCAGATGCGAGTGGGGCGGAACTGACCCGCAACCCGGATGCTCTCGCCTCAGCGCTTGAGAAGATTGCGAACGTCGAGACACCGGTCGAGCAAGCGTCGAGTGCCTCGGCACCACTTTACTTCTCCGATCCACTCAAGAAAAAAGTGAGTGGTCTATTCTCAACACATCCCGATCCGGTTGAACGCATTTCCCGACTTCGTCAAATGTAGTCAGAGCCTGTTCGGTTGCGGCAGGCTCTTTATGTTACACTGAACTGGGAAAATAAGGGGGGGGATGAGTTGAATAAAAAGATATACATAGGTTTAGGCGGCGCTTTACTAGTCGCATTATTTTTATTTGGGCTAGGGCCATATATTGTACATACAGTACTTAAGGTTTTCATGTGGCTCACACAGTACATCTTACCGTGGATCTTCCTCTACTATTTCATTCAATTTTATAAACAATATACAGCCAAACAAGAAAAGCCACCTGAATGAGGTGGCTTTCGACGTTTATCCGGCGCGGTGGCTACGGATTTTTTCAATCTCATCGAGGACGAACTGAACGTTTGTGCCGACAATGACTTGAATATGGTTTGGACTGACGACTTTGATTCCCGGAATACCGGCTTTTTTGATTTGATCTTGGTTGACCGTATCCATGTCTTTGACATCGACGCGTAGGCGTGTGATGCACGACTCGATGCCTGTGACGTTGCTGTCACCGCCAAGACCGTCATAAATCATATGTGCCATTGCTGAGTATTCGCTACCTGAAGCTGATGCGACCGGAGCGACTTTCGCTTCACCGTCTGCCGTCTCACTTGCAACCGCATCGACGACTTCATCTGGTTCACGGCCTGGCGTCGCCAAGTTGAGCTTCACAATCATGAAGCGGAAGATTACGTAGTAGATGACTGCGAACACAAGACCTTGAACGATGAGCATGTACGGTTGGTTCGCAAGTGGCAAGCGTGAGCTCAAGATAAAGTCGACCAAGCCTGCGCTGAATCCAAAGCCAGCTGTCCATTGGAACGTTGCTGCAACGAAGAGTGAAATTCCTGTAAGGACTGCGTGTACAAGGTAAAGAACAGGAGCGAGGAACATGAATGAGAACTCGAGCGGTTCTGTTACACCTGTGAAGAATGAAGCGAATGCCGCTGCGAGAAGAAGTGAAGCGGCTTGTTTCTTCCGTTTCGTTTTCGCTGTATGGTACATCGCGAGTGCTGCGGCTGGAAGACCGAACATCATGATTGGGAAGTAACCTGCTTGGTACATCCCTGTCACACCTTTTTCCCCTTGACCTGACCAGAAGTTTCCGATGTCGTTGATTCCTGCGACGTCGAACCAGAATACAGAGTTGAGGGCGTGGTGAAGACCAGTTGGAATCAAGAGACGGTTAAAGAATCCGTAGAGTCCGGCACCGAATGCGCCGAGTTTTGAAATCGATTCTCCGAATCCGACGAGACCTGTATAGACGACCGGCCAGATGAAGTAAAGCGCGACCGATACGAGAATCATTGAGAAGGCTGTCATGATTGGTACGAGACGCTTCCCACTAAAGAAGGCGAGAGCATCTGGCAGTTTGACTTGACTGAAGCGGTTGTACATGGAAGCGGCGACGAGACCAGATAGAATCCCGACAAATGCGTTCCCGATCTTCCCGAATGCCGGGTTGACGGCTTCTACGTCGATGCCTTGGAACAACGCAACCGTTCCTGCAGAGAGAAGTGTTGTGACTGTCAAGAAGGCAACGAGACCACTGAGTGCTGCTGAACCGTCACGGTTCTTAGCCATTCCGAGCGCGACCCCGACTGCGAAAAGAATTGGAATGTTATCGATAATAGCGGCCCCTGCTTTAATTAAGAATGCAGCGGCAATGTTTTCAGATCCCCAGCCGACTGGGTCAATCCAATAACCAATCCCCATGAGAATGGCAGCAGCCGGTAGTACGGCGACCGGTAACATGAGGGAACGTCCGAGACGTTGGAAAAAGTTCATCATTTTTGATTTCCTCCTTTTTGATGGTGTTGATCTTGTAGACGTTGAATGTGAAGCGTAATATAACCAAGTTCTGACTCGGGCAAGACGACGCCATAGGTCTCTTCCATTTCTTTCGCGACATCAGATGCACACGCATAGGCAGACGTGAATTTCGTCTGAATCATGCGGAGCATGTCTTCATCAATCGTGTGATGATCGTAATGGTTGACCCGATCCATGACGAACCGTAAATGAGTTAATAATCGTTGGTAGGATAAGTCATCTTCTTCAATGGATACATCGAGTCGTCGTGAAATCGATTGAATCATGTCGCGGACAATCGTTGTCTGTTTGACCGTCTTGCGTAAATCACCTCCTTTCACTTTCATCGTATGGATATGAAGCGCGATGAACGCAGCTTCGTCTTTCGGCATTTGGACGTTGAGCTTTTCAGCGATATGTTCAATCGCCCATAGTCCAATCTCATATTCATTCCGATAGAGGATTTTAATCTCGTTCAACAGTTTGTTGCGTAACGAGATGCCATCCATTTCCCGCTCGATGGCGAACGAGATGTGGTCGGTCAAGACGATGTGGATATGTTCGTTGAACGATGTCTCGAGACGTTTTTCCGCATACGAGATAATATCCTCGGAAACGGTAAAGTGTTCGACGGGAATCCGGCTCAACAACTGTTGGAACTTGTCATTCTCTGGCATGATGAACAACTTTTCGATTTTATGTGGATTGACGATGTCGTTCTTCGCTTTTTTAAACGCGACGCCAGGGCCAATCGCAATCTTTTCTTCACCCTCGTCTGAGACGATGACCGCATTGTTGTTTAGAATCTTTTTGATTTTAATCATGTGTCCTCCTTATTCCGGAGTCACGCTTCCACTCGGGCAACAACTGTCTTGCCCGGAACAGCTTCCTTCGTGAACGTGAAGGCATAATGATGGGCGAGTGCGCTACCATTCGTCACGACCATTGGCGTGACCGTGTCCTTACCCGCCTGATGAATTTGCGCCAAGTCTGCTGTGAGTAATAGCTGTCCCGTCTTGACGTGGTCGCCCACATCTACTTGAAGATCAAACGGTCGACCTTCGAGTTCAACAGTATCGAGTCCGACGTGTATCAAAATCTCAGCCCCATCCTCGGTTCGAATGCCGATGGCGTGCTTTGTCGGAGCGATTTGTACAATCTCCCCATCAGCCGGTGAGACGACAGCGCCGTCTGTTGGTGTGATGGCAATGCCATCGCCCATCATTTTTTCACTGAAGACCGGGTCCGCTACTTGTTCGAGTGGAATGACGTCTCCTTCCATTGGTGAGTGCAGTGTCGGTTTGTGTCGATTCATTAACTTATTCCATAGCATATCAATTACATCCTTTCTTGAAACAAAACGCCGAAAAACAAAACAGGCATGGAGTATAGACGGGTGGCATGCACCGTACGTCTTACCCCATGCCTGATCGAATCAGTCACATGTGATCGTTATTCGTTTCTTCACGTTCAACATAACATGTGTCGGTTTGAGACACAAGTCTTTTTTTGAAAGCGTTCTCTAAAGTTTTACAAGGGGATGAATCTGTTGTATAGTAGGGACGAATCTAAGTAAGAAAGGTGTTGCATGTTGATGAGTGAGGTTGTATCTGCCTAACGAACTGAAAAATGTCGGATGACACGTCTTTTTGTCATGCCGTCATGTTCCGTTACAGATACCGCCCATCAAAAACTGCCAGACACCGGTCTGTCTTTTTGCGTTGGTCGTCATCGACCGACGCTTTTTTGTTTGCGCGGTATCTCGATTCTACGATTTGAGGAGAGAGACACATGAACGAACAAACATTTGAAAAATTACAATACAACGAATTGATGACGAAAGTAGAGCGCTTCTGCATCAGCGGATTCGGAAGACGACTTCTTCGACAACAGCGCCCGACGAGCCACATGGCGACGGTAAAAAAGCGTCTGCAGGAAACATCTGAAGCCCGCGCGATTCTAGATGCGACGTCACACGTGCCGTTCATCGGCGTGTCTGACATGGAGACCATTATCGGGAAGTTGCAACGAGGCATCCAACTCGAGGCAACAGAACTTGAAGCGGTCGCTGAGTTTTTACGGGGAGCCCGCAAGTTGAAGCGATTCATGCTCGAGCATGAATTCTTTGCACCGCTTCTTTCGGCTTATGCTGCCGGTATGGGCGAATGGCGAACGTTAGAAGAAGACATCACACAAGCGATTCGAGCTGGACAGGTCGTCGATGAAGCATCGAAAGAGTTGAAGCGGATTCGTAAGCAAGTCGACATTTTAGAAGGACGAATCGAGGAACGATTGACCAAGTTCTTAAAGAGCGCCGCCAATCGCGAGATGATTCAAGACGGATTCGTCACGAAAAAACAGGACCGCTTCACCATTCCAATCAAAGCTTCTTATAAGCATAAAGTGGCAGGGACGATTGTGGATACATCGAATCGAGGGACGACGGTCTTTATCGAACCGGAAGCGATTGCGAAGTTAAATGCTGAACTCGTCGTCAAGCGTACGGAAGAAGCGGTAGAGGTGTATCAAGTACTAGCGACGTTGACGGGAGCGGTGACGGAAGTTCTTCCTGACATCGAATCGACGCTCGATGTCATCGCCCAGTATGATATGGTCTTCGCCAAAGGGAAGTACAGTCAGTCGATCGATGGCGTGACACCACACGTCAATGCGATTGGTCACATCCGGTTGAAACGAGTACGCCATCCACTCTTAGAAAGCGCTGTGCCACTCGATTTTGCCATCGGTACAGACTATCGCGGCTTGATCATCACCGGACCGAATGCCGGCGGGAAGACGGTCGTCTTGAAAACGATTGGACTCCTTAGTCTGATGACGATGACAGGACTGCATATCCCGGCTCACACCGATACAGTCATTTCGACATTTGATGAGGTGTTCGTCGATATCGGAGATAATCAAGACTTGGAATCGGCACTCAGTACGTTCTCTGCACACATGTACAACGTAGCGAGTATCATGCAGACCGCTGGAAAACGGTCGCTCTTGTTATTCGATGAAATCGGAAGCGGGACGGAACCGAACGAAGGAGCCGCTCTTGCGATTGCCATCTTAGAAGCGGCATATAAGCGGGGCGCGATCGTTGTGGCGTCGACGCATTACGGAGAAATCAAATCGTATTCTGAAGCACACCCGGATTTCATGAACGCTGCGATGCAGTTTGACCCGGAAACGCTCGAACCAAAATACAGACTGCTCATGGGACAGTCTGGCGACAGCAACGCCCTCTTTATCGCCCGTAAGATGAAGTTACCGGAATCGATTCTGAAACAGGAATCCCGTTACATGAACGAGAAAACGTATGATATGACGAAAGTCGATGCTTCTAAAATTGTGCGAGAAGTGGAAATAGTACCACTTGAAGAGGCAGAGCACTTTGAAAAAGGTGACCGTGTCCGCTTGTTAGAGACGAATCAAGTCGGTCTTGTCTATTCGTTTGATGCATCGCGTCGACATGTCCGCGTGTTCGTAGAGGCGGAATATGTAGAGTTGCCGAGCCGCCGCGTTCGTCTTGAGGCACGCACGACAGAGCTCTATCCGGCTGACTATGATTTAGATACGTTGTTCACGACGTATCAGGAACGTAAGGAGGCTCACGACTTTGCCCGGGGATCGAAAAAAGCGTTACGACGAGTGGAGAAAGAGATTCGGGCAAGAAAGAAACAAGAGCAATCTAACCGGAAATGAGATGTCTAAGTCCATTTAGAAAGGGCAGCCACCGCGAGTGACTGCCCTTTTGACTTATAAGCTGTTGCTTTGATTTTCTACGTTGCTGTCGCTCTCTGTTGAAGCATCGTCATCTGAAGAAGCATCATCATGGTGTGGACCGTGTCCATGACGACCACCTTCATGTCCACCCCGCATACCACGAATATCTTCCAAGTCATCGTAACTTGTCACATCGGCAAACCGTTCTTCGTGATCCGCAAGAATTTGATCGGCTTCTTCTTGCGTCAAGTTCCCTTCTTCCACAGCGGTTGCGAGTTTTTCTTCATGCGACGTCATGATGGCGTCGATGAACGCTTCAATTGAAATGCCTTTTTCTTCTGCGAGTTCAGGGAGAGATTGCCCGTTTTCGCGAGCCGCATCCACTTCTTCTTCCGTTAAACCGAGCGCTTCGATGAGAGCGGCATGACCTGCTTCCCGGTCACCGAACATACCAGGACCTCGTTCACCACGTTCGCATTGTGTGGATTCCGTCGTTGTCGATTCATCAGTCGTCGTGTCATTCGTCGCAGCATATACGCCTGTGCCTGAGACGGCCAATAGACCTGCTAAGGCGATTGCTAGTTTTGTTGATTTCATGTGTATCTCCTCCCTTGTTAATTCAAGTGTAGGACTGAAGGCGTTAGAAGTTGTGAGGGAGTTGCAAGATTTCTGCAAATTGTCTTTGGGAAACGGTGGGACGTTCGATGGGTACGATATAATGGAAGTGGAGGCGATATGAGATGAACGTACTCGTTGTGGAAGATGAACTAAAACTGGCGGACGGCATGTCCCGCTTTTTAACATATGCCGGATTTGAGGTGACCGTGGCGATGACCTTGAGTGAGGCGAAGCAACAGTTACATCAACGGTTTGATGCGGTCTTATTGGATGTCCGTCTCCCTGACGGAGAAGGCTGGACCTTGATTCCGACATTGAAAGCGCAACATCCTACACCCGCCGTCATCTTGACGACGGCCCGAGGTGAGGCGGATGACCGCGTGTTCGGATTGGAACTCGGCGCAGACGATTATTTAGTCAAACCCATCGTTTTAAAAGAGTTGGAGATTCGATTGAAGCGTCTCGTGAAACAGACGGATATGATTCAGTTCGGGGCGCTCACCATCGACGTCAAATCGAGAATGGTACAAGAGAACGGACATCCGCTTCGACTGACGAATAAAGAGTATGAATTGCTATTGTATCTTTGGAAACATGTCGGGGAGGCGTTAGACCGGAACCGTTTGCTCGACGACGTATGGGACTACGCATTCGTCGGAGATACACGAACGGTCGACACCCATATTAAACAACTGCGGGACAAATCGCCGACCTTAAAAGAACAATTGAAGACGGTGCACCGGGTCGGTTATCGATTAGAGGGACTGTCATGAATCGATTAATGAAGAAGTTACTTTGGACGGCTATTCTACCACTTGTCGTGATGGCACTTTTAACATTCGGACTCACGTCATTATTGATCGGACGCTTCGCAGAAGAGGAGACGTACGCACAATTGGAGCGCGAGGCGGCGATTGTGTATGAAGCCATTCAAGAGGGTCGTGGAATCCCGGGGCAACTTGACGTGCTTGTATTTCAAAATGGGCAGCGGATCGAGTTCGAACGAGGCGGACGGATGCATCGCATGATGCCGATCAGCCTCGACCCGAATGACTTAGCGATTCAGGACGAAGTGAGCGTGAATGGGACTCGTTTCTTGACGTATCTACAAGAAGAAGGGGACATTCAAATCGTGACGTATAGCCCCGTTCCGTTCTCGAATCCACAATTCCAGCAAATCTACCTCATCTTAGCGGGTGGGTTTATTCTGGCCCTACTTGTCGCCATCGCTGTCACGTATTGGATGAGTCGTCGGCTCACGCAACCGCTCGTCGAGTTGAAACAAGCGACCGCATCCATTATGGAGGGGCGACACGATATTAGCTTGCCGAGCGTGACGAACGATGAGATTGGGGATTTGACCGTCACCATCGGACAAATGAACACATCACTTCAAGAAAAAGAGGCGCTTCAAAAATCATTTATCTCTGGAGTCACACACGATGTGCGTACACCGCTCGCTATCGTTCGAAATGAGGCGGAACTATTAGAGCTCGGTGTCGTCCATGAAACAGAGATGGCCACGACCGGAAAAAGTATTACCGAGGAAGTGGACCGGATTGACCGACTCGTCAATCAGATGCTTGAATACTCGAAGTTGTCCGCTGGTTCGATTCCGCTTGAGATGGAACTAATTCAACTGGATGAATTGATTCGTCGATTGACGCCACGCATGTCCGAGTGGTTCCGACAAAAAGACGTGACACTCGATCTCCGACTCGAAACGGTGTCGATCCAAGCTGATCGATTGGCGATGGAACGAGTGCTCTCGAATTTCATCAGAAATGCGTATGAGGCGAGCCCTGTTGGGGGAAGCATCACCATCACTCTAACCTCGAATCGATTAGAAGTGACAGACGAAGGGAACGGGATTGATCCTTCCATTCAGCATGCGATATGGGATATGTATGTGAAAGGAGATCGCTCCAACGGCCATGGTTTAGGTCTCGCTATCACGAAATTACTTCTTGACGCACAAGGACTTTCTTATGGCGTCGATTCAGATAAGGGGGCGACGTTTTGGATCGGATGGACATGACTTTATTTTTACGAGGGGTACGGTTAGAGAGGGAGCGAATCCATTCAACGGGTTATCCGTACTCGTTACCAATCTTTCAGACACTCGATGAACTGACGTTTCATCATCCTGTCACGTTTCTTGTTGGAGAGAACGGGAGTGGGAAATCGACGTTGATTGAAGGAACGGCTGTGGCGGCCGGATTCAATCCGGAAGGTGGAGCGCCGTCCTTCCAATTCGAAACAGAGTCGACACATAGTTCCTTGTATGAAGCTTTACGTCCGATTCGAGGACCATATCGACCGAAGGATGGCTTTTTCTTACGCGCCGAGACGGCATACCAGCTGTCGAGTTATGTGGATGAGATGGCGAAATTAGGACGAGATCCTGAGCGGTTTTATGAATCATACGGCGGACGTTCTCTTCATGAGCAGTCGCATGGGGAAGCATTTCTCTCCCTCATGTTGCACCGATTTCGTGGAGATGGTCTCTACATTTTGGATGAGCCGGAGGCCGCATTGTCGCCGATGCGCCAACTGACGATGCTCGCACGCATGCATGAACTTGTCCAGTCCGGGAGTCAATTTATCATCGCGAGTCATTCACCCATCTTGATGTCGTATCCGGGTGCGATGATTTTACAAGTGGAAACGGGACTCTCCCCGACGTCGTTTGACGACCTCGAACATGTGAGGGTGATGCGTGACTATTTACAGGCACCGGAACGGATGCAACGAATCTTGTTCGAAGAGTAAAACGGTCACAATGTAAGCGTTTTAATTTTATGTTGACGTCAAGATTTCTAGGGAGTATGCTTATATCGAAAAGAAGAAAATCCACTTTGGGATTGTTACTGGTGATGCAGGCAAAACCTAAATTGATGCCATGATTCCATATTGGACTCTGGTGTGAATTTAGGTTTTTTTCTTTTCAGTTCAGTTGAATGAGAGCGAGGTGAGGAGACCATGCATATTTCAAAAGTGTTCAACAACAATGTCGTAGCAATCGATGCGAACGGTCAAGAGCAGGTTGTGATGGGACGTGGGATTGCGTTTCAAAAGCGACCTGGCGATCAGATTGACCAGACACGAATCGAAAAAATCTTTACGCTCGAGAGTAAAGAAAGCTATGAGCGTTTCGTTCACTTTTTAAATGAAATGCCGACAGATGAGATGGAAACGGTGAAGCATATTGTCAGGTTGGCTGAACAACGATTAGATCAACCCATCCATGATTCGTTATATGTGACGCTAGCAGACCACCTTCATTTTGCACTCAGTCGGTATCAGGATGGAATCCAAATTCGAAATCCTCTCGTTTGGGAAGTGAAACGATTTTATGCTCCGGAGTTCGCTATCGGAAAAGAAGCGGTTAAACTGATCAATGAGCGGCACGAGGTCAAACTTGATGAAGACGAGGCAGTTGCGATCGCCTTACATCTCGTCAATGCGACGATGTCTGGTGTCAAAGGTGAAAACCTGCATCTTGTCACCGAGATGACGAGAGCTACGCAAGCGATTCTGACGATCATTACGTACCATTTTCAAATCGAATTGGACGAAGAGTCATACGCGTATGCACGCTTTTTGACACATTTAAAATATTTTGTGCAGCGCCTTGCATCTGGAGAGAAGGTCAAGTCAACGGGTGACGAAACCTTGTTCCTGATGGTGAAGCAGCGATACCCGGAAGCGTTTGAGTGTGTCGAAAAAATCGCCGGGTTGATTGCGACGAAATATCATTACGACGTATCGATGGACGAACGGCTGTATATGATGATTCATATCGAAAACTTAATGAAAGAACGTCGATCCTAAGGATGGTTACTGATGATGCAGGCCAAACCTAAATGACTACACAAGTGGATGTGTGGTGATTTAGGTTTTTCTTTTTACCTAAAATGATGAGGAGTGAACAAGATGGATCAATATAAGCAACTGGCAGAAACGATTGTGCAACATGTCGGTGGCAAGGAAAACGTTAAAAGTGTCTTTCACTGTGCAACGCGGTTACGCTTCAAACTTAAAGATGAATCAAAAGCGAGTGCAACAACATTAAAACAACAAGATGGCATCATCACGGTCGTTCAAAGTGGTGGACAATTTCAAGTCGTCATTGGAAATAATGTGCCGTACGTCTACAAAGAGGTTGTTGACGTTGGTGGTTTTCAGTCATCTTCAACCGAGGATGAAGAAAAATCAGGTGTATTCAATCGATTAATCGATGTGATTGCCGGAATCTTTACGCCGATTCTCGGACCGATGGCAGGTAGTGGTCTGTTAAAAGGGTTGCTCGCCATCCTTGTCGCGTTTGGATTATTGACAGAAAACATGGGCACATATGTCGTCTTAAATGCTGCGGCGGATGCACTATTTTATTTCCTACCTGTGATCTTAGGACATTCGGCGGCTAAGAAGTTTGGTGGAAACCCGTATATTGGGATGATCATCGGTGGGGCGCTTGTCTATCCATCGATTGTGGCCATTCAAGGAGCAGGTGAGTCTCTAACGTTCCTTAACGTACCGGTCGTCTTAATGAGTTATGCGTCTTCAGTAATCCCGATTATCTTGGCGACATATGTGTCTTCAAAAGTAGAAACATTCTTCAACCGTCATACACATGAGGCCGTCCGAAACTTCACGACGCCGATGATGGCATTGTTACTCGTTGTCCCGCTAACGTTTTTAGCAATCGGACCAGTCGCGACGTATGCGAGTCAAGGGTTGGCGAACGGATACTCATTCTTATATGAACTAAGTCCAACCATCGCGATCGCATTCATCGGTGCATTCTGGCAAGTGCTCGTTATGTTCGGTCTTCACTGGGGACTTGTGCCAATCATCATCAATAACTTATCAGTCGTTGGTATGGATACGATTGTTGTCGGTGTATTGATGGCCACGTTTGGTCAGGTCGGTGCTGTTTTAGCAATCACGTTAAAGGCGAAAAGTCCAAAAGTGAAAGGTTTGGGAACTTCCTCTACCATTGCGGGTGTCTTCGGAATCACAGAACCGGCGATGTATGGATTAACGTTACCTCGTAAGAAGCCATTCGTTTTCGGGATGATCGGTGGAGCCGCAGGTGGTGTCATTGGTGGTCTGTTCGGTACGGCGGCTTATGCGATGGGAGGACTCGGAATCTTTAGTATCCCTGTCATGATTCCGGCAACAGGTGTCGATTTAGCCTTTTACGGCGCATTTATTGGAATGGCGGTAGCAACAGTGGTCGCCCTCGTGTTGACAATGGTCTTCCACAAAGAAGAAGCGACGGTCGAGTCGCAGGCACAAGAGGTCGCCCAGTCTGTATCTGAGCAGGTAGGCTTTCCGGTCTCAGCTCCATTAAAAGGCGAGGTCGTGTCGCTTGAAACGGTTCGTGATGAAGTATTTTCGAGTGGGGCGATGGGGAAAGGGATTGCCATCATGCCTTCAGAAGGAGCAGTGTATGCTCCATTTGACGGTGAAATCGTCACGGTTTACCCATCAAAACATGCAATTGGTCTTCGATCTGATACAGGTGTGGAAGTATTGATTCACATTGGGTTAGATACGGTCAAACTAAATGGACAGTATTTTGAAACGGTCGTTACGGATGGGCAGAAAGTGGCAGAAGGCGAATTGCTCGTCCGATTTGATATAGAGGCCATCGCTCGTGAAGGATATGACACCATCACGCCAATCATTGTGACAAATACCGATCATTATTTAGACGTATTGCCAACTTACACAGGAACGGTAGAAGCGAATCATGGCGTATTGCGAGTCATTGTATAACAAAGGAGGAGACAATATGAAACAAGTATCAAGTGATTTTCTATGGGGCGGGGCCACTGCGGCCAATCAACTAGAGGGCGGTTATCAGGAGGGCGGTAAAGGACTTTCGATTGCAGACGTGATGCCAGGTGGGAAACAGCGAATGAAAATCATTCATGACCCAGCGTTTGATTTTGAGTTACATGATGAATATTCATATCCGAATCATGAAGGAATTGACTTCTATCATCGTTACAAAGAAGATATCGCCTTTTTTAAGGAAATGGGATTCAAGACGTTCCGTATGTCGATTGCCTGGTCACGAATTTTCCCGAACGGCGATGAAGTGGAACCGAATGAGGAGGGACTCCAATTCTATGATCGTGTCATCGATGAGTTGGTCGCCCAAGGCATTGAACCACTCGTGACGATTTCTCATTATGAGATGCCCTTACATCTTGCGAAGCATTATGGAGGGTGGCGAGACCGTCGCTTAGTCACCTATTTCGAACGATACAGCCGCGTCTTGTTCGAACGTTATAAAGGGAAGGTCAAATATTGGTTGACGTTCAATGAAATCAACGGAGCGCAGTTCATGCCGATGCTCAGTCTCGGAATCGCAGTTCGAGAAGAAGAGAACACATTACAACTTACGTATCAAGGACTTCATCACCAACTGGTCGCAAGTGCACTCGCGACGAAAGCGGCCCGCGAGATTGACCCATCGATGCAAATCGGATGTATGCTCATTGCAGCTCCGGTTTATCCATACAGCTCAAACCCGGACGATGTTTGGTATGCCCACGATGCTGAGCGGATGATGAACTTCTTCTGTGGAGATGTGCATGTACGTGGCAAATATCCGAGCTTTGCGAAACGCTTCTTCCGAGACAATGGCATTGAACTTGAAATGGAAGATGGCGACCTTAAAATTCTAAAAGAAAATACAGTTGATTTCTTTTCGCTCAGTTATTATATGTCGCGCACTGAAAAGGCTGAAAAAGACCAGGATGAAGCGGAAGGTAATATCATGAGTGGGGTCAAAAATCCATACTTACAAGCGAGCGACTGGGGATGGGAGATTGACCCGACCGGACTTCGTGTCATCTTAAACAAATTATATGAGCGTTATGAGCTTCCATTATTCATCGTTGAGAATGGATTAGGTGCATATGATCAAGTCGAGTCGGACGGAACGATTCATGATCACTATCGGATTGATTACTTACGTGATCATTTGAAAGGGATGATAGACGCAATCGAAGATGGTGTCGAAGTGATGGGGTACACGAGTTGGGGCTGTATCGATTTAGTGAGTGCTTCGACAGGCGAGTACAGCAAACGGTATGGTTTCATTTATGTGGATCGACATGACGACGGTACCGGTACGTTAGAACGAAAACGGAAAGAATCATTCTTCTGGTATCAAGAGGTGATTCGTTCGCAAGGTGCGAGCTTATATGAAGAGGAATCAGTCAAATGAAAAAAGCGGCCGTGGCCGCTTTTTTCATGCTTTCGTGATTTTTCGCAATAAGATGATCGCGAGACTAATGCCCCCGGCAATCAACATATACAAGACAATCTCCAGCCATGTGCTCATTCGTCGTCTCCATCCGCAAAGATTGCGAGCTCACCTTGCGGCATCGCAACCAACAGATAGGCGTCTCCACCAAGTGGTCTCGCGTCCCCTGCTTGCCAGCACTCAAAGTGTTCTTGATATCCATTGATGAAGAGAAGAGATCCGGATTCAAATTCTAGTTCGAGATGGGGGTGTTCGTCACCGAGGCGTACGTGATGGATGCGCTCTCTTCTTAAGCGCATGAGCTGTTCGAGTTGTTCACCTTCATCAAACGTACTTTGCGTCGCATGGACATGCCACGGTCCCTCGATAGAGATCCAAGATTCCAGTCCTTGACGACTGAAATAGAGAAGATGATGGTTCGGGCCAGAACCGAAATCGATTCCGACAAAAGAAGAGGCGGTAAAGAGGTGATGCAAAATAGATGTCGCTTGTTCGTGCTCTGTGGTAGACACACCGTCACCTCGCTTTAAAGAGTTGTTACCATTATCATTTCACGTTACCACGCTAAAGTAAACGAATCTAACTCAATCTAGAAAAGAAACTGTAGATGATTCGCAAAATATAATGTTGATTTATTTCACATTTCTGTATACAAAAAAACGGACATTCACGATGAACGTCCGTTTTTTCAAACCTCATTATGTTTCGACAAAGGCAGCGCCGATCACACCCGCATCTCCTGACAATTGAGTGAGGCAGAGACGCGTTTTTCCACTAGCATGTGGATACATTTTATTCGAGACTGCTTGTTGTAATTCGTTCCAAAATAATGAGGCCGACATCATGACACCGCCCCCTAATACAATCACATCAGGATCGACGGTATGAATGATATTAGCTAGTCCGCTAGCCAGTTCCTCGACGAAGTGATGGCGGTACTCATCATCTAATAATAGCGAAGGAACGTTTGTATATCCCTTTTCGCTTGCACGATTCATGAGTGCCGTACCACTAGCCAGTGATTCGAGAGAGCCTCGATTCAGTACAGGGTGAACTGGTCCGTTCGAACGGATAATCATATTTCCGATTTCACCGGCACTGCCGTTCGCCCCTCGAATGATTTGATGTTTATAGACATAACCACCACCGATTCCAGTGCTGACTGTTACATAAAAAACAGCATCGAATCCTTTCCCTGCCCCAAATTTAGCTTCTGCGAGAGCTGCTGCATTCGCATCGTTTTCAAGGGTGACAGAAAAGCCGAGGCGCTGTGTTAAAGGCTCAACGATTTTTTGATTGTGCCAATTCGGGAGGTTTGGAGGCGTTAAAAACATCCCTTGTTTCAAATCGAGTGGACCGGGTGCCACAAGCCCGACATGCTGGATATCGAATTCAACATTGAATTGATGAATCGCAGTCTCGATAGATTGCAGTGTTTCTTGGAAAGGAAGTTGAGGCTGCGTGTTAAACGTGAGTTGTTTCAGTACTTCACCTTTGAGTGAAACAGCCGCAATCCGAGTGTTCGTCCCTCCTAAATCAATCCCGATTCGGACAGCTTGTTTTTCATCGGAAGGAACACCAGTCACTAGACAAATCGCTTCTCCCTCAATCAAGAACGACTCATTGGCCGGGAGAAGGAGTGTACCTCCCGTAGGTACTTCCATCTCATCAATGATGAATGTTCCTTGCACGACAGATAGTAACCGGAACGTGTCGGTCGAAATCTTTTCTTTCGCTGTAACATGCCATTTTTCCACGAAGAAGAATGGATTCTTCGTCAAACGTGTTCGAAAGTGATCGAGTTTACGGATTGGTTCACTATAGCCAAGGTGAGGGACGAAAGAAGCGAGAATGCCCTTTTCTACGTGAAGTTCACGTGGACGACCGGTCGTCACATCTAGTCGCTCGTAATCGTATAGACGATAGGTTGTGTCCGAACTTTGTTGAATTTCCAGTACGCATACCCCTTTTGTCAATGCATGGACCGTTCCAGCTGGGACATAGAAAAAATCACCGGCATGAATCGATTTTCGTATCAAGCCGTGTTCCAAATCGCCTGTTTCAAGCGCTTTGTTGAAGTCTTCTGAGGTGGCATAGGAGTGACCGTAAATGAGTGTCGCATTTGCTGGAGCATCGAGAATATACCAACATTCATTTTTTCCATATGATTCGTTTTCGAGTTGTTCCGCTAACGAATCATCAGGATGAACTTGAATAGACAAATCATCGTTCGCATCAATCCATTTAATCAGTAGCGGAAACACGTCCGCTTTAATTTGAAACAACTCTGGATATTGTTGATAGAGTTCACGCAAAGAAAGACCAACGTAGGGTCCGGAAGCAACGGCTGAACTACCTTTTTCTAATGCAGAAGCCGTCCAAGCTTCACCAATCGAAAGGTCATTGAAATCGAAACCAAATTGCTTCAGACGCTCCCCTCCCCAAAGTCGCTGTTGATAGTGTGGTTTTAAAAGAATAGCGCTCATATCCTGTCCTCCTGTTAATTTGATATACACTTATGAATTTAAAAACTAAACAAAGTTTAAATCAAGTATAGACATGAAATAAATCATGTGTATAATAAAAAATGTAACCGATTTCAAATAAGGAGTGAGGACACATGAAAAAAATCTTATTAGCGTGTAGTTCAGGGATGTCGACGAGTTTACTCGTAACGAAGATGAAAGATCATGCCACATCAATCGGGGATGAGGCGAAGATTTGGGCAGTCGGTCAAGATCAGGTCGTAACCGAGATGGACGAGGCAGATGTGATTTTGATTGGTCCACAAATGCGTTTCTTGTTGGATAAATTGAAAGCGCAAACATCAACACCGATTGAAGTGATCGATATGATGGCATACGGCACGGCGAATGGAAAAGCTGCATACGAACAAGCGATGAAATTAATGGGGTGAACAACGTGGAACAGGTAGACGAGTTAACCTTGGAGCAAATGGCATTCATGATGATTTTGCACAGTGGCAATGCGAGAAGTACGATTCAGGAAGCGATTCAACTGTATAAAACGAGTTCTTATGAAACGTTCGAAGAAAAGATTGATGAGGCACGTGGACAATTAAAAGAAGCACATCAAACACACTTTTCACAAATCCAAAGAGAAGCGAATGGAGAAAAAACAGACGTCTCTTTATTGCTTCTTCATGCAGAGGACCATTTAATGTCTACGCAAACGATGCTTGATTTGACAGCGGGTTTGGTCGAAATGGTCGAACAAAAGATTGTAAATCCTAATCAAGAAGGGTGAATCATATGTCACAGGACAATAAGATGTTCAACATGATCAGTAAACTGCTCATGCCGATGGCGACCTATTTAAACAACAGTCGCTATTTACAAGTATTGCGAGATGCATTCATGCTCGCTTTCCCGATTACCATGTTTGGGTCAATCATCGTCGTCATTGCAAACCTGCCGTTCCTCGACCGTTTCATGTCCGAGAGTACACTCAGTGTATTTAAAACATCACTCGGAAATGCACCATCTGCAACGATGGGGATTATGTCTATCTTTGTCGTCTTCGGTATCGGGTATTATCTATCGAAAAGTTATCAAGTCGAGGCTGTCTTCGGAGGAGCGATCTCGCTCGTGTCTTTCCTTCTCTTAACGCCTTTCTTGATTGAAGTGGACGGTATGTCAGAGGCAGTCGGGAATGTCCTTCCGTTGGATCGCCTTGGAGCGAAAGGGATGTTCCTTGCGATGATTACCGGATTCCTGTCCGGTGAGATTTATCGATTTGTCGTTCAAAAGAACTGGACGATTAAGATGCCGGATGGAGTACCGCCAGCTGTTGCGAAATCATTCTCAGCACTTGTTCCTGCATTATTAACCTTGACTGTATTTTTAACATTCAACATCATCGTGACGAACTTATTCAATACGAATCTTCATGACGTCATTTTCAACGTCGTTCAGCAACCGCTTGTGACATTAGGGAATGGTCTCATTCCAACGTTGATCGCAATCTTCTTCGTTCAGCTATTTTGGTTCTTCGGACTCCACGGTCAGGTCATCGTCAACTCGGTGATGGACCCGATTTGGAACACATTATCTGTGGAAAACTTGACGGCTTATACCTCGACTGGAGATGTTCCGAACATTATCAGTAAACAGTTCATTGAAATTTACACGGTAGGGCTTGGTGGTTCCGGATCTACACTTGCTGTCGTCGTGGCCATCTTGTTGTTCTTGAAATCGAAACAGTTGAAACAAATCGGGAAACTATCCCTCGGACCTGGACTATTCAACGTAAACGAGCCGGTCATCTTCGGACTTCCAATCGTTATGAACCCGCTCATCATGATTCCTTGGATTGTCGCACCGCTCGTGACGGTAACGGTCACATACTTCGCGATGTCGACAGGCTTAGTCCCACCACCAACGGGTGTCGCTGTTCCATGGACTGTCCCAATGTTCTTGAGTGGTATCATGGCGACGAACTCGCTTGCCGGAGGTCTTCTTCAAATCGTGAACTTCTTCATTATTTTGGCGATTTGGTTCCCGTTCTTGAAATTTATCGACCGAATGAACTTGAAAAAAGAGTTAGAAGAATCAACAGATAAACAAGAAGCAGTGTAAACAAATAGAGAAAATAGAAATAAGGGAGAGATAAAAGATGACGAACCCGACACAAACACGAATGAAAGAGCAAAAGACCTATCAATTTCCGACAGACTTTTGGTGGGGAACGGCTTCTTCTGCTACACAGATGGAAGGTGCTGCTTTTGAAGGTGGAAAAGGATTGAACATCTGGGATTACTGGTACATGCAAGAGCCGAATCGCTTTTTCAATGGCGTAAGCGCAACAGAGGCCTCAAACTTCTATCATTTGTATGAAGAAGATATCGCATTGATGAAAGAACTCGGGCATAACACGTTCCGTTTCTCCATTTCATGGTCACGTCTTTTTCCACAAGGTGTCGGGGAAGTAAATGAAGAGGCAATCACATTTTACAACAATGTCATCAATTGCTTAATCGATCATGGTATCGAACCGTTCATCAATCTGTATCACTTCGATATGCCGATGGCGCTTCAAGAACAAGGTGGTTGGGAATCACGGGAAGTCGTGGAGGCATATGTCACTTTTGCGAAGACATGCTTTGAGTTGTTTGGTGACCGCGTCGAGAAGTGGTTCACGCATAATGAACCGATTGTACCGGTAGAGGGTGGATATTTATATGATTTTCATTATCCAAACGTTGTTGATTTCAAGCGAGCTGTCCAAGTAGCGTACCACTCGATCTTATCGAGTGCGAAGGCAATCGAAGCGTATCGTGACATGGGACAATCTGGGCAAATCGGAATCATCTTAAATCTGACACCCTCATATCCGAGAAGTCAGCACCCAGCTGATTTGAGCGCAGCGAGCATTGCTGATGCGATGTTCAATCGCTCGTTCCTCGATCCATCTGTTTTAGGCACGTTCCCTCAAGAATTAGTAGAAGTGCTGAAGTCTGAAGATGCGATGCCACAGATGGAAACAGGCGATCTTGAACTCATTCGAGAACATACAGTCGACCTGCTTGGCATCAACTATTACCAGCCGCGTCGCGTGAAAGCAAAAGCATCACTGCCGAATCCGGACGCACCATTCTTACCGGAAAACTTATTTGATTTTTATGAGATGCCTGGACGTAAAATGAATCCATATCGTGGATGGGAAATTTACGAAAAAGGAATCTATGATATATTAATCAATCTAAAAGAAAACTATGGTAATATTCCATGCTTCATTTCAGAGAATGGAATGGGTGTCGAGGGTGAAGAGCGTTATCGTGACGAGAACGGAAGTGTCCAAGACGATTATCGAATTGATTTCATTCGCGAACATCTGAAATGGATGCATCAAGCGATTGAAGAGGGTTCGAACGTAAAAGGCTATCATCTTTGGACGTTCATGGACAATTGGTCATGGAGCAATGCTTATAAAAATCGCTATGGATTTGTAGGTATTGACTTAGATACGCAACAGCGTACTGTAAAAAAATCAGGGCACTGGTTTAAACAGTTGATTGACGCTAATGGTTTTACAGAATAATGAAGTAAGCTGACAAAGACTACTCTTTGTCAGCTTTTTTTGATATATTGTACATATATGTCTATACATGAGGTGCTATATGTCTACTAAGAAAAAACCGAAATATGAAACCATTGCTGATGAAATTCGTAAAAGAATTATTGAACACGTTTATCCGCTAGAACATGCATTACCTGATGAAATCCATTTGGCCCAAGAGTTTGGGGTGAGCCGAATGACGATGAAACGTGCGCTTGAGATTCTCGTCATGGAAGGGCTGATTTATCGTAAACGTGGTAAAGGAACATTCATTTTACAGTCGAGCTTCCAAAAAGATCGCATCAACGTGATTAGTAAAGAAACGAGAGGGCTGACTCAAGTAATCGGAGATCGCTCGTTACGAAGTGAAGTCCTGAATTTTGAGGTAAAGTTTCCGTGTCAGGAAGTCGCCAATCATCTCATGATTGAGCTGACAGAACCGGTCTATGAAATACGTCGTGTGCGTTACGTAGACGATGAGCCGTATGTCATCGAATTGACGTACATGGTTGCTAACCTCATTACAGGAATCACACGTGAAATTTTGGAAAAATCCGTGTATGCGTATATTCAAGAAGATCTGGGTTATACGATTACAAGCTCGCATAAAGTGATTCGAGCAGATAAACCGGATGAGTACGACCAAGCTTACTTGAAGAATGATATCACTGAACCGATTATCGAAGTCGAGCAAGTGGTCTATTTAAGTAACGGGAAACCGTTCGAGTATTCGTTTGCCCGTCATCGATACGATAAATTTGTGTTTTCATCGGTCAATATTGTGAAGTAAAAGTCGCCGCGATGGCGACTTTTTCGTAAGGAGGACCCATCGTGGATGTGAAAATTGAACAAGCAGGATACGAGATAAACGAGCCCGTCATCCAAGACATTTCGTTTGATGTACGGGCAGGTGAGATTTTAGGGGTGATTGGGTCGAATGGTGCGGGAAAAACGACCACCATCGCCTGTCTTACCGGAACGATTCCTTGGATGAAGGGAACGGTCGAGATGGAACGCTATGCGTTTATCCCGGAACAACCGGTCTACTATGATTATTTGACGCTATCTGAACATATTGCACTCGTCCAAGAATTAACGGGAATCGATTCAACAGAAAAAACGGAGGAGTTGCTACAGCTATTCCGGTTAGAGCATGTGACCGATCGGTATCTCTCCTCTTTTTCAAAAGGGATGAAACAGAAGGCGATGATTCTATTGGCGCTCATTCAAGAAGCGCGGGTATTGATTGTCGATGAACCATTTATCGGATTGGATGCGACGACGACGATTCAGTTACTTCGACTGTTAGAAGCGGAGCGTACGAGGGGGGCAAGTGTCTTATTAGTCACACACGTTCTTGATACGGCCGAGCGATTATGCGACCGATTCGTATGGATTGATGATGGACAACTGCTCGCGAGTGGGACGAAAGTGGAGATTCGTGAAGCGCTCGATACAGAGGGGATGACCTTGTTTGACATGATGGAAGATGTGGCGATGCGATGATTGCGAAACGATTGTTTTGGATGCGTGTCTCCCGGTACATAAAACAGCAATGGAAGACGGTCCGATTGATTGTCGACTGGACGATTTTTTTATACGGTGTCCTTCCTCTTCTCATATGGGCAGGCTATTCCTACTGGCAAGTCTGGGGAGGGAACTTCCCCTGGTTAGGTGACATCCCTTATTTTCTCTGGGCACTTCTGATTGGATGGTTCATGTGGCAAGACCGTATGTTTGTCTGGATTGAGCGTGCCGATCTCATCCTTGTGTCAAACCGGAGCATGATTCGGGATTTAAAAAGGTATTCGGTTTGGTATCAACTTACGCAACACGTGATTCAATATGGATGCTATCTGCTGTTGCTTGCACCGATTCTATACGTAAAAGGAAGGGACGTGGGCGAGATTCTCGCGTTTGGGGCTGCACTTTTTCTACTCGCTTGGTGTCACGTATGGGTCCAGTATCATCTACGTCTCCGACACGCCCATCTCATGAAGCGATTTTTAATCGTACTCCTTGCTTTTGTAGGCGTGTATGCGTTATTGATTGAGTCGATATTGCTTAGTGTGTTGATCGGAAGCATCATGGTCACATTTGCGTTATACGTAGGGGAAGGATGGGTGTCGAAACATCCGAGTGTCGGTCGAGAAATTGAAATCGGAGAACGTGAGCGTGCCTCATTCGATCGTGTCCTGTTGACGACGTCAGGAGCCATCGAGAAGACGAGTGAGCGGAAACGTCCCCTGTATCGACCGAGACCGAATCGCTTCGGCACCGTCAGACGGACGATGGCACTCCTTATGTACTTTAGAACGCCGAGTCATCGGAATTTATGGTTTCGACTCATTCCGCTCGGGATCACGAGCGTGATTCTTCTCCCAAGTTGGTTCAAACTAGTGGTTCCGATTTATCTGTTGTATGTCGCCTATCAAGAACAGACGTCGTTCACGAGAGAAATGGAGCGACATCCATTCTTTCAATCCATTCAAGAAAGAGGTTCATCATGAACGAACAGCAGTATGAGCAACTGTTACAAATCGAGACGGCCAAACCTCAGCAAGGATTCCCGTCCTCAGCCGAGTATAACCGTTATGAACCGACTCCTTACGAAGCACTCGATTTGCTTCGGGATGCGTATCCGTTAGAGTCCACAGATACCATCGTGGATTTCGGTTCGGGAAAAGGACGTCTGCCGTTCTATTTAGCGTATACGTTTCGTGTCAGGGCAATCGGTGTCGAGATGGACGGTGGATTTCATGAGGAGGCACTTCAAAATTGGATGAGCTATACGAAGAAACATCGTAATCGGGGAAGTGTTCAATTGGAACAGGGATTCGCGGAGGGATTCATGATTCCACCGGATGCGAATCGATTCTACTTCTTTAATCCGTTCTCGGTGAACGTCTTCCGCCAAGTGATTGCCAACATCATCGAATCTGTTGAAACGGTTCCTCGCCCGGTCGATGTGATTTTATATTATCCGGCGGATGAGTACCTCCATTATTTGAACGACGAGACGCCTTTTCAGTACGTACAAACGGTGCGATTGCCGCTGAAGAATCTTCATGAGCGATTTTTGATTTATCGGTTTGATATGATGGAGTCATCTTGGTAATGGAGGAGTGAGCACGATGAAAAAGAAAGACATTTTAGAGGCATATCGTTGGCGTCAAGCGACGAAAGCGTTCGATGCGGATCGTAAAATCAAAGAAGAGGACATGGAGTTCATTTTAGAGACGGGACGTCTTTCGCCGAGTTCGTTCGGATTCGAGCCATGGCAATTCGTCGTGGTGCGTCGGGAAGATTTACTCCAAAAGATTAAAGATCATGCATGGGGAGCGCAAGGTCAGGCCCTGACTGCCAGTCACTTTGTGTTGATCCTCGCAAGAACACCGAAAGCCATGCGTTACGATGCAGACTATATTCGTCACATCGTCACAGGCGTACAAGGACGGACGGAAGAAGAGTACGCACAGCGCGTGAAACGAGTGCAAGAGTTCCAGGAGAACGACTACCGTCTCTTAGACGATGAGCGTGTCTTCCAGGAATGGATCAAGCGTCAGACATATATCCCACTCGGAAACATGATGACTGCTGCCGCACAAATCGAAATTGATTCATGCCCGATTGAAGGGTTCAATCAAGAGGAGATTGATGAGTTGTTAATCTCAGAAGGTGTGATGGAACGTGGGGAATGGTCACTTTCAGTCATGGTCGCATTTGGGTATCGAGCGCGCGACTTTGCACCGAAAACACGTCGTGACTTTAACGAAGTCGTCAAATATATTGGATGAAAAAAAGAGTCAATCGCCGGGGCGATTGACTCAGCTTGTTGACAAATAAGATGTTCGAACTCGTCCTTCCGGCGCCCACGCTTTCCGCAGGCAATCCCGGAGCCGCATCGCGACTCAGGTCGCTGCTGGGTCTCCGTCGGATTGCTTTCCTGCAGGAGTCGGGGCGCCGTGGGACGAGTCACACGAATGGTCGCCACCTTTGGCGGCCATTTGTCTTTTTCTGAGGCCTCGATGGCCGAAGAAAAAGCCCGATACATACTTCGAACCCTTACAAACGGGGAAAGAAGAAGGTAAACACCAAGTTCGCCCGTCATCAAAAGGAGGAACCCGATATGTATCGCGCCCATTCTGAGAAACGACATGAACCGATCCAGTCCAAGACCACGTTGGACCAGCTGGTCCCGCAGGATCATCTCGTCCGGAGACTCGACCGTCACATCGACTTCTCGATCGTGCACCGGCTCTGCGCCCCGCTCTATTCGAACACCGGTACGCCCGGCATCGATCCGGAGATCATCATCAAGATCATCCTACTCGGACCCCTGTTCAACATCCGTTCCGTGCGCCAGACCGTGAGGGAGGTTCAGACGAACCTCGCCTATCGCTGGTTCCTCGGTCTCGGCATCGATGAGAAGGTTCCCGACCATTCGACGATCAGCCAGGCCTACCGCCGACGCTTCCAGGGGAACGACGTGTTCCAACAAATCTTCGAGGACATCGTCCGACAGGCGGAATCTCACGGTCTCGTCTCCGGGCGCATCCTGATCACGGATTCCACGCACATCCGGGCGAACGCGAACAAGAAGAAATTCGACAAGGTCGAGGTCGAACGGGTCGTCGGTGCGATCGAGGACGAGCTTCTCACCCGCGTGAACGAGGAACGGGCCGAACGCGGAAAAAAGAACTGAAACCGGCATCTGAGAAGAGGGAGCGCCGGCTCGTCAAGGTGAGCCGGACCGACCCGGATGCGGGATACATGTATCGTGACCAGAAGCCGGAAGGCTTTTTCTGGCTGGCGCATCGGACGGTCGACGCCAAGCACAATTTCATCGTCGATGTACACGTCACACCCGGGAACGTCTCGGACAGCACCGTCTATCTCAATCGGCTCGACCATGTCCTCGAACGTTTCCATTTCCCGCTCGAGGCGGTCGCACTCGATGCAGGCTACTTCACGACCGGGATCGCGAAGGCGCTCGTCGAACGGGGCATCTTCGGGGTCATCGCCCGGAGGCGTTTCGGTGGGAAGAAGGGGATGTTCCGCAAGACCCGGTACACGTACCTGCCCGAGGAAGATGCGTATCTCTGTCCGGCGCGACAGCGCCTCACCTATCAGACGACGGACCGCCACGGCTATCACCATTACGTCTCCGACCCCTCCATCTGTCAGAACTGCCCTCTCCTCGAGAAGTGCACGTCCAGCCGGACGCACCGAAGGGACATCACACGCCACGTCGATGAACATTACCGCGAGCAGGTGAACGAGAACCGCCTGTCCGCGTCCGGGAAATCCCTCTACCGACTGCGGCCGCAGACCGTCGAGCGCTCGTTCGCCGATGGGAAAGAGCTCCACGGGCTCCGTTTCACCTTCTACAGGGGGACCGCGAAGGTCCAACGCGCCAATCTGGTGGCAGCCACCGCACAAAACATGAAGAAGCTGGCCAACCTGTTGGCCAGAAAGGACCGTCTACATAACATTTCTTCAATCTTTTGTCGGGCAGAACGCCTCAAGCTCGTTGAACATAAAAAAAGACGAACCAAATCGCCATATGCGATTTGGTTCGTCAACAGCCTGAGTCAATCGCCGGGGCGATTGACTCTTTTGAATTATTTCCAGTCTGTGATGCGGTCGACTGGGAAGCGGACTGATGGATACCCTTCTTCTGCTGCTTTCCCGATTGAGAGAAGCATGACTGGGAGGTAACGTTCTTTGTCGAGGCCGAACGCTTCAGCGATGTTCGCTTTGTCGTATCCGCCGATTGGGTTTGTGTCATATCCGTGTGCACGTGCGACGAGCATGAGCTGCATCGCAACGAGACCTGAATCGAGCATGATGCTATCTTTGATCATTTCTTTCGGTGCATCTTTGAAGATGCCTTTGATCATGTCGACTTGACGGTCACGGACCTCAGCCGGCATCATACCGCGCTCTACTGCTGTATCGAAAATCTCTTCTGTGTAATCTGCCATCTGATAGTCGGCGAAGAGTGCGATCACAGCTGAAGATGTTTCCACTTGGCGTTTGTTGAAGCTTGCGAGTGGGAGGAGTGTTTCTTTTCCTTCTGCGCTATCGATGACGACGAAGCGCCATGGCTGTAAGTTAAGGGATGAAGGAGCTGTTGTCGCTTCTTCAAGAATTTGTGTCATTTCTTCTTTTGAAATTTTGACGTTCTCATCGTATACACGAATCGAGCGGCGTCCTTTGACAATCTCCATAAAGTCTTTTTGTGTGGCAGTGTTCATATTGTAGTCTTCCTTTCATGGTCAATAGTATCTTGTAACATCGTGAGTGATGCTAGTAACTGTTGTTGATCCTCTACCTTCATGTTGACAAAAAGTCGGTCCGTTAAGCACTCTTTTTGCTCAGTCCAATGTGCAATTTGTTCACGACCCTCGTCTGTCAACTCGACATAGATGACACGGTTATCTTGTTCACAGCGTCTCCGCGTGATGAGTCCTTGTGTCTCTAATTGTTTCAGGTGTCGGGTGATGGCGGCATGGTCGACATCGACGCGCTGTTGCAATTCACGTTGCCGCAATGGACCGACGTGATACAAATTGCTCAAAATGTCGTAGCGACTCAAGCTGAGCCCGTCCATTTCAGAGTCGAATAATTGCCCTAATTCTTTTTGTACCGTGATGATGTGATAGAGAATTTGATCACGAAGCGAGCAAGAATCTCGCATGCACATCGCCTCCTCAAATCATTGATGACTCAATCATTGATGGGTCACACAATGTATAGTAAACCCATCTTCACAGGATTTCAAATAAAAAGTTTTGAGAAATGGGTTGTCAAACTGTTATATAATAGTCTATATTGTAATCAACTGATATATAACAATGATTAAAGGAGGATATGAACGCTTGGAACACTATGAACGACTAGATACGTATCATATTCATGAGAAACTGCTCGAATTTGTGAATAAAAACGTACTTGAACCCCATGAAATCAACGCTTTTTGGGAAGGCGTCGAATCGCTTCTAGAGCGTTTCATTCCAGTGAATCAGACACTTCTAGAGCAGCGCACGACATATGAACGATTGTTACAGGAGTGGTACAGTCGGCAAGACGAGGTCGATCCAATCGAATATGAGACATTTTTAACGTCAATCGGCTATATCGAACCGGTCGTCGAAGATTTTCAGATCGACGTGTCGAATGTCGATCGCGAAATCGCGCATCAAGCTGGACCGCAACTCGTCGTCCCGTTAGACAATGCGAGATATGCACTCAATGCCGCCAACGCCAGATGGGGAAGTCTCTACGACGCCATTTATGGGACGGACATGATTGACGAGACAGACGGTATGGAAAAGGGGCGAGCATACAATCCCGTTCGCGGTAATGAGGTCATTCGGTTGGCGAAACAGTTTCTAGATGACACGTTCCCGCTACCATCAGGGTCGCACAAGGAAGTGACACGATACGTCGTTCGTGACGATGTCGCCTATGCGGTAATCGGGGACGTCGAGCATTCGCTCGCAGATGATTCCTTCGTCGGTTACACCGGGGAACCGAACGAGTTGAAGACGTTGATGCTCAGACACCATGCCTTACACGTTGAACTTCAATTTGACCGCGAGCATCCGGTCGGAAAGGTCGATCCTGCTGGACTGATGGACATCGAGCTCGAATCAGCCCTATCCGCAATCGTGGATTGTGAGGACTCGGTCGCAGCCGTTTGTGCGGAAGACAAAGTTCATCTGTATCGTAATTGGCTCGGTCTGATGGATGGGACGCTTGAAGCCTCGTTCCAAAAGAATGGGAAGCGACTCTCTCGGCGCTTAAACGAAGATAAACGTTTGATTGGAAAAGATGGAGCAGAAGTCGTCCTCCCAGGACGCGCGCTCTTATTCATTCGGAACGTCGGACACTTGATGACGACGGACTTGATCCTTGATGCAGCAGGGCGCGAGGTGCCAGAAGGAATCGTGGATGCCATCTTCACTTCACTGATCGCAAGTCGCCATCTTCATCGTCGTCTCAACTCTCGGGAAGGATCGATTTACATCGTCAAACCGAAAATGCACGGCTCTGAAGAAGTGGCATTCACCAATGTTTTGTTTGATGCCGTGGAAAATCTGCTGGACCTTCCTCGCTATACGTTAAAAGTCGGCGTGATGGATGAAGAGAGACGAACGTCGCTCAACTTGAAAAATTGTATCGCGCAAGTAAAAGAGCGTGTCGTCTTCATTAACACGGGCTTCCTCGACCGGACGGGAGACGAGATTCATTCCTCGATGACACTCGGACCGATGCGTCGGAAGGGAGAAATGAAGACGTCACCTTGGCTCGCTGCATATGAACGGTTGAATGTATCAACCGGTCTCGAGAGTGGGTTCCATCATCAAGCACAAATCGGAAAAGGGATGTGGGCGATGCCCGACCGGATGCAGGACATGATGCGTGAAAAAATGGCGCACGTACGCTCCGGGGCAACGACGGCATGGGTGCCTTCACCGACCGCGGCGACACTCCATGCGATGCACTATCATCAACTTGATGCTTTTGATGTACAGCGAGAATTGATGCAACAGCCTGTTTTGAAACACGAACGACAACAGCTTCTTGATATCCCGCTCGCGACGCGCATCTATTCGCAAGAAGAGATCAAAGAAGAGCTTGAGAACAATTTGCAAGGATTGCTCGGGTACGTCGTTCGTTGGGTCGAACAAGGTGTCGGTTGTTCGAAAGTGCCGGATATTCACCATATCGGACTGATGGAAGACCGGGCGACACTCCGGATTTCGAGTCAACACGTGGCCAACTGGTTGCATCACGGCATCTGTTCAGCAGAACAAGTCGAGGTCACCCTTTATCGGATGGCACGAGTCGTCGATGAGCAAAACGAGTCAGACCAGAATTATCGACCGATGACGCCGAACGTCGATCAGTCAATCGCCTATCAAGCCGCCCACGAACTCGTGTTTCATGGATTGAAACAGCCAAACGGGTACACGGAGCCAATCTTGCATCGTCGCCGCCGTGAATTTATGAAACGTAAAACTGTGGAATTAAACCTTAAAGGAGGAACCTCATCATGACAACGAAAAAAATGGAAAGCGAACAGTTGATTGAACGTTGGGTCGTCCGCCGCATCGTATCTGGAGAATCGACAGCATCTTTGGCGAATACGGCATTCGTATACGGCAACGACTTGATGCGCCTCGTCTTGGATCGTGCAGACGGTTCGCTCCAAATCATGAAAGAGCCGATCGATGAAGTCGTCGTTTTCCGCAAACCGGAGGACCGTGACGAAGAAAATGTCTGTCGTTGCTGCGGGATGGAGCATTCGACGTTCAAGGCAGCCTTGGAGTGCTGCGCTTACCTCGACTAAATCATTTCGTTTGCACCATCTGTTATATAACAAATTCGATTTTATAAAATTAATATAATACAGGAGGGTTTATTGATGAAAAAACGCGAAGAATTGATGAACAGCTGGAAGTCAGAACGATTTGAAGGGATAGAACGTCCATACTCTGTAGAAGACGTCATGAAATTACGAGGGTCTATCGTGATTGAACATACACTTGCGACAAAGGGAGCGGAACGCCTGTGGCAATTGATGCACGAGCGTGACTACGTCCATGCACTAGGTGCGTTGACAGGGAACCAGGCGATTCAGCAAGTGAAAGCAGGACTCGAAGCCATCTATTTGAGTGGTTGGCAAGTAGCGGCGGATGCGAACTTGTCGGGTCACATGTATCCGGACCAGAGTCTATATCCGGCCAACTCGGTGCCAAGTGTCGTCAAACGAATCAACCAAGCGCTTCAACGTGCTGACCAAATTCAAACGGCAGAAGGGAAAGGCGACACGCATTGGTTCGCACCGATTGTCGCGGATATGGAAGCCGGTTTTGGTGGGGTACTCAACGTATTCGAACTGACGAAGGCAATGATTGAAGCGGGGGCAGCCGGCGTTCACCTTGAAGACCAGCTCTCGTCTGAGAAGAAATGTGGTCACCTCGGTGGGAAGGTGTTACTCCCGACGCAGACGGCTGTGAAAAACTTGATTTCGGCTCGACTCGCGGCAGACGTCATGGGTGTCCCGACAATCATCGTAGCGCGGACAGATGCGCACGCGGCGAACTTGATCACGAGCGACATCGACCCAATCGATCATCCGTTCATCATTGGAGAGCGTACGCCGGAAGGCTTCTATCGTACGGAAGCTGGTATCGAGCAAGCAATCGCTCGTGGTCTCGCTTATGCACCGTATGCAGACCTCGTCTGGTGTGAAACGTCCGAACCAGATTTGGCAGAGGCACGTCAATTTGCCGAAGCGATTCATGCGAAGTATCCAGGCAAACTTCTCGCTTACAACTGCTCGCCATCGTTCAACTGGAAGAAGAAGCTGTCAGACGAAGAGATCGCCACGTTCCAACAAGAAATCGGCGCAATGGGATACAAGTTCCAGTTCGTTACACTCGCTGGATTCCACGCGCTCAACTTCGGCATGTTTGAGCTCGCACGCGGTTACAAAGATCGTGGCATGGCGGCGTACTCGGAGTTACAGCAAGCAGAATTTGCGGCTGAAGTACATGGTTACACGGCGACACGTCATCAGCGTGAAGTCGGAACGGGTTACTTCGATGAAATCTCGCTCGTCATCTCAGGTGGACAATCATCAACGACAGCGCTCGCAGGTTCGACCGAGACTGAACAGTTTGAAACACCGTTGCATTGAGCGATGCCCCTCGACAAGAGGGGTTTTTTGTGTCCAAATTTGGAACACCTGCATCCTGTTCACTTAAATGTGACGTATTTCACATTTTTGTTGTCGAACTCTTGCTACGCTGAACATGTCAAAATGAATATGGAGGTTATGACAGATGACACAGACATTCACGGGCGATACGCACGTATCTGAAATCGTCAAACAATGCCCGCAAGCGGCAGACATTTTCAAACGGAACCGAATCGATTTTTGTTGTGGCGGCAACCGACCACTCGCCGAAGCGACTGACAAATCGAAACGGTCAACGGAAGACATTTTAGAAGAAGTTAATGCGCTCTATCAACGCAAGCAAGAGATGAACGAGAAGAGCATCGATTGGGATGCCGCTTCTTCTTCGGAATTGATTGAGCACATCATTTATAAGCATCACCAATTTTTGACGGACGAATTGCCACAGCTCACACCATATGTGACAAAAGTGTTCCGGGTCCACGGACAAAATCATCCGCACCTCGGACGCATTCATCAACTGTTCAATCAATTGAAAGTGGAACTTGAACAACATATCGTCAAAGAAGAGACAGAAGACTTCCCGACGCTGCTTCGTCACGAGACCGCACCGACAGTTGAAACGAGACGGGAGCTTGATGACATCTTGGCCTCGCTCGAGTCAGAACATGCAGCAGCCGGGGACATTTTAAAAGAGTTGCGTCACATCACAAACGACTATACGCCGCCTGAAGGAGCGTGTGGGACGTATCGTCTTGTCTATCAACGGTTAGAAGCGCTCGAATCGGATACGTTTGAACACATTCATCTCGAAAACAACATTTTATTCCCGCGGGCGCGCACGTTCGCTTAAGCAGTGGCACACCCCTACTTACGTAGAGGTGTCTTTTTGTGACGTTTGATACAGATGGGAGGCAAATCAAGCGCTACGATAAAGGGGAGGCAAAGGAGTGATTAATCATGAAACGGGTGAGTGAAGTCATCGTAGGGGTGACGGTCGCCTTATTACTAAGTCAAGTCTGGTCGAGTTCAGATTCGGAGGACACCGTGACCATTTTGGCGGCGGCAAGCTTAGGACCGGCTTTAGAAGCGGTCGAGCGACAACTTGAAGCAGAGTTCGATGGGATCGATGTTCGAGTCGTGACGAACGGGAGCGGCGCCTTGCGAGCACAAATCGATCACGGGTCTCCGGCAGATATCTTTTTAGCCGCGAGCGTTGATGATGTCGACCGACTACAAATCCCGATTCTAGAGCGGGATGCGTTCTTGTATAACGAGCTGTGGCTCGTGACACCGAAAGGGAAACCGTGCGCGGAGACATGGTACGACTTAAACGCATGTGCTCGGATCGTCATCGGTGACCCGGTCAATGTCCCGGCCGGTCGCTACGCGAAAGCGGCGCTAGAAGTGGAAGGCGTGTGGGAAGAAGTGGAACCGCGAATCATGTTCGCCCAGAATGTAAGACAAGTATTGACGCTCATCGAACAAGGCGACGCCAATGCGGGATTCGTCTATAAGACGGAACTGACGACGGACGTCGAGTCGCTTCAGTCGGTCCCGTTTGAAGCGACGGGTACGATCGCGTATCCGGCGGTCCGGTTGACGCACAACCCATACGTACACGATGTGTACGCGCGTTTGTTTGACGATGATATCCAAGCTCACTTTTTAGCGAAAGGATTTTCTAAATGACGCAACATCCACTTCAACTCACATTCGAAGTCGGGATGATGGCGACGGTGAGCGCCTTCGTCCTCGCCTTCGGAGCGGCTTATTTCATGCATCACCGTCAATTCAAAGGAAAGCGGCTGCTCGAGACGGTGTTTTTACTGCCGCTCATCTTGCCGCCGACAGTCATCGGACTATACGCCTTGATTGTCCTCGGGAACAACGGGATCGGCGGATTGTTACCGATTACGATCTTGTTCACGAAACAGGCGAACATCATCGCATCCGCCTTGGCCGCGTTTCCGCTCATCTACCAAACGATTCGTCTCGGTCTTAAACAACTCGATGCGGAATGGTATGAGGCCGGACGCGTGCTCGGTGGGTCAGAGCGCCAACTGTTCACCTACGTGACGATTCCGCTGCTGTTACCTGCGTTGACGAGTGGGTTTGTCCTTGGTTTCGCACGGTCAATCGGCGAGTTTGGGATCACGATGATGATTGCCGGAAATATCCCGGGCGAGACGATGACGCTCGCCACAGCGATTTATATGGCGACAATCAACGGAGATATGACCCAGGCGCTCGTCTGGAGCGGATGGTTGGTTGGTTTGGTGTTTTTAGTCCTCTGGCTGAGTGAACGTTATGGCAAGCGTTCATATTAGTCGATCACGTCGATTTTTTTCACATAAGACCGGTTCGGAGTATTTAAGATACTCGGACCGGTCTTTTTCCAAATGTGGACGTGGTCTCCGACAGTGATTTGCTCGAACGTGGCTTTCACTTGAAACTTGAACCAGCTTACGTCTTCCGGTTCACTTTGTGCGAACAAGGTGTCAGGAGAGAGCGTGGCCTCTTCTGCGGTAATTCCGCTGATGACGAGTGCGGTGCGGTCAGATTCATTTATTTCAATCACATACCCCTCGACATCTGGTTCGGTCGTCGCTCGATTGGCGAAGACGAAACCGATGGAAAAGACGACGAGCATGGCCGCGATGGTGAGGAATAACATGATTTTAAGCGATGATTTCATAAGGGAACACCTCCTTCGTTCATTATTCTGTCACGTCTCGAATCGCTTATCTGTGAAAAAAGTAACAGTTAAGTCGAGATGTCATCTTTATGATGAAACTATGAAGTCGCTCGGAAAGAGAAGGGGGAACACATATGTCCGATCGTTATTTTTATTCGACCGCCGCAAAGTGGTCGTTCGTAGGATTCACCGTCTTGGTGCTCTCGACATGGATCGCCTCGGCAGGATTTGAGCACGTAGACATGGCGCTGTTCGGCTACTATATCGCCGCCGTCATTTGCATGATTGGGATGGTCGTCCGCTTGACGTTATTTTTTGCACGGCCGGCCACCTCACAAGTATTGAAGCGGAGCCTCAAACAAATGAAGGCAGAAAAGAAACGGGCCGGTAAAGCCGTCGCCACGACAACTGTCAATAACATCGTCTTACAGAAGTTCATCTGGGAACGTGGCTGGTACCGCTGGACCCAACATATGTTGATTGCCTGGGGATGTCTCGGGTCGTTCGCCATCACATTCGGGCTGACGTTCCAATGGATGCGGTTTGATTTGATTGATATCGAGACGTATCAGATTGTCGTCTTTAACATCCCAACCATCAAGATGGCTGCGCACGGGTTGTTCGCGGAGCTCGTCTATAACGGGTTGAACATCACCGCGCTCATGTTGCTCGTCGGCGTGCTCATGGCACTCTATCGCCGGATCAACGACCAGGACGTGAAAGTGACCCAGCGGTTCGAATTTGATATTTTACCGCTCCTCATGTTGCTCATCGTCACTGTCTCGGGGTTGTTGTTGACCGTTTCGTACGTGTTCTTCGGAGGCTTCATCCATCACGAGCTCGCCTTGTTCCATCAATTGACCGTCATCATCTTTTTATGTTACTTCCCGTTCGGTAAACTGTTCCACTTGCCGGTCCGACCGATGGCGGCCAGCGTCCCGATGAACTACCGGGAAGTCGAAGCGGATGAGACCCGTGTCTGCGCCGGGTGCGGGACACGTTATGCGACGGACAATCAAGTCGAGGACGTCCAAGCGATTTTGCAAGCACAGACGATCCAGCTCGGGCTCAGTGACGGGACCCAGCTCTCCGATTACTGCCAACCGTGTCGACGTTCGATGCGTGTGAAGATGCAATTGAACTTGATGAACGGACAGTTACCGACACACCCGGTCGATACGAACACAGGCATGTCGATGCCAGGATTCGGCCGACCGAAGGAGACGAAAGGTGAGGCAAAAGATGAGACACCTGTGCGTTAAGTGCGGCGAACCGACCGGCACGCTTGAAGAGATTGAACAAGTGAAACAATTGCTCGAAGGGTCGGACCAACTCGTGAAAGTCGATGCGGCGCACACGGTCCAAGACCTCTGTCACGGCTGTCGTCGTCGGGCCCGGCTCGATTCGGCGCTCGGACGGCCTGGAAGTGACGGGATGCATTATCCGCTTCAAACGATTAACGGCTATCACGTCAGTGGATTTTCAAAACGAAGAGCGGAAACGTTCTATGGAGGGGAAGACGATGAGTGACTTTTTAACGTCGCCAGAAGTACAGAATTTAATCAAACCGGGTGAAAAGTTGATCACGACCCACTGTTGTTACTGTGGCATGCAGTGCGGCATGCATATCCGGGTCGATGAGAAAACCGGGGCCGTCAAAGGCGTTGAACCACGCTACGATTTCCCGGTCAACAAAGGAAAACTTTGTCCGAAAGGCGTCACGGCCTATCAAACGATCGAACATCCGGACCGCATCATGACTCCGCTCATCAAACGGAACGGCAAGTTTGAAAAAGCGACATGGGAAGAAGCGCTCGACGTGATCGAAGCGAACTTTAAACGCATTCAACGAGAGCATGGGAAAGATGCGGTGTCCGTCTTCGGCGGCGTCTCGATGACGAATGAAAAATGTTACCTCGTCGGGAAGTATGCCCGGGTCGCACTCGGCACACGGTTCATCGATTACAACGGTCGCTTCTGCATGTCGTCAGCTGCCGGCGGTTTCTTAAAGACACTTGGGATTGACCGCGGAGCGACGCTTCCATGGACGGAGTTCGAGCACGTCGACACATTCTTTGTCGCCGGTTCGAATATCGCCGAATGTCATCCGACGACGACGCAACATATTTGGAAGGCGAAAGACAAAGGCGCGAAAATCATCGTCGCCGACCCGCGTGAAATTCCGATGGCGCGCGTCGCCGATGTCCATCTCGATTTGAAGCCAGGGACGGATGCGGCGCTTGCGATGGGACTGCTCAACTTTTTAGTCGAACACGATTATGTTGATCAAGCGTACGTGGATGAGCGTTGCGATAACTACGAAGAGTTGAAAGCGTCGGTCCGAGACTGGACGCTCGAACGGACGAGTGAGGTGACCGGTGTCGCCATCGAAAAGCTCGAGAAGGCCGGTCATATTTACGGGAAGAGCCCACGTTCGGTCATGTTGTTCGCCCGCGGCGTCGAACAACAGTCAAAAGGCGTCGACAATGTCTCGCTCTATACGTCGATGGCGCTCTTACGAGGCATGATTGGGAAGTTTGCTTCGGGCGTCGCCACGATGACGGGGCAAGGGAATGGGCAAGGTGGACGAGAACATGGACAAAAAGCAGACCTGTTACCAGGCTACCGGAAATTAACTGACCCGAAAGCCGTTGAATATGTGAGCGGGGTTTGGGGCATCGATCCTTCCGAGATGCCAAAACCAGGTGTGTCCGCGTTCGAAATGTTTGATGAGATTCAAGCGGGAACGATTCGGGCGATGCACCTCATGTGTTCGAACCCAGCCGTTTCGGCACCGAACCTTCCGTACGTGTGGGACAGTTTCAACAAACTCGATTTCTTCGTCGTTAGTGACTTCTTCATGTCGGAATCTTGTGAGTTTGCTGATGTCGTCTTACCGGCTTGTTCGTGGGCCGAAGACGAAGGGACGACGACAAACTTAGAAGGACGAGTCATTCGGATCCGGAAAGTGCGCGAACCGCTCGGGGATTCGCTTCCAGACTGGGAAATCATGAAGCGGATCGCTGAGCGGATGGGACGCGGACAGTACTTCCCGTATGAGACGGCGCGTGACATCTGGGAAGAGTTCCGCATCGCGACGAAAGGTGGAGCGGCTGACTACTCTGGGATCACATGGGAACGAATCGACGACGAGTATGGTGTCTTTTGGCCATGTCCGTCCGAAGATCATCCCGGCACACCTACGATGTTCAAAGAACGGTTTGGAACGGCGAATGGAAAAGCAAATTTGCCTGTCGTCACATATCGGCCGGCCGGTGAATATGCGAATGAAGAATATCCGGTCACGCTCACGACAGGTCGGGTCGTCTTCCATTACTTATCGGGCAATCAGACGCGCCGTGTCGACTTCTTGAGCACGATGTCAAAACTGCCGTTCGTGGAGATCCATCCGGAGTTAGCATCAAGTTATGGCCTTCAAACGGGCGACAAAGTCGAGCTTCGCACACGTCGCGGGTCGATTGTCGTCGAAGCACGTTTGACGAAGGCGATTCGAAAAGATACGGTCTTCGTCCCTTATCATTGGGGCAAGGAGCTTGCCATCAATCAATTGACGAACCCGTGTCTCGATCCGATGTCACGCATGCCGGAGTTCAAGGTATGTGCGGTACAAATGAAAAAGTTACCGGCCAACACCCCGTTACACATTAATCCGTTGACGGTCCCGCTCGGATCAAGCGTGCCGTTCATGGCAGACCATGCGATTGCGACGAGCTGTCACGTCATGGATGAGGAGGTTCATACGAAATGAATAAGGTCATGTATTTAGAGTTTGAACGTTGTATCGGCTGTCGGGCCTGTCAGGCAGCTTGCCGCGAATGCGGAGACCACGAGGGGCTCGAGCGCAACTATGTGGATTATATCGATTTCTCGGAGAACCGTCAGACGTTCCCGATGATCTGTATGCAGTGTAAAAATCCAGCTTGTGCTCAAGTATGTCCGGCGAATGCGATTCAAATCACGCCAGAGGGCGTCGTGTTATCGGCTTCAGAAGAAAAATGTATCGGCTGCCGGAACTGTACGTTCGCTTGTCCGTTCGGGATTCCGAAGTTCGACTTTGAGAAGAATAAGATGTATAAGTGCGACATGTGTTACGACCGCTCCAAACATGATATCGCGCCGATGTGTGCGTCGGTTTGTCCGTCGGATGCGATTCGCTTCATCGACCATGACGAGATGATGCAACTCCGTCGTCAACGCGTCCAAATGAACATGATCGAAGGGAAAAAGCCTTCGCAAGACGATAAATGGAATTACGTCCCTGAATTCTTTGGCGTCTATTCCGATTGAGATGGAAAGGAAGATGACTTATGTCGAATGAATCAAAAGACCGGGAACGCTTATCCGAACTCGTCGATAACTTGAGTCGGGCCGATGACGTGAAACTGAATCGACGGGCGTTCATCAAATCAACGTTCGGCGCAGGTATCGCACTCGGTCTCGCGACTATCCCGTTCAATATCGCGGCCTTCGTTCGAAGCGAGCCGAGAACCGACCGTCAGTTCATCACGACGGTCGAGGCGCTAGAGCGCGGGAAATCACTCGAATTTGAATATCCGGGTACGGAACCATCGTTGCTCGTTCATTTAAAGAATGGTGAATTCGTCGCCTATAACAACAAATGCACTCATCTGCAGTGCCCAGTGTTTTATGTGGAGGAAGAAGATGTTCTTCTTTGTCCGTGCCATCGTGGTTACTTCGGTGTCGACGGCCAACCACAGGCCGGTCCGCCGCAGCGGGAACTCCCTAAAATCTTGCTTGAAATCGAGAACGGGAAGATTTTTGCGGTCGGAAGAGAGATTCATCATGGGGCGTAACGGTTGGAGTTTAATCGGATTGGTCATATTGCTCGCGACGAACATGATACTCTTGCAATATACAATTGAGAGCTACATGGTGTATGATCACGCCTCGATGCGACTGTATATGATCATCGCCGTCATCAATGTCGGATTGATCGGCTTATTATATCGATATTGGAAAAAAATTGAATATCGTACGAAAGAATAGTCCTCCCCTTGAAACGCTTCCAAATGTTGATTGCGTTTCGAGGGGGTTTGTGTTTAGAATGAAGGCAAGCTTTCATATGGCGCAACGTGTTTTAAGGAAGGTTGGTGGAAATGGCTCATTCAAGTAAAGCGATGGTGCTCGAGGAAACAAAAAAATTGGCACATCGAATCATTCATGTCCCAAAAGGCGGTTTTCTGTTCCGAGAACAAGAAGACGCAGCTGAATTTTATATTGTAAAGAGTGGACTGATTCAAATTTCGAAATTGACGGAAAATGGAAAAGAATTGACGTTACGTTGTTTAAGCGCTGAGGCTTGTTGCGGAGAGTTGACGTTATTCGCAATCGAACCAAAATATTTATTTAACGCCAAGGCGTTAGAAGATAGTGAAATTTACGCGGTCAAAATCGAGCGTATTGAAACGATGATTTTGTCGTCGAACCCGGAATTCGTCCGCGAGTTCATGGTCATGATCAACGAACATATGCGGAAACAGCATACGAAATTTAGAGACTTGGTGTTGAACGGGAAAAAAGGAGCGCTCTACTCGACGCTCATTCGTATGGCGAACAGCTATGGGGTGGAAGTCGAAGACGGCATTCTCATCGACTTGAAACTGAAAAACCAAGAGCTCGCCAACTATTGCGGGACATCGCGTGAACGCGTGAATCGCATGTTGAACGAGCTCGCCCAAGAAGGAATTATTTCACTCCCTTCCCGTCAAATCATTATCCATGACCTCGACCGGTTGAAACTGCTCAACCATTGTGAGGACTGTCCGGTCTCGGTCTGTGTCATCGATTGATCACATTACGGCGGCAAGCGATAGCTCGCCTTCAAAATGCTCCAATCCATCGGTCTCGATTGTACAGGCCGATACATAAAACTCGCCATCTTCCATCAACTCATAAGACCGGAGCACGCCTTCGGCTAGCTTGATCCCGTTGGCGCGGACCTCGACGACGACACCTTCCATCGAGCGGACACGCGCTGCGGACAAAAAGTCGAGCCATCGTTTGAAATGGCGATAAACGGTGACCGTGGTCCCGTCCCCTAAGTAACCGATGACTGCCTGTGCGTCATCGATCGTCACGTCATGGTGAGTGTCGATCCGAACGAGCAAGGTGTGCAGCGCTTCTAGTTCTTCTAAAGGACTTTCAAGTGGGAATGTGATATCGAGCCCCGTCTCGGTGAACGCAGCCTCGGCGATCGCGACGCCGAAGACACGGAACACGTGGGCCCCGTCTTGACTGAAGAAATATGGTTGTAGCGCCAAGCGAACTTTGGGCGCACAGTGGATTTGAATGAGATGTGACAAATTAATCCCTCCTCTATTCCTTATCGTAAGGAATCGGGGAGGGTTTTTCTGTGTTCAATGTCACAGAAACAAAAGATAGGCGATTTTGTCACAGATTGATGACAGGGTGAGAAAAAAACTCAAGATGCGAAATAAGTGTGAAAGAAGGCACACTTTTTTAAGAGGACGGTCGATAGGATGGGATTAGGGTACGAATTGAACCGTTAAGAGGAGGAATAGACCATGCAACAATTAGACAAAGGGTCACACGCACTCGCCGAGTGGAAGCCAGAGGATGTGGGATTTTGGGAAGGAACGGGAAAACAAGTCGCCAATCGGAACTTGCTCGTTTCGGTCCCGGCACTGACGCTTGCATTCATCGTCTGGCAAATGTGGTCGGTCGCAGCCGTCCAATTGAATTCGATCGGGTTTAGCTTTACGCAAGGCCAGTTGTTCACGTTGGCCGCACTGCCTGGACTTGTCGGGGCGACGTTGCGCTTTTTCTATACGTTCGCAAACAGTATATTCGGCGGTCGGAACTGGACGATCTTCTCGACATCGATTTTGTTGTTGCCGCTCCTAGGCATCGCCTATGCCGTTCAAAACGTCAATACGCCGTATTGGGTATTCATGATTTTGGCCGCACTTTGCGGACTAGGCGGCGGAAACTTCTCGTCATCAAACGCCAACATCGGCGCGTTTTATCCGAAAGCGAAAAAAGGGACGGCGCTAGGGATTAACGGAGGCATCGGGAACTTGGGCGTCTCGCTCGTCCAATTGATCACACCGCTCGTCATCACGACAAGTATTTTCGGGTTCATCGGCGGGAACGCCCTCGTGACCGAGACCGGCGAAGAGATTTGGCTTCAAAACGCCGCGCTCCTTTGGGTCGTGCCGACCATCATTTTGACGGTCTGCGCATACTTGTTCATGGATAACTTACCGACCGCGCGTCAATCGCTTCGTGAACAGGCGAGCGTGTTTAAAGACAAACATTTTTGGATTCAAACATTGCTCTACACGGCGGCGTTCGGTTCCTTCATTGGATATGCCGCAGCGTTCCCGATGATTTTAAAGTTAAAGTTCCCTGAGTCGGACTTGATGGCGCTCGCCTTCCTTGGTGCATTCCTTGGCGCCTCTTCGCGTCCGTTCGGGGGCTGGATCAGTGATAAGATCGGAGCGGCCAAAGTGACATTAATCGTGTTCGGAATCATGGCGCTCGGTACGATCAGTGTCATCATGGCCATCACGAACAGCAACTTGACGATGTTTTTCATCTCCTTCGTCGTCTTGTTCATCGCAACAGGACTCAACTCTGGAGCGACGTTCGCGATGATTCCCCACGTGTTCGTGGCGACGAAGACACCGGCCGTAGTCGGATTCTCGGCAGCGTTTGCTGCTTACGGAGCCTTCTTCATTCCGAAGATGTTCGGTTGGTCGCTCGAGCTCGTCGGTTCGTTCAACGGTGCGTTGTTCGTCATGCTAGGGCTCTATGCGATTTCGATTGCCACCACAATTTATTATTACTTGCGCAGCGGTGCTGAAAAGCCGATTCGCTGACAAATCGACGCAGGGACTGTGAGGGTCCCTGCTGTCGTTGATGGATAGAAAGGATGAACCAAGATGACACCATGGACCGATCGACGGAGACGACCGTTGGAAGACTTACGCATCTCAGTCATTGATAAATGTAACTTTCGTTGCCGATACTGCATGCCGGAAGAGGCGTTCCGCCACCACCAATTTTTAAAACGAGATGAGTTGTTATCGTTTGACGAGATCGAGCGCTTCGTTCGCATCATCGCCCCACACGGCGTGAAAAAAGTGCGTCTGACCGGGGGCGAACCTCTACTCAGGCCGAATCTCGATGAACTGATTCGCCGCCTTCGCGCGGTCACGACCATCGAGACGATTGGGTTGACGACGAACGGCGTCTATTTAGAACGGATGGCGAAAGTGTTGAAGCAAGCTGGGCTCGACCGGGTCAACGTCAGTCTAGACGCCTTATCGGCCGAGACGTTCGGGATGATGAACGGACGCGGCACGTCGCCCGAGACGGTATTACGAGGAATCGATGAGGCGAAACGGCAAGGGCTCGAAGTGAAAGTGAACATGGTCGTCCGAAAAGGCTGGAACGATCATGAAGTCGCCCCGATGGCCGCGTATTTCAAAGAACGGAACATCACACTCCGTTACATCGAGTTCATGGATGTCGGCACGGCGAATGAATGGAACGTCGAACATGTCGTGTCGTCTGAATCGATTCTTGAGGTGTTGAAACAACGAAATGGATTACTTGAACCGCTTGCACCCGAAACACTAGGAGAAGTCGCACAACGTTACCGTTACACGGATGGGGCGCAAGTCGGCTTCATCTCTTCGGTCAGCCAACCGTTCTGCGGAACGTGTACGCGAGGCCGCCTATCGAGTGATGGCAAATGGTACACGTGCCTGTTCGCAGAAGACGGGACCGATATCCGCGAATTGCTCCGCAGTGGGGCGAGCGATGAATTGATTGCCATGACACTGAAAATGGTATGGGAAGTACGGGACGACCGCTATTCGGAAGAACGGTCGCGAACTGGGAGTCGGACACGTAACCGGATTGAAATGAGTTATATCGGAGGATGAAGACGATGCAAGCACACAACCATGTACATCAAAACACACAGCGTGTCCGGGCAGCGATTTTGACGATCTCGGATACGCGAACACTGGATACGGACGTGTCTGGCGAACATATTTGCACGCTATTAAAAGAAGAAGCACATACGGTCACATACCGTGAGATCACGAAAGATGACTCATTTGAAATCGAAGCGGCCGTCAGACGAATGGTCGACGAAAAAATGGACGTCATCTTGACGACCGGGGGAACGGGCATCACGAAACGGGACGTCACCATTGAGACGATTCGACCGCTGCTTGACCGAGAAATGGTCGGCTTCGGCGAGTTGTTCCGTTATGTCAGCTTCACGGAAGATATCGGACCGGCGGCGATGTTGTCGCGAGCTTTAGCAGGACGCATCGGGGATACGATCATCTTTTCGATGCCAGGGTCGCGAGGCGCCGTCGACTTGGCGATGACTCGCTTGATTCTCCCTGAGCTCTCCCATATCGTCTGGGAAGCGACGCGATGATCGGCATCGTCTTGGCAGGCGGAAAATCGCGCCGGTTCGGATCCCCTAAATGGCAAGCCTGTTATAAGGACATCTCGTTTGAAGAGCGGGCGCGACAGACACTCGCTACAACGACGACGTCCCAATGGAGCGTCGTACCGGCCGGACAGTTGATGACCTCATATCAACTTGAAGATGACATGGAATGGCGCGGCATGGGACCGCTCGCCGGCATCATCACCGTCATGCGGCACGTCCCGTCTGATTGGTATGCCGTCTGTGCGTGTGATACGCCCTTGTTGCCGCCGACTGTTTACGAACGGCTTGCGACGGAACGCGGGAAGCAGCCGGTTGTCGCCTACGCAGATAATCGAATCCATCCGCTCATCGCCTTGTATCCCCGCTCGATACTGTCCCAGTTCGAAGCCGCTTTACGTCGAGGCGAACGGGCGGTCATGCCTCACTTGACAGAGGCGACAATCGTCTCGTTTGCTGAACGGGACTGGTTTAAAAATGTGAACACACCGAGTGATTATGAAGAATTGCTAGGAAAGGAAGTGGAGTAATGGAAAAGATGTCGACGCTATTTCGTAAGCCGCTCGCCGTTGACGAGGCGGTCATCCGTGTCCAAGAAGCGACGGGGAAAGGTCGGACGGAAACGGTACCGTTGTATCGAGCGAACGGCCGGATTTTAGCGATGGATCTCACTGCGACGCATGACGTTCCAGCATTTAATAAATCTCCGTATGACGGTTTTGCTGTCCAGTCCGCGGATTTGTTGAGAGCGAGCCGCGATGAACCGGTGACATTACCCATTCAATACGTTCAGGGAGCCGGACACGTCGGAGAACCGCTCCGCGCCGGCGAGGCGATTCGCATCATGACCGGGGCAAAAATTCCAGACGGAGTCGATGCGGTCGTCATGCTCGAGCTCGCACAAGCGGATGAACGAGTCGTGACGTTCAAGCGACCGGCCCGCGATGCCAATATTTCCTATCGTGGGGAAGATATGACGGCGGGGACGAATATCGTTGACCGAGGCACCCGCATTAATCCGGGCGTCATCGCCTTGCTCGCTACGTTCGGGTATGAGCAGGTCGACGTATACGTAAAACCGCACATCACCGTGTTTGCGACCGGTGATGAGCTCGTTGAACCGGGACAGAAAAAAACCGATGGGCAAATCTATAATTCGAATGCATATATGATTCTCGCTCAAATCGAGGCACTCGGTGGCGCGGCGACATATGGCGGTATCTTGCCGGATACGTTCGCTTCGACAAAGCGGGCGATTGACGAGGCACTTCGGACGAGTGATGCCGTCGTCACGACAGGCGGGGTATCGGTCGGAGATTTTGATTATTTACCGGATGTATATGAGGCGCTCGGGGCGACGGTGCTGTTTAATAAAGTTGGGATGCGGCCAGGGTCCGTCACGACGGTCGCGCACGTCGAACATCGGTTGTTGTTTGGATTATCCGGGAATCCGTCGGCGTGTTTTGTCGGAACGGAACTGTTTGTAGGCACGTATATGAAGACGTTATTCGGGCAAGCGGAGCGACCTGTCATCCAGGCGGAACTTGGTGTCGATTTCCCGAAAACGAATCCGTTCGACCGGTTCGTGCGTGGACATGTGACGATTGATGCGACCGGGCAGACGGTGGTTCATCCGAGCGGGAAAGACAAGTCGGGCATCGTCTCCTCACTCGCGACGTGTAACGCGTTGATTCATCTGCCAGGCGGAACGAGAGGGTTTCAAAAAGGGGACTCGGTGCGATGTCGAATCATCGATCAGCTTTGATTTTACAAGTGGTCGGCTATCAAAATAGCGGTAAAACATCGTTCGTTTCTGAGCTGACAGCACGCTTGTCGGCGACGGGGCTCCGTGTCGGTGTCATCAAACACCACGGTCACGGAGGGACGTTCGACTTGCCGATGACGGACTCGCATCGTCACGCGTTGGCTGGTGCCGTGCTATCGAGTGTGATCGGTGAAGACGGGACGTTAATCGAGTGGCAAGCGGTCGACACGTTTGAGTTGCTCCTCAACTGGTACGAGGCGCACGTCGACATCGTGATCATCGAGGGATACAAACGGAAAGATTATCCGAAAGTGGTGCTCGTGCGAGACGGGCATGAACAACCGGTCGATGTGACGAACGTGATCGCGCGCGGAGATTCCGTGGCAGACAAGGACCGGTTGATGCGTTTAGTGGAAAGGTGGATGGAGAATGAAATGGTATCAAGTGAATGAACATCCGCTCGAACCGATGGCGCTTTACGAAACGGTCCGGCATCGAAACGTCGGGGCGGTCGTGCTGTTTATCGGGACGGTGCGAGAAATGACGGGTTCCAAACAGACTGAGCTCTTGGAGTATGAATCATACGTACCGATGGCCGAGAAGATGCTCGAACAAATCGCGAAAGAAGTGGCGGAACGTTGGCCTGGTGCGTTGACGGCGATCCATCACCGGATTGGACGACTCGATATCATGGAAGAAGCGGTCGTCATCGCGACGAGTTCTTCCCATCGCGCCGACGCATACGAGGCGAATCGTTACGCCATCGAACGGATTAAAGAAATTGTCCCAATTTGGAAACGGGAGCATTGGACCGACGGCACGAAATGGATGGGTGATCAAAAAGAACAACACCCAGGACGCCCGGAAGGAGTGACGTACACATGATTGAGGTATTATGTTTTGCCCACGTGGCAGAAGAGTTGGCGGTCCGGTCCTATACCGTTTCGGCTCCACAAACAATCGCCGCCTTGCGAGCGGATTTGGCCGAGCGGGGCGTGTCGGGAGCGGAACGTCTCATGTTCGCGGTCAATGAGCGCTATGAGACGGACGAATATACGGTTGCAGACGGAGACACGGTCGCCGTCATTCCAATGGTGAGCGGAGGATAAACGATGGAACTGACACACATGAACGACCAAGGGCGGGCGCGGATGGTCGATGTCTCGGATAAACCGGAAACGACACGGACAGCTCGGGCCCGCACATCAGTTGAATTGAGCAGTGAACTGAAACAGCTCATCACGGATGGTGACCTTGCGAAAGGCGACGTGCTTGCTGTCGCCCAAGTGGCCGGGATTATGGCCGCCAAAGAGACGAGCCGCATCATCCCGATGTGTCACCCGCTCGCCTTGAAAAAAGTCGATTTAACATTCGAATGGGACGAGACACAGCTCATCATCGAGTCGTTCGTGAAGACGAAAGGTGATACCGGTGTTGAGATGGAAGCGTTGACGGCCGCATCGGTCGCAGCGTTGACCGTATACGATATGACGAAAGCGGTCGATAAAGGCATCGTCATCGGGCCGACATACTTGCTTGAGAAACAAGGCGGGAAGTCAGGGGACTACGTCCGATGACACATGTTCCGGAACGTTACGCGCGGCAGGCCCGGTTCCACGGTATCGGTGGGGACGGGCAAGAACGTCTGATGGTGAAACGAGTGCTCGTCGTCGGTCTCGGTGCGCTCGGAGCGGCCGTGAGCGATCAACTTGTTCGGGCCGGCGTCTCACTTATCCTCGTCGACCGCGACTATGTAGAGGTGACGAACTTACAACGACAGACGCTCTATACGGAACAGGACGCACGTGCCGAGACGCCGAAAGCGGTCGCGGCGCTCGAACGCCTGCGGACCATCAACTCAGACGTTGAGTTGGACGCGCAGATCGCCGACGTATCGTGGGATTGGCTTCGGCCTTTGCCGCCCGTTGATCTCGTCTTGGACGCGACCGATAACGTCGAGACACGTCTTCTATTGAACGATTTCGCACTCGAGCGCGGCATTCCGTTCTTGTTTGCCTCTTGTGTCGGGGCATACGGCATGAACTACACGGTGATGCCGGAAGAAGCGCCGTGTCTTCGTTGTCTCATGCGTCATTTGCCGTTAGCCGGACAGACGTGCGCGACAGCGGGGGTGGTGGCTCCCATCGTGCAACATGTGGCGAGCCGTCAAGCCGTCGAGGCGTTGAAATATTTGACCGGGCGTCATGAACAAATGGAACGTCGACTGTTGATTGAAGACATGTGGGAGAATCAGTCACAGCGGCTCGATGTCGCACGGCTCGTCGACGTGTCTTGCCCGTCTTGTCAGACCCATGACTACCCGAGTCTTGTTTCAAGTCGACAGCAGACAGCGCTCCTATGTGGTCGCGATGTCGTCCAAGTCCGTCGCTCTATCGAAGGGCTTGACCCGATTGCGCATCAACTCGAGCGGGCGGACATCACCGTGAAGCAGACCCCGTTCACGTTAGAATGGCGATGGCGGAATCATCGGATGCTCTTGTTCAAAGACGGAAGGGTTCTCGTCCATGGCGTTGACGATGCGCATGTCGCGGTCGCGATGGTCGACGAGTGTCTTGGCACATAAAAAGTGTCCCCGGAAAAATGGAGGACACTTTTTTTTGGTTAGCGTGGGATTGTAAGCACTTGCCCGACACTGATTAAGCTGACGTTCGTGATATTGTTGGCGGCCGCGATTTTCGCAACAGTTGTGTTATACATCGTCGCAATCTTGTACAGCGTGTCCCCTGATTTGACCGTGTATTTTACCGTAGTTGTCGGTGGTGTGATCGTCGTACCTGGGATGACGAGCACTTGTCCGACATAGATGGAGTTGACGTTTGTGATGTTATTGGCGGCTGCGATTTTTGCGACGGTCGTATTGTACATCGTTGCAATCTTGTAGAGTGTGTCGCCCGATTTCACCGTATATTTCACAGTCGTCGTAGGTGGTGTAACGGTCGTAGTTGGAATGATGAGCACTTGTCCTACATAAATCAAGCTGTAGTTCGTAATGTTGTTGGCGGCAGCAAGCGCCGAGACGGTGACTCCGTATGTCCGTGCGATACTGTACAACGTATCACCTGACTTCACGGTATACGTTTTGTTCGTCGATGTGTTTTGATATGCAAGTAATTGTGAGACCGTGACAAATTTGTACCCTTTTGCTTTGAGTTGTGAAATCATCGTTGGGAGTGCGAGCGGTGTACCCGGGGCCCCGGCTCCGGTATGCATCAAGACGATTGAACCCGGTTTGATGTTAGTCTGAACTTTCGTGTTGATTTGGCTCGCGGTCAACCCTTTCCAGTCAACCGTATCAATGTTCCATTGAATCGTGTATCCGTATCCTGCAGCCCCGACACCGCTCAATACGGTACTATTCACTGCACCAAAAGGGGCTCTGAAAATCGGTTTTGTCGTTTTTCCGGTCAACGATTTAATCAAAGCTTCCGTGCGGTCGAGTTCGGATTTCATCTGCGTGGCAGTCAGTTTGGTGAAGTCAGGGTGTGTATACGAGTGATTTCCGAGTTGATGTCCTTTTGCGGCGATATTTTTAACGTACTGTGGATGGTTATTTGCGCCCGACCCCGTTAAAAAGAAAGTGGCTTTGACATTGTTTTTTGCTAAAATGTCTAAAATCTTGTTCGTGTTCGCCCCGTCTGCCCCGTCATCGAACGTCAATGCGACGACCTTACTCGTCGTGTTCACGCTCGTGACAAATTTTGACGCGGCGGCACTGACGGAAATCGATTGTGTGATCACCATCGCCAATAAGATGAACAGTGCCATCGCCCCACGAATGACCTTACGTTTCATCTGAATTCGCCTCCATTCATGATGTAACTCTCTTGATGTTAAGACTTTCCAAATGATTGACCTTGATATATTTTATATACCCCTTTTTAGAAATGATGGACTAAAATTCGGAAATGTACTCAATAAATTTTGATTCAACTATATGTGTGAAATTTGTGAGAATGTATCGTGGGATATATCACAGAATGCTCACACTCTTTTTGGAAAGAGATGGTATCATGAACAATGTGTGAAAGATGTAAGCGATTTATAAGGAGGACTTATGATGAAAAAGATGATGACACGGTTTGGGGTCGTGTTTGGGCTTATCGGGTTGTTCGTACTCGGTGCGTGTGGTACGGAGAAAGAAGCGGAGAGCGCGGCTGTTCCACAGTCAATGGAACCGGTCGAGGCAGAGTTGACGGTTGCTGCGACGGCAGAAAAAGGAGAAGCGGTACCGTTATCTGTAACAGTCACGCAAGATGGTCAACCTGTAGACGATGCGGATGAAATCAAGTTCGAAGTATGGAAGAACGATGCGAAGGAAGAAAGTGAGATGATCAAGGCGTCACTCACGAAAGACGGTGTCTATGAAGCGGAGACGACGTTCGCGGAAGAAGCGGTCTATACGGTCCAGGTTCACGTGACAGCGCGTTCGATGCACACCATGCCGACGACAAACGTGACGGTTGGACATCCAGAAACGGCTGCTGAAGCAGAAGAAGAGAGTGAGCATCATCACCACGCTGGAGCGGATATCACGCTTGACCCGAAAGAGGCGACAGCAGGGGGAGAACAACCATTCATGGTACACGTCATGATTGAAGACGAGATGCTCGCTGGGGCGGAAGTACAACTCGAAATCTTCCAAGACGGGGCAGAGAAGCATGAGTGGGTGAAGTTAGAGGAAGCAGATGCTGGGATGTATAAAGGTGTACACACCTTTGCTGAATCAGGCGCATACAACGTTCAAGTCCATGTCACGAAAGGTCATGATATTCATGAGCACGTGATGGAGACGGTAGACGTAAAATAAAAATGATCGGCTCACGCGAGCCGATCATTTTTATTATGCATTTTGATAGAGAGATTCAACTTGTTGTTGAAGCGCTTCGTTCTCCAAATATTCATCGTACGTTGCTTCTTTATCCACGATGCCATTCGGTGTCACTTCGATGATGCGTGTCGCAATCGTCGAGATGAGCTGATGGTCATGTGAGCTGAAGAGGAGCACACCTTTGAATGACTCGAGACCGTTGTTGAGTGCTGTGATCGATTCGAGGTCCAAGTGGTTCGTCGGATCGTCGAGGACGAGCACGTTCGAGTTCGAGAGCATCATCTTCGAGAGCATGCAACGTACTTTTTCTCCCCCTGAGAGGACAGACGCCTTCTTCATGACTTCTTCACCTGAGAAGAGCATGCGGCCAAGGAATCCACGAAGGAACGTGTCTGACTCATCGGCAGGTGAGAACTGGCGCAACCAGTCGAGGATGCTCTTTTCTGAGCCTTCGAAGTACTCCGAATTGTCTTTCGGGAAGTATGACTGAGTTGTCGTGACGCCCCATTTGACTGATCCTGTGTCTGGCTCCATCTCACCCATGAGAATTTTGAAGAGTGTCGTGATGGCAACGTCCGAACGACCGACGAATGCGACTTTGTCCGTCTTGTTGAGTGAGAACGTGACGTTGTCGAGTACTTTTACACCATCGATTGTCTTCGATACGTTATCGACATAGAGAACATCGTTTCCGATCTCGCGCTCCATCGTGAATCCGACGAACGGATAACGACGTGACGACGGACGGATGTCATCAAGTGTGATCTTATCGAGCAACTTCTTACGCGACGTCGCTTGACGTGCTTTCGATGCGTTCGAGCTGAAACGTGCGATGAAGTTTTGAAGTTCTTTGATTTTCTCTTCTTTCTTCTTGTTCTGGTCTGCCGCCATACGTGTAGCGAGTTGGCTAGATTCATACCAGAAGTCGTAGTTCCCGACATACAATTGGATTTTTCCAAAGTCGAGGTCAGCCATGTGCGTACAGACTTTGTTCAAGAAGTGACGGTCGTGGGAAACGACGATGACTGTGTTTTCAAAGTTGATCAAGAATTCTTCTAACCATTGAATCGCCTTTAGGTCAAGTCCGTTGGTCGGCTCGTCCAAAAGCAAGATGTCTGGCTTACCGAAGAGCGCTTGGGCAAGAAGGACTTTGACTTTCTCCCCACCTGTGAGTTCACTCATTTGTTTCTGGTGAAGCGCTTCAGAGATCCCGAGACCTTGAAGGACCATCGATGCTTCTGACTCGGCTTCCCAACCGTTCAACTCAGCGAATTCTCCTTCGAGTTCAGCTGCGCGCATCCCGTCTTCATCTGAGAAGTCTTCTTTCATATAGATGGCGTCTTTTTCCTTCATTACTTTGTAGAGACGCTCGTGACCCATGATGACGGTCTCTAGAACCGCACTGTCTTCATACGCGTAGTGGTCCTGCTTGAGGACAGCGAGACGTTCGCCTGGTGTGATGCTGACATCACCTGTCGTCGTATCTTGCTCACCTGATAAAATCTTTAAGAATGTCGATTTACCGGCACCGTTCGCACCGATCAATCCGTAACAGTTGCCTGGCGTGAACTTGATGTTCACCTCTTCAAACAACTTGCGACCGCCAAATTGTAGGCTGACGTTATTTACTGTAATCATGTATGGTATCCCTCGTTTTTCTGATTAGTTTACGACGTGTATTGTATCACGTTTTTGAAAAACGCGCAGTCGCGTAAAGCGTGGAAGTGAAAAATGACTCTATTCGGTAATTCCCAACATATCATATGTTTAGTAAAAACATAACGTCTCACTTAATACATTTGGTTACTTGAAGTGAGACGTTGTGTCAAAGCAACGAAGTAAACGAATTCCTTCAGGGGAAATAGTGCAGTTCAGTTGCCATATTTCTAATCCGGAAGGTATCGCATCGTTAATCAATTGACGAATTAGATGGTCTTGTTTTCGGTTGGGATTACCGGTATAAATTGGTGCGTCATATAAAAAAACATATAAGAGGACTGCTCTTCCGGTTTGGGGTAGAGTGGAAATCAGAGCGTAGAGATGACGAATCAAACGTTCTGTTTCGATGGGTCGTTTCAATCGTCTACGTTTAAAGTGTGGGAGAGGAATAGTGAGTAGTTCGCTGAGCGGAGCCTTCACTTCCATGAAGATTCCATCAATCTGAAAATCGATCCGTGCACCGTCAGTTACTATTTCACGTTTGATTCCCCTCGGGGTTGAGAAAGCATCAAGCTGGTTCTCGAGTAAGAAAGCTTCAACATAGTCGTTGACACGACCTTGATTGATTCCAATCCATTGTTCACCATCGACTGAAATGGCTTCGACTGTAAAGCGAGTTTTACGATTCGAGTCATAGGTTTCTGAGACGAGGCAGGGGGTGTTTTCAAATATAATATCTCCAATCCTTCCTGTTACAGGACAATGGCAAGGCGCGAGCAAGTCATCAACGAGTACGTCCATGACAAAGCGATTACGTCTGTTTACAATTATCGCTTTTTTCAAAGGTTCTTCAAATAAAATCATTGCTACTTTTACGTGAAATGACGGTATTCAACTCAAATGCTACATTTCCTGCGAGTGCGCGTGAAATCATACATTGATCTTTCGCTTTTTTCGCGATGCGCTCGACAAGCGTGATGTCTCGGTCGGTCATCTCTGTAGGTACATGAATCGTTGTCGCATAGCGAATTGTCTCGTAAGTGAAGATGCCGTTTGTCACATCGACGATGCCCTCTGCATCAATCGTGATGCCACGGTGAGTCAAATCACTTCGCCCGAGTACGGCTGCGAGGGTGATGATATAACACGTTGCCGCTGCCCCGAGTAACATCTCATCCGGATTCGTGCCAACTCCAGGACCGTCCATCTCTGGCGGAATTGAAATCTGTGTCTTTAATCGCTCGGCCTCGAGGGTGCCGACGTCATTTCGTCCGCCATCCCAGCCGAGGTTCATGCTAAATGTATGTTTCATCAAAAATCGCCTCCAATGTCTCTAGTGTAAAAGAGAACGATTGGAGGCGCATGTGTTATGCTTGTGCGCGCTTCGCGAATGTGCGAAGTGTTTCGATGATAACCGTTGTTGCTTTTTCCATGTTGTTCACAGAGATGTATTCAAACTTCCCGTGATAGTTTTCGCCACCTGTGAAGATGTTCGGCGTCGGAAGGCCCATGTACGAAAGTTGCGATCCGTCTGTCCCACCACGAATTGGTTCAATCTTCGGTTCGATGCCAAGGTCGCGCATGACGTCAGCGACGGTATCGACGATGTGTTTCACTGGTTCGATTTTCTCGGCCATGTTGTAATACTGATCTTCCATTTTGAGCTCAATCCGCTCTTCCCCGTATTTTTGTTTCCATTCGAGGACAAGTTTCTCCATCAACGCTTTACGCGCTTCGAACTTCTGTTTGTCATGATCGCGGATGATGTATTGAAGTGTCGTTTTCTCGACGTCCCCATTAAAGCCGTTCAAATGGAAGAATCCTTCGTAGTTGCTCGTCCGTTCCGGTGCCTCATCAGCAGGCAAACGGTTTTGGAACGCCATCGCGAGCTTCATCGAGTTCACCATCTTGTTTTTGGCGCTACCTGGGTGCACGTTCGTCCCGTGGAAGGTGACGGTCGCACCGGCCGCGTTAAAGCTCTCATACTGCAACTCTCCGAGTGGACCGCCGTCCATCGTGTAAGCGAAGTCCGCATTGAATCGGGCGACATCGAATTTATGTGGTCCACGTCCGATTTCTTCATCCGGTGTGAAGGCGATGCGGACCGGCCCGTGTGGAATCTCAGGGTGAGCCAATAAGTATTCGATCGCTGTGACGATTTCGGCGATTCCCGCCTTGTCGTCCGCACCGAGGAGTGTCGTACCATCCGTTGTCATGAGCGTATGCCCGACATACCCATCAAGTTCTGGGAAGTCTTTTGGTGATAAGACGACATTCAATGACTCGTTCAAGACGATGTCGCCACCTTCATAATGCTCGACGAGTTGAGGGGACACGTTCGTTCCTGTGAAGTCGGTCGCTGTATCCACATGAGCGAGGAATCCGATTGTCGGGACGTCATAATCGACGTTACTTGGAAGTGTGGCGAATAGATAGCCGTATTCATCCGTCTCGACGTCTGTCAGTCCGAGTTCTTTTAATTCTTTCTCCAAATGACGAATCAAATCCCATTGTTTGGCCGTCGATGGTGTTGTCGTACTCGTGAAGTCAGACTGTGTATCGATCTTCGCGTAAGTCATTAAGCGTTCAATTAATTTGTCTTGCATCTAAAAACCTCCCTAAGTCTTTACTCAACATATTCAGTTTAGCATGAGGACAGTCGTATAAAGTATCAAAATAGTTTGAAAAAAGGCGACCAAATGAATGGTCGCCTTCTGATTTACTGGATGATTACCCCGCCATCGATGACGAATTCGGCGCCGGTGAAGTAACTCGATTCGTTTGAACCGAGAAACAAAACGAGGTGGGATACGTCTTGAGGTTTTCCGATTCGTTTCAGAGGAACCGTTTCAGCCATTTGCTGTACTACCTCTTCAACGCCAGGTTGCATGATCATTGGTGTCTCGATCAATCCTGGGTGAATGGAGTTGACGCGGATGCCGTCAGCCGCCACTTCAAGAGCAACGGCTTTTGTCATACCACGAACCGCAAATTTGGAAGCGACGTAGGCGGCTCCGCCCATCCCTAAAATTCCCGATATTGAAGAGATGTTGATAATGGAACCATGACCGGCTTTTCGCATCGAAGGAATGACCGTTTTCATTCCAAGAAAGACGCCAACTTGGTTAATGTCGATTACTTTCCGATATTCCGCTTCAGAGAGTTCATCGATTGTTGGGGTTACAGCAATTCCCGCATTGTTCACCAGAATAGTGATTGGTCCGAATGTTTCTTCAGTTGCTTTGACAATCGCTTCCCAGTCTTCTAGTTTGGTCACGTCATGCTTCATAAAAATCGCTTTTCCATGCAATTCTTTTTCCAATGCCTCGCCCTCGCTGCTCAAAATGTCGGTGAATACGACCAGTGCGCCTTCATCGACCAATGCCTTGACATGGGATGCCCCCATTCCTCGCGCGCCACCTGTTACCAAAGCGACTTGATCTTGTACACGTCCCATTGTTTTTCCTCCTCGGATCACACAAAAGAAGGCAAGCGTCTCTTTTCATTATAATATGTTTTATTACCTATTGTGAATGAACAAGGAGAGGAGAAACTTAAAATAAGATGGGAAAAAGAAGTGGCAAGATAAACGAGGTGAAGATTGCGGTCAATCCCATTGCGGCACCACCTGTTGCACCGGACAACGGATGTTCCGTTGCCGCCTGAGCGGTCCCAATCCCGTGACTGATTGTGCCGAGTGTGAGTCCACGCGTGAACGGGTCGTCCATACGAATCCACGTCAATAAGACCGGTCCGAGCATCGCCCCTAAAATACCGCAGGCAACGGCGATCGAGGCCGCAAGTGTTGCATCCCCCTCTAGTTGTCGAGCCAATTCAAGGGCAATCGGGGACGTCGCCGATTTGACCGATAGCGCAATCAATACGTTTTCGGTGAAAGAAAATAACTTGCCGAAAAGTACAGCCACAAAAATCGTAGAGAGTGACCCAAGTACGATGGCACTCAGGGCCCGTTTTGCCCGAGCGAGTAACACGGGTAAGTTGCGATAGAGCGGTAACCCGAGGGCGACCGTCGCTGGTCCGAGTAAGATGGTGATGATATCGGTAGCCGGTTTATACGCATCATAGGACTGTCCTGTCACGAGTAACAGAAGAATCAAAATCGCTGTACTTAAGAAGACGACATTGGTGAACGGAGATGCCCACTTCATGGAAAGTCGACGACTGAGCGAATACACGAGAATCGTCAATCCGATCCAAACGTATGTCATGATGTCTCACCTTCTTTCCCGGAAACAAACGCCGTCACGACCATCCCGACCGCCATGCTGGCGAGTAACGTGATAAGGAGCGGGATACCGGCAGCTTTTAACAAAGTGCCGTACGCCATAAGGCCGACGGCAATGGGGATGAAGAAGAAGGCGAGATGCTTCGTCAAATATCCAGCACTGTCCTCAATCCATTCCACGCGAATGACTTTTGTCAACAAGAGGACGAGCAAGAGCACCATGCCGATGACGCTGCCTGGTACTTTCCACGAGAACGTCTCAACAATCCAGTTTCCGAGCGTGCTCAATCCGAATAAAAGAGCGAACCCAATCATCCATTTTAATAATTTCATATACATGACTTCCTTTCACGTCATTCAAAACGTATGAATCTTCTCAAATTCAACGAGAGAGGTCAAGAAAAGGGTACAACAAAAAAGACAAGGGGTACATACGTTCGGCATGCTATACTACATCTATCATAAACAAGCGGGGTGTCGAGATGGAACTAAAAACGATTGAGCAATTTATTCAAGAGCATGGATTAGAAAACGGTGAAGACATTTTACGTGCGTTCACGAAGCGGGTCAATTTGACAATTTTGCCACGGACAACAAGGGAAGAAGTAGCGGTTGGCCATTCTAAGTTTGGCGGGTATCCTGACTTACCACACGCAGACTTGCACCCTGGGGAGAATATGACGTTTTTAGCCCAGTTTCGTTTAAGTGATTTGGCTGAGTTTGAATCCGTAGATGCACTCCCGAAAGAAGGTTTGTTGTCTTTCTTCTATGATTTAGAAGAACAACCTTGGGGAGATGTGGATGAACGTCATCTTTGGCGTGTTCTGTTTACTGAAGAATCGAAACTTGAGCGAGTGCGAGTTGGAGAAGCATTAAATGAACGTGCCGTTTCCTTTAAAGAAAGCTATGCAGAGAATGAATACAGTTTATATGAGCTGCTCGACGAAGAGATGTACGATCGGTTACTCGAACGATTCGAACAAGAAGAACTTCATGCAATCGGTGGACATCCGAGTGAAGTACAAGGTGATGTTTTTGAAGAGATACAAGAAACATATGGGGAACGATTCGATCATCCTTTCCTATTGTTTCAAATGGACACGTCTGAAGAGTTAGACGTCATGTTCGGGGATGCGGGTATTCTCTATTTTCTCATTCCGGAAGATGCTCTCCGTGCCAAACGGTTTGGAGAAACCGAAATCATTATGCAGTGTTATTGAACGCAAAAAAGGGAGCCGACTCGAATGAGTCGACTCTCTTTTGATTACGCTTGTTTTTTCTTACGGAATCGTGCGAAGAACTCATAGACGATTGGTACGATGAGCAACGTGAGGAGCGTCGAACTTGTAAGTCCGCCGATCACGGTGACGCCGAGACCTTTCGAGATGAGTGCCCCACCCTCGAGACCGAGTGCGAGCGGTGCGAGTGCACCGATTGTTGCGAGTGCGGTCATCAAGATTGGGCGAAGGCGTGTGCCTGCTGCCTCAAGTAACGCTTCACGTGTTGATAAACCAGCTTCTTCTTTATGAATGACGCGGTCAATCAAGACGATGGCGTTCGTGACGACAATCCCGATCAACATGAGTGCCCCGATCAAGGCAGAAACCGAAATCGTTTCACCAGTGATGAGGAGGGCGACAAGTCCCCCGATAATCGCATACGGGAGTGAGAACAACACGACGAATGGTGTGAGTGCCCCTCCGAATGTGATGACGAGAACCAAGTAGACGATGGCGATTGCGGCGAGCATCGCAAGACCGAGCTGTGTGAACGATTCTTGAATCTGTTCCGTTACACCGCCGACATCATACGATACGCCAGACGGAAGCTCAATCTCTGAAACGCGTTCTTCAATCGCAGCAGACGCTTCTGTCGCTTTATCTGTGCTGAGTTCAACGCTTACTTGTGCGAGCAGTTTTCCGTCGCGCTCGACGAGTGTGTCCGGTGTTGTGCCTTCTTCGATCTCAATGAAGTCTGAAATCGGGCGTGGACCGAACGGTGTCGTGATTTCTTGTGCTTGCAGGTCATCGACACTGTCATACGTCACTTGCTCGTTCGGGATAACGACGTCTAACTGTTTGTCATCCACTGTCACGCTCGCAAGTGGACTTTCCGGTGCCTGGAACTGACTGATGACTTGCGCGATTTGACCTGCTGACACCCCGGCTTCTGCAGCGGCCTGTTGGTCGACGTTGAACGTGTATTGTACATAGGATTCGCGTAAGTCAGAAGTAGCCTGACGGACATAATCCGTTTCCTCTTCAATCGTCTCGATGAAAGTCGGCACGATCGCTTCTAAATCTTCAAGCGAGTTGGCATAGACGTTATATGTGACACCACTCGTTGCGCCACCACCTGAGAAGTCTTGTTCTTTCCACTCCCCATTTGAGGCGAGTTCATTCAACTTCTCGATATCAGCCAACTTCACATCCGCGAAGTCTTCCGTATCTGGATCATATTGAACGATGAAGATTCCTTGTTTGTTGTTTCCGGGGTTCAGCGGGTTCTCTCCACCGACCGTGAACTGAACATCGGTTGCGTTCGGTTGTTCTTCCATGAAGTATTCTTCTGCCACTTCTGCTGCGGCAATCGAATCTTCAAGTGTTTGACCAGGTTCTGGGTCGAACGTGACGAACAACGTCTTCTCCGAATCCTGATTCAAGAAGTTGACCCCAATCGCTGGGACAAGGGCAAAGCTACCAATCAATAGGGCAGTCGCGAGACCGAACACGACGAGTTTATGGTTCAGTGACCAGTTCAAGACGCCACGATACCATTCCGCGAGCTTGCCTGGACCTTCTTCTGGCTTCAACTTGTCGCGGTTTTTAAAGAACGAGTCGGCCATCATTGGTACGACCGTGATCGCCACGAGTAACGAAGCGAGTAATGCGAAGACGACCGTCAATGCGAACGGCAAGAACAGTTCACCGACAAAACCAGTGACAAATCCAAGCGGCAAGAATACTGCAATCGTGACGATGGTCGACGAGGCGATCGGGATGAATACTTCTTTTGTTGCCGCGATAATCAACTCTTTACCGCGAAGTGGTTCGTTCGAACGCGTGAGTCGACGGTAAATGTTCTCGATGACGACGATAGAGTCATCGACGACGCGCCCAATCGCAACAGTCATCGCACCGAGCGTCATGATGTTCAACGTGATATCCAACTGCTTCAAGACGATGAGTGCCATGAGAAGCGACAACGGGATCGAGATGACGGCGATGATCGTCGATCGGAAGTTACGTAAGAACACTAAGATGATGAGGATAGCGAACAACCCACCAAGTAATGCTTTAGACAACATGGTTTCGACCGACTCTTCAATCGGTTGTCCTTGGTCGAGTGTGATCGATACATTCGCCGTATCGTTTTCAGCTTCGAAGTCATTCAATACTTCTTTGACGGCGTTGACGACATCGACCGTGTTCGCATCTTGTGTCTTCGTCACTTGTACGCCGATTGAACGTTCACCGTTCGAGCGAGAAATCGATTCTTCGATTCCTTTGTCCTCGATTGTCGCAAGTTCGCTCAACGCGACAGTCGGGACCGTCGTCGGAACGTTCGGTGGTAATGCCGATGGTGTTTCCGTCGGGACCTCGGTTGGCACGTCTGGCGTTTGACCAGGTGGCAATTCTGTTGGGGCAGACGGTGTCGTCGGCGTAGACTGGGCTGGTGAGTACGGAATTTGAAGGTCACGGAACGCTTCGAGCGTCTCCGACTTGCCGTCGATGACGACCGCTTGCTCCGTATCACCTAATTCATATAACCCGAGCGCAATTCGAGCGTCATTCGCTTGAATCAATTGTTTGACCGTATCTTCTGTCAAATTGTATTCTGCGAGCGCTTCTTGGTCGAATTGAAGCTCGACGCGGCGAATCTCTTGCCCGGCAATTTGGACGGTTTGCGCACCTTCCACTCCTTCAAGAGCAGGCTGTACTTCTTCCTCGACGAGTTTTGTCAATTCGGCCAAATCCAGGCTTTCATCCGAGATGGCAGCCCCGATTACCGGGAAAGCGTCGAAACTGAGACGCGACACTTGAGGGTCTTGTGCCGACTCCGGCAATTCGACGTTGCTTAACGCATCTTTGACTTGTTGCTCCGCTTCATCCATATCGGTACTGAAATCGTAATCGATTTGGATGTTTGAAGCGTTTTGGAACGATGAAGAACGAACTTGCTCTACGCCATTCAAATTCTGAAGTCGGTCTTCTAACACAGTGCTGACTTCTTCGAGCACTTGCTCAGGGGATGCACCTGGATAAATGGTTGTGACCGAGACGGTCGGAGTCGTAATGTCCGGTAACGTCTCGAGCTTCATCGTCAGACCGGCGAAAAGACCGGCGGCCGTCAAGATGATCGTCATCAACCAAACCGCAAACTTGTTGTTAACGGAGAAGGACGTGATTTTCTGCATGGGTTTTTAATCTCCTCTATTATTATGTTGTTTTTATGATTCACGATCGATGTCGTGGGCTCGTTCAATCAAGCGTGCGATAATCGCTTGTTTGAGTTCGGCAGGGGGAACACCGACACCGAAGTGTTCGGACATCATCATACCTTCGAGTGCATAACGAATGATCATGGTTTCCACCGGGTCGGCCGTTTGTTGGAACTGTGCGAAGAACGTATCTAAATCATGTTTCCAACGATTGGCGTACTCTTGGTCGACTTCGAACAACGTGAGAAATGCAATCATCTTCTCGACGTCGATTTGGATGGCAGCACGCTCAGGATGTAACTTCGTTTCATCAAATAGACGAACGAATGCCTCGACAGGTCCATGACCTTCTTGTTGCAATGAAGCATATAACTCGTTTTGTTCTTGTTGTAATCGTTCGACCATCGCCGTCATCAAGGCTTCTTTTGAAGGATAATGATAAAGCAGCCCCCCTTTAGATACACCTGCAGTCTTGGCGACTTCATCTAAGGTAAGTTGGTGCACGCCGTGGTTCATGATGATGTCGGTTGCCGCATCCAACAGCTTTTGCTTTGTAACGTTCGATCGGTTTGACATATCTTCACCTCTTTCTGTACCGACCAGACGGTTTGTTTGATATTACTATATCGTTCGTATTCTTTTGAAGTCAAGAAATGATGTCCTCAAAACTGTCACGAATTGCACATGTAATGTGATAGCGATTGCAGAAAAGTCTTGACGTGAGAATGATTATCAGTGATGATAGGTACTGAGAGTAATTATCATTACCAGAGAGAAATAACCGAACGTGGGGGAATGACAGATGAACAAAAAATATGCAGCTTTAGGAATTTCGGCAGCACTAACGACATCGCTCCTTGCCGCTTGTGCAAGCACAGATGAGACAACTTCAAATGAAGGCTCAGACGATTCGAACGTCGTCAATGTTTACTCGAGTCGCCACTACGATGTCGATCAACAATTATATAAACAGTTTGAAGAAGAAACAGGCATCAAGGTCAACGTGGTGGAAGGGAAGAGTGACGAACTTCTCGAGCGTTTGAACACTGAAGGCGAAAATACAGAAGCAGACCTCTTCATCACAGCAGATGCCGGAAACTTGTATCAGGCAAAAGAAGCAGGCCATCTTCAAGCGGTCGATAGCGATGAGCTTGAGTCAAACATTCCTGAAAAATATCGTGACACGGACAACGAATGGTTCGGTTTGACGAAACGTGCGCGTGTCATCGTCTACTCAAAAGATCGCGTGAAACCAGAAGAGTTGTCGACGTACGAAGCGTTGACAGAAGAACAGTGGAACGGCAAAGTACTCGTCCGTCCATCTGAAAACATGTACAACATCTCACTCCTCGCATCGTTCATCGAAGTGAACGGGGTCGATGAAGCGAAAGAGTGGGCGAAGGGCTTAGTGAACAACATGGCACGCGACCCACAAGGGAACGACCGTGACCAAGCGAAAGCGGTCGTCGCCGGTGAAGGGGACGTGGCCATCATGAACACGTACTACATGGGGCTCATGTTGAATTCTGAAGACGAGGAAGAGAAGAAAGTCGCTGAACAACTCGGTGTCTTCTTCCCAAATCAAGATACAACAGGCACACACGTGAACATTTCTGGTATCGCGATGACGAAAGCATCGAAAAATACAGAAAACGCTCAAAAATTGATGGAGTTCATGTCAGAACCGTCAGCTCAAGAGAAGTTTGCGAGTGTGAACTACGAATATCCAGTCAACGAGTCGGTTGAGCCGAACGAACTTCTTCAATCATGGGGCGAGTTCAAAGAGCAAGACATCAACCTCTCTGCACTTGGTGAAAACCAACAAGAAGCAATCCGCATCTTTAACGAAGTAGGTTGGAAGTAAGATGACTTCGGCTTGAACGCGAGTTCAGGCCGGAGATTTTTGCGTTCTTCACACCCTAAGCGCTACACGGGATGCGCAGAAACTGATATGATGGGACAGGAATTGATAGTTTACAGAACGGGAGCGGTACGACATGAACTGGCACGCAGTAAAACGACAACTGAATGGATGGGCGATCCTTAGCTTTCTCGCGATTTTATTGATCGTCTTGCCGGGAATTGTCGTGCTCGTCGAATTGTTCGCCCCGGTCAACGAGAACTGGCAGCATATTCAGGAGTACCTGTTGCCCCGTTACGTGCGAAACACGTTGTTCATTATGGTGGCTACCGGTGTCTTGACGACCGTGATCGGAACGAGCCTCGCTTGGTTCGTGACCGTCTATGATTTCCCGTTCCGTCGCTTCTTTAAATGGGCACTCATCCTGCCGCTCGCGATTCCGCCTTATATCGGGGCGTATACGTATCACGGCATTTTAAATTACACCGGGGTGATCCAAACGACGCTACGAAATCAGTTCGGGATCACCGTCGATCAGTCGTACTTCAACATCATGTCGATTCAAGGAACCGTGTTTATTTTCACGTTGTTCCTCTATCCATACATTTATACGATTACACGAGCGTTTCTGCATAACCAATCATCCTCGATGATTGAGAACGCACGGATTCTCGGTCGTGGGTCGTGGGACATCTTCTTCACCGTCGTCATTCCGATTTCTCGAGTCGCCATCATCGGCGGTGTCAGTCTCGTCTTGATGGAAGTGCTCAACGACTATGGTGTCGTGAAATACTTCGGGATCCAGACGTTCAGTACCGCCATCTTCAGCACATGGTTCGGGATGAAGGATACGTCGTCGGCGCTGAAGCTTGCAGGCACGCTCATGATTCTCGTCATCGCCATCTTGACGATGGAACGACTCGTCCGAGGACGGAAGCAGTTCAGTTACGCTTCGACGAAAGTGAAACCGCTCAAACCGAGACCGCTGCAAGGCTGGCATCGCTATGCGGTATTCGCATATGTTTCGCTCGTCTTTTCCATCGCATTCGTCATTCCGTTCACGCAGTTGACGGCATGGACGTTTCTGACGTTCGATACGGTCTTCACGGAAGAATTTTGGCAACTCGTTTGGAATACGGTACGAGTCGCTTTTACCGCAACCGTGATCATCTTACTGTTCGCACTCATCATTGCGAACTATACACGACTCTTCCCGTCGAACATGACGCGTGTCATTTCGAAAGTGACGACGCTCGGGTATTCGATTCCGGGAGCGGCCATCGCCATTGCGGTCATCACGCTCTTCTTGTGGCTCGATGACAAAGTGCTCAATTTGGCACGGGCGCTCGACTTGAGTCAAACGTTCGTGTTTCGGACGACTCTGATCATGCTCATCTTTGCCTACGTCATCCGCTTCCTCGCCATCGGCTACAACTCGATCGAGAGCGGGTTTGAGAAGGTCGGGAAGTCATTCACGGAAGCATCCCGTATGCTTGGGTGGAATACGGTCCAGACGTTCTTCCGCGTCGATATCCCGATGATCAAAGGCGCCATCATGAGCGCGTTTATCCTCGTCTTTATTGATATTATGAAAGAGTTGCCATTGACGCTCTTTTTACAACCATTTAACTTTTCGACGCTTGCGACACAGGCGTTCAAATACGTGAGTGATGAGAAGATTCACGAAGCGGCACTCGCTTCCATCGTCATCGTCCTCATGAGTGGACTGTTGATATTCGTTTCCCACAAGGTGCTTGATAAGGAGGCCGACTAATGTTCGTTCAAATCAACGATTTACATTTTAGCTATAAAGGTGCGCATGAAGAGACCATCAAAGGGTTCTCGATTTCGATCACAAAAGGTGAAATCGTGTCGCTTCTTGGGGACAGCGGATCGGGGAAGAGTACGATTCTCCGTTTGATTGCAGGGCTCGAGATGCCGAACCAGGGCGTCGTCGTCGTGAATGACTGTGTCTGTTGCGACGATTGCCAGTTCATGCCGCCAGAAGACCGTGGCGTGGGAATGGTCTTCCAAGACTATGCACTCTTCCCGCATATGACCGTTGAAAAGAACATTCGATTCGGTCTTCATAAACTGAACCGTAAGGAGCGGAATGCGCGCGTCGAAGAGATGCTCGCGCTCGTTAACTTGACGGAATTCCGTCACCGTTACCCGTACGAACTCAGTGGGGGACAACAACAGCGTGTCGCGCTCGCGCGTGCGCTCGCACCGAAACCGGCGCTCTTGATTCTTGACGAGCCGTTCAGTAACTTGGATACGTCACTTCAACACCGGATTCGCGACGATTTGCGTCGTCTCTTGAAGCAGACGGGCACGACGACGATCTTTGTGACGCACGATGAGGAAGATGCTGAGGCGCTTGCCGATCGCATCGTCTATCTCGGAGAAGGCAAAATTAAAAAGCAGGTCATGACGGAGAACAACAAGACGTTCAATCCGCAAATTCCTTGCTTCGTATAAGTGTGGCGCACTCATTGATGAATGGGTGCGTTTTTTTGTGGGTCCATCATTCGATGAAGCGATGATCTCAAACAGACAGATGTTCCTGCCAATCTGGCCAAGAGGACTGGAGCGATGAAATCAATTCGTTCCCCCCAAAGCTAATCGTACTTTCGTGAGATGCGTAAATGACCCAGTTCATGTGTTGGTCAAACCAATAACGTTCTAGATAACGTCCGTCATAACAAGGATCCAAGGAATCGGTATCGATTTGCCAGAGCGTAAGGTCCTCATGTAGTTCAAAGACGACATCCGTGCCTCGACGCAATATCCATTGTTGGATTTCCTTAATTTTTTGATCATCCTCTTCAAGATAGTCACTATCGAATGCGATCACATCGGGGCGCCCAGCAGTCGATAGAGGGTACCAATAATGTGAATCGGTCACACCCCAAATGGCGCGAATTCTTCTTTTTACTTGACTAGCGAGAGGTGGTGAAAGTTGAGTCCTCATGACGCATAAACTCCTTATCCTAAAGTTGATGTATGTGTTGCTATCTTCACTATACATGGGAAATAGAAAAACGTCCTTAGCGTTTATCTAAGGACGTTTCGTGCCTACTTCGCTGTCTGAGACGGTTTCGACTCATTTCCAAGTTGGTCAATCGCAGTCACGTAGTAGGATGCATTGTTCTCATTTGTGACCTCGATACTTTTTCGTGCATGGGATGGGATACTTTCGATATGAGTCGCTTTTCCGTCGATGACTTCATAGATCCGATATCCAATCACGCTCTCTTGACGAACGGCGTGCCATGTCAATAAGTTACCTTTTAGTTCGACTGCCGTCGGTGTCTCGAGATCGACAGTTTCGTTCAGTTCGGTATCCACCAGCTCTGTATAGACGACGAATCGTTCATCATAGCCCCCGTCCCCGAACGTACCCGAACAGGTAATCAAATTTAAGTTCCGATTTGATGTGGCACCGAAAATCTCTTCGATTGGCGCGGTTTTCGTATCATAGCGTTCTGTTTTTGTGACGCGGAACCGGAGTGTGTTACCCGCTTCATCTTGAATCAGAACGTCATCGCCTTCTTTGAGTTGATCGAGTTGATAAAAGATAGCCGGGCCGGTCTTGCTGTCGACATGACCGGCAATCACGGCATTTCCTTTACTACCCGGTGTGACACCGGGTTCGAACCACCCGACCTGGTTCTCATCTTCTGGTACACCCATCTGTCCATTGTCTAGGACCCCAACTTGTTCGATAGCGGTGTCGACATCGATTTTAGGGATCTGGATTTGAACAGGAGTGACGGCCTTGGCGTTTTCTTCTTCCTCGGCTAAGCGTAGCTTTTTCACCTCTTCCTGTAGAAGTGAGAACTCAGCCGTTAAATCCGGGCTCTCCTCTATTTGTTTTTCTTCTACAGGTGGTGACGACGATTCTTGGGCGCTCGTCCACGTCCAGAAGCTAAAACAAAAGAGAGAGAGCGCCAGAAACAAAAGGCGCTTGTTCATGGGACTCCCTCCTTATTGATTATTGTTCAGACACTTTACGTTTGCGAAGCGTTACGAAGGCGAGTAAGATTCCGCCAAGTACAGCTAATCCAGCGTAGAGCGTGTTCATTGATTGTTCTTGTGCACCACCGAGACCTGTTTCAGGCATTTCTTCAGGCATCATTGTTTCTTCGAACTTGTCAGGCATTTGTGTCACGATCGCGTTACCGAGTGTTTCACCAACACCGAACATGAACGCATATCCTTCACGGAATGACATCCAAGCCGCTTCTGCATCGCCAGCGACATATTGATCGAATGTGTCGAGTACGAGCGCTTCGTGCTGTTTGATTGCTTCTTCACCGGCAGCTTGTGGTAAGTTTCCTTCTGTTGCTGCATCGAGGAATGTGCTGAAGTCGACAGCGAATTGGTCGAGGCGCATCCGCGCATCTTCGATCATCGCTTCGTCACCTTCGAGTGTAGCGGCAACGATGTCACCTTGTGCTGTGATGTGATCGGAGTTCCATACTTTCTCGAACTGTGCTGCCCCTTCGTCACCATATACGGATGCGATGGCTGCTTTGAAGTCGAGTGTGTTCTGGTCTTCTGCCCATGTCACGTAGTCATAGTCCTCTGCTTGGTCGTACCCTTTTTGCATACCGATCGCAGCGAGGGCGAAGTGCTCACCTGCAAGACTGTTCAATGTTGAGCGGAGTTCAACAGCTGGTGTGTCGGCTCCAGTCGTGAATTTGTCAGGCATTTGTGTGACGATTGCACCTGAGAGGGCTTTACTGATGTTGAACATGTGCTTGTAGCCTTCACGGAACGTCATGTAAGCTTCTTCGTAATCTCCTTCGACATAGTTATCGAATACAGAGAGGACTTGGTCTTCATGAAGTTCAAGTGCATCAGCTGCTGCCTCCTTCGGTAAGTTCCCTTCTGTCGCTGCGTCGAGGAATGTTGAGAATTCTTCTACGAACTCATCGACTTCCGCTTCCGCTTCCATGCGTAGTTCTTGGTTGTCTGATTTTGCCGCTTCTACGAAATCAGCTGAGTAGTCGTTATGACCACGGAAGATTTCCTCGAATTGTGCAGCGCCTTCTTCACCGTAGATGGAAGCGATGGCTGGCGTCATGTCGAGCGCGTTTTGATCGAGTGCTTGATCCGCAACCTCAGCATCTGCTGCCTCGTCGTACCCTTTCATCATCGATGTGACGGCTAATACGTAGTGCTCAGATAAGAGTTGATCGAGTGTGGCGCGAAGGTCACCTGCTGGTGTACTTGCTGTCGGCGTGTGATCCGCTGCCTGTGCGTTGACTGGTACGAGTAGTCCTAAGGCTAGTGCCGGTGCTACGATTTTGTTTAACGTCTTCTTCTTCATGGGTAATCGCTCCTTTTCGTAAGTGAGTGTTGTCGTTATTTACACCCATCTAACGGAGCGGTTCAAAAAATGGATCACTCTTTTTTTATTTTTTTTCGTTTTTTTGTTGAAGAGTGCGATAAACCCCTGGTGCTACGCCATATTTTCGTTTAAAAATTCTGTGGAAATATGGATAACTTCGAAATCCAGACAGTTCCGCTATCGTTTCTAACGAATGTTTTGTATAGCGCATTTGCTCTTCGGCAAGCTGTAAGCGAATCGATTGTGCATATTCGATGATTGTCATCCCGGTCCCTTCTTTAAAGAGATGAACGGTCCGTGAAACGCTCAGTCCGACGGCGTCGGCGACGTCTGAAACTTTGAAGTCACTCGTGACGTGTGCTTCGATAAAGCGCATCATACGAGAGACGACTGGAGGTCGCGCCTGGGAATGCACATCTTGAATCGAGCGATCGAGCATGAGTAGGAGTGCTTGAACGAGTGTTTCAATTAAAACGGCACTTTGTTCAGACGGTGGACGGCGCACTTCTTCCGTAATGTGTTGCCATAGCGAAAGAAGGCGTGAATCGATGGTGATGGCATACAGTCGCTCCCGTGGAGTCGCATGCCACCATGTATCGATCGAATGTCCGGTACAGAAGATATGATAGTCTCCGCTCGCGGGTGTATCGACATGCATTTCATAGAAGTCACCCGGACGGACAATCAATACGTCACCAGGTCGTGTGATCATCGTTTCTCCATTGACCACAATCCGAGCCGTTCCTTCCGTTTGTAAGCGAATCAAATACGTATCGAGTCGATTAGCAAATGGAAAAGTATAAGTCGTTGTATGATAAGAATAGCCACAAAAGCCAATTTCCATAATAGTCTCCTCATTTTATAGCAAGATTGTACATATCTTAATCATATCATGGATGGTCATGATTCCTTGGAGGCAGTACGATGAAAGCGTTGAAACGGAAAACGAACTTCAAGGAGGACATAACATGAAACAATGGTGGAAAGAAGCGGTCGTATATCAAATTTATCCACGTAGCTTCAATGACTCAAACGGAGATGGAATTGGCGACATCCAAGGAATCACGGAGAAGATGTCATACTTGGCAGAACTCGGGATCGACGTCATCTGGCTCTCACCGGTATACGATTCACCGAACGACGATAACGGATACGATATTCGTGATTACCGTGCCATCATGGACGAGTTTGGTACGATGGATGACTTTGATGCGATGCTTGAAGAAGCACACCGTCACGGGATTAAAATCATGATGGACCTCGTCGTCAACCATTCTTCTGACGAACACCAATGGTTCATGGAGTCGCGTTCTTCAAAAGACAGCCCATATCGTGACTATTACATTTGGAAAAAAGGGAAGGACGGTCAGCCACCGACGAACTGGGGGGCTTTCTTCGGAGGCAGTGCTTGGCAGTATGATGAGGCGAGTGATGAGTACTACCTCCACCTCTTCAGTAAGAAACAACCGGATTTGAACTGGGAAAGCGAGACGCTTCGTCGTGAAGTGTACGACCTCATGACATATTGGCTCGATAAAGGGGTCGACGGGTTCCGGATGGACGTCATCAATATGATTTCAAAAGACCCGAGCTATCCAGACGGTCAAACGCAAGGAACGGGGTATGGAGACGGGACACCATTCTTCTTTAACGGACCACGCATCCATGAATTCATGCAGGAGATGAATCGTGAAGTCTTATCGAAATACGACACAATCACGGTCGGGGAGATGCCAGGGGTCAGTGTGGAGGAAGCCAAACTGTATACGGGTGAAGACCGCAACGAACTGAACATGGTCTTTCATTTTGAACATGTGGACGTCGGGAACGGGAGCTTCGGGAAGTGGAATCCGACAGACTGGAAGTTGACTGAGCTGAAGACGATTTTCTCGCGTTGGCAACAAGGGCTCGAAGAGGAAGGATGGAACAGCCTGTACTGGAGTAACCATGACCAGCCCCGTGCCATCTCGCGCTTCGGGAACGATTCGCCTGAATATCGCGTCCGTTCCGGGAAGATGCTCGCGACACTTCTTCATCTATTGAAAGGGACGCCTTACATTTATCAAGGAGAAGAGTTCGGCATGACGAACGTCGCGTTTGAATCAATCGATCAGTACCGAGATATTGAGACGTTGAACGCCTACCGTGACTACACATCTAAAGGGTTGTTAACGCACGACGAGATTTTCCGTGGCATCCATGAGCGAGGACGTGACAATTCACGTACACCGGTACAGTGGTCAGACGAAGCACATGGTGGATTTACGACAGGGACGCCATGGATCGAGGTCAACCCGAACTTTGTTGACATCAATGCGGAAGCGGCAAAGAAAGATCCGAATTCACTCTTCCATTACTACCGTCAGTTGATTGCGCTCCGTAAAGCGAACCCGCTCGTCGTCTACGGAAAGTATGAGCTGTTGTTACCGGAAGATGAGGCAGTCTATGCATTCACACGTTCGTTCGAAGGTGAGACGTGGCTCGTGCTCTGTAACTTCTCCAACGAGACACAACAACCAGAGTTACGATATGACGTGAAAGAACGCGTCATCGGAAACATGGAACCGATAGAAGCGTTCACCCTTCGTCCTTATGAAGCACAAGTGTATAAACTGTGACGAAAAGCTCGCCAGACGGCGAGCTTTTTTAAGTGCATACGTATCTTCTCTCGATGATTCGGGAATAGTGTAAGTAACGTCTGACATGAAAAGAGGGAACGACATGGGTACTTTAATCGCGTACTCTTCCAGATATGGAACGAGTGAAAAAGTGGCGGCTTTACTCGCTGAACGTCTATCGGGTGACGTTCGTGTCCAAAATATCGTAGAAGAGCCGAACGTCACGTGGGAGACGGTAGATCACGTCATCGTCGGGAGCTCGATTCGAATGGGCACGATTCAAGACGAGATGAAGGAATGGTTGACGCTTCACGAAGCACACTTGCTGGAGCATCCCCTCGCTTTATATTTATGTGCCGGGACACCGACAGAGTCAGAGCGGATTCGCGAGCTAGAAGAAGCTTATCGTGACACGCTGCGCGAACATGCCTATTTCGTCGAGGTCGTCGGGAGCGGGTACGACTTTGAACGAATGGGCTTTTTAGACAAAGCAATCGTTCGCATGATGGCCAAACAAAAAGAGAGTTCACTTCAACTCGATGACGCCAAACTGAATCAACTCGTGGAAACCGCTCAAACGTCTGAGCGCACCCGGTCTGAAAATCCTTGAGCGAGTAAATCATGCACATCAATCGGGCTTTTCGTGGAGATGAGTACATCTCCGTTTTTTTTCTGCCCTTCAATCTGATGAAGAGCAAGGTGTTCGAGTTGACGACCGATTTTTAGAGCGATGGGTGCAGATTCTTGGCATCGTAAGACATCGATAGTCACTTCATCGGTGCGGTTATCTCCCCCAAATAGTTCGAGGTCGGCTCGGGCTGTGGTAAATCCGCGCACGGCGATTCGTTTCAGTTGAACGCGTCTCGATTTGTATTGGATCGCAAGTGCCGGATGTTGTTCGTAATCGTAGGTCGGGTCGCCGATTGCAGTCAATCCATGAATCAAGACGTCCTGATAGGCTGATACGACCAGGCTTCGTGGTGAGGATTTTGTATAGAGTGAACTTCGAACCGGCTCGATGGACACCAAGTTCGTGCCTGATAGGAAGCGGGCCGTCTCCGAGTTCGGATCGTCTGCTAAATGATGCCCGATATGACGGAAGTTAAATGAACGATTGTCATGCACCGAAAGATGGCCGAAGATATGGACATCGTGTGCGGCGGATGAGGTCCCATGTGCTTTTACTTCGATGCCTCCAAAGCAGCCTTCCGTTCTATTGTGAACGAGTGTGACGTGCCGCGATCCGTCATCAATCTCAATCCCATTTGAGTTTGAGAACCCTAAGGCGTGTGTTCGGCCGTGAGGATGATGACAATAGCAGTTGGTAATATAGATGGCATCACTATGGTGTGTGGTGATTCCGTCATCCCCATAATTTGTCGCCTCGAGATGATCGAGATGGATGTATCGGCTCCCGTTTGCTGCGCGAAGCCCGTCCCCTAAGTAATGATAGTGCGGAGACGTGATGTCGAACGCATGGAGCCCAGCATTTTTGGCTGTCACATGATGCACCCATCCATACGTCACATGGGCAAACGTCAAGGCGCTCGATGTCGTGTCACCGCTCGTCGTCCGTTTCACATCTCCTAAGCGCGCGACATTCCAATCGAGCGTCAGGTGGCATACCTCGATATGATGATTTCCTGCGAAAGGCGTGGCGTTTCGTAACAATCGTCGATGTCTCGGTGCACGATCGGACAGTTTGAGAATCGTGACGTCTTGTCCTGCACCTTCGAGCACGCAGTTGGAAGGTAGACGAATACCCCGAACGATATAAACGCCTGCCGGGACAAAGACGCGGCGGTTCGAGCGGATGGCGAGTCGAAAGGCGAGGCTACAATCCGTTTTTCCATCTCCGACAGCACCATAGTCCGTCACATCAACACATTGTTTCGTCGTCTGCAGTAAATTCAAATATTCGGCATCGAGCCGACGCATCCAGACGGGACGAACGATGCCGTCGACTTGCTCGAGCGGAAAGGACGTGCGGACAGGGGTGATCCGTTCCGTCAATGGGATTCGACACGGGATAGATTGTTGTTGCTCAAAGTAAGAAGCTTCCCGTGTAGCACGGTGCCATTCAAGTGTTTGTCGGATGAGGTCTTCTTCCGACCAATCGGAATGAGAGGCAATCATCGATGCGATTGCGTGTGGGTCCTTAATGTTTTTCATTATAAATCCTCCTAGCATCATCTTCTCTAGCATGTACCCGTTTCACCTTGTTTTTTAGCAATCAGAAGTATTTACTAGACAGAAACATCTAGTCGTGTTATATTCAATATGTGCTTAATTAAGAATAGCTGGAATCATAATTCACAAGTGCTTGGGATTATTTTTCATTAGATAATCCAGAGGCTTGTATTTTTTTTGGTCAAGTTTTTTCTAGTAAGGCACTACTATAACGCATAGCGTTTATTTCAGGAGGGTTCATTCATGAACACAGGTAAAGTAAAATGGTTTAACTCAGAAAAAGGTTACGGCTTCATCGAAATGGAAGGCGGAGACGACGTATTCGTACACTTCTCAGCAATCCAAGGCGACGGCTTCAAAACACTTGAAGAAGGCCAAGAAGTAACTTTCGAAATCACTGACGGAGCTCGTGGACCACAAGCTTCTAACGTTGAAAAAATCTAATCTTCCTTTCTAAGGAATATGATACCTGCTCGCATCGGCGAGCAGGTTTTTTTGTGTTTAATCCCATAGTTTGAGGGAACAGTATACGAGCGACAAATCATGAAGGAGGAATTTGGAATGAGTGCAAAAGACACAGCGTTAAAAATTCTAGAGGGTAGCAATGTCGGGACGATGGCGACCGTGTATAAGGTGAAACCCCACAGTCGTTACATGACATTTTTCCATGATGATTTCACACTCTACACAGCAACCTCGAACGATACAGATAAAGTAGAAGAGTTAGAAAAGAATCCATATACGCATATTTTAATCGGCTATGATGGAGATGGCGTGGGTGACACTTACTTAGAGATCCTCGGTAAAGCGACCGTGTCGGATGATGAATCGATGAAAGAGAAAGTATGGAACGAGAAACTCGAAGGATGGTTCGATGGTCCGGACGATCCAAAGCTTGTCATCCTAAAAATCGAACCGGAATCGATGCGCGTGATGAACAAGAAAGGTCAACCGCCACAAGAAGTTACACTATAATCTCTTCAAAGACACCTAAATCAGGTGTCTTTTTTGTGGATGAATGTGAATAGAATATGGCGTACATATGGACGAATCATGAACAAAGGAAAATACATATGTGAAATAGTGAACATGAATGGTATATTGTGAATGTAATCACATTATACATTTATTTAACTTCTTGAAAGGGAGGAATTATGATGTTCACGAAATTTTGGCAAAATCATAACATCGCTACAGCGATCTTGACGGTGTTACGTGTATGGCTCGGTTATCATTGGTTAACGGCAGGTTGGGGTAAAATCACGGGAGGTTTTGGAACAGAAGGATTCTTGAATAACGCGGTGTCACTCGCTTCTGGAGAACATCCGGCCGTCGCTGGATGGTGGGCTGCATTCCTAGAAAACTTTGCAATCCCAAACGCCGGGCTATTCGATGTCCTGATTCCTTACGGGGAATTCTTGGTAGGCTTAGGATTATTGCTCGGTGCCCTCACACGTAGCGCAGCGTTCTTCGGACTTGTCATGAACATGGCGTTCTTACTATCAGGAACAGTCAGTACGAACCCAACGATGTTGATCGTATCTGTCTTGATTTTAGTTGCCGGTCATAACGCTGGAAAAATCGGAGTCGACGGGTTGTTCCTTCGCCGCTTTGTCGACACGAAAGTGTTACATCGTTCACCAAATCGTCAAATAGCCTCGTAACTTTTATGCGTTCTCTTGTGACAAACCTCTCACGTTTCGGCTACGATAGATATAGCCTACAGAAATAAAGGAGAACGCATATGACTACGACTCATTTTAAATGGCTTGGCTACACAGAAGGTGTATCCTTCTTGTTGTTACTGTTCATCGCGATGCCGTTGAAATATATGGCCGGCATTCCACTCGCGGTCAGTATCGTTGGTGCAGCACATGGTTTCTTATTTGTGGCCTACGTGCTCGCGGCGATGTACATGGCATGGCGCTTGCGCTGGGGATTCAAAGTATTGACGCTTGCTGTCATGGCATCCGTCATCCCATTCGGACCATTCTTATTAGAAAAACGGGTACTCCCGTCAACAGAGAAGACATCGAACTGATTCGTTCGATGTCAGGCTGTTGACGAACCAAATCGCATATGGCGATTTGGTTCGTCTTTTTTTATGTTCAACGAGCTTGAGGCGTTCTGCCCGACAAAAGATTGAAGAAATGTTATGTAGACGGTCCTTTCTGGCCAACAGGTTGGCCAGCTTCTTCATGTTTTGTGCGGTGGCTGCCACCAGATTGGCGCGTTGGACCTTCGCGGTCCCCCTGTAGAAGGTGAAACGGAGACCGTGGAGCTCTTTCCCATCGGCGAACGAGCGCTCGACGGTCTGCGGCCGCAGTCGGTAGAGGGATTTCCCGGACGCGGACAGGCGGTTCTCGTTCACCTGCTCGCGGTAATGTTCATCGACGTGGCGTGTGATGTCCCTTCGGTGCGTCCGGCTGGACGTGCACTTCTCGAGGAGAGGGCAGTTCTGACAGATGGAGGGGTCGGAGACGTAATGGTGATAGCCGTGGCGGTCCGTCGTCTGATAGGTGAGGCGCTGTCGCGCCGGACAGAGATATGCATCTTCCTCGGGCAGGTACGTGTACCGGGTCTTGCGGAACATCCCCTTCTTCCCGCCGAAACGCCTCCGGGCGATGACCCCGAAGATGCCCCGTTCGACGAGCGCCTTCGCGATCCCGGTCGTGAAGTAGCCGGCATCGAGTGCGACCGCCTCGAGCGGGAAATGGAAACGTTCGAGGACATGGTCGAGCCGATTGAGATAGACGGTGCTGTCCGAGACGTTCCCGGGTGTGACGTGTACATCGACGATGAAATTGTGCTTGGCGTCGACCGTCCGATGCGCCAGCCAGAAAAAGCCTTCCGGCTTCTGGTCACGATACATGTATCCCGCATCCGGGTCGGTCCGGCTCATCTTGACGAGCCGGCGCTCCCTCTTCTCAGATGCCGGTTTCAGTTCTTTTTTCCGCGTTCGCCCGGATGTGCGTGGAATCCGTGATCAGGATGCGCCCGGAGACGAGACCGTGAGATTCCGCCTGTCGGACGATGTCCTCGAAGATTTGTTGGAACACGTCGTTCCCCTGGAAGCGTCGGCGGTAGGCCTGGCTGATCGTCGAATGGTCGGGAACCTTCTCATCGATGCCGAGACCGAGGAACCAGCGATAGGCGAGGTTCGTCTGAACCTCCCTCACGGTCTGGCGCACGGAACGGATGTTGAACAGGGGTCCGAGTAGGATGATCTTGATGATGATCTCCGGATCGATGCCGGGCGTACCGGTGTTCGAATAGAGCGGGGCGCAGAGCCGGTGCACGATCGAGAAGTCGATGTGACGGTCGAGTCTCCGGACGAGATGATCCTGCGGGACCAGCTGGTCCAACGTGGTCTTGGACTGGATCGGTTCATGTCGTTTCTCAGAATGGGCGCGATACATATCGGGTTCCTCCTTTTGATGACGGGCGAACTTGGTGTTTACCTTCTTCTTTCCCCGTTTGTAAGGGTTCGAAGTATGTATCGGGCTTTTTCTTCGGCCATCGAGGCCTCAGAAAAAGACAAATGGCCGCCAAAGGTGGCGACCATTCGTGTGACTCGTCCCACGGCGCCCCGACTCCTGCAGGAAAGCAATCCGACGGAGACCCAGCAGCGACCTGAGTCGCGATGCGGCTCCGGGATTGCCTGCGGAAAGCGTGGGCGCCGGAAGGACGAGTTCGAACATCTTATTTGTCAACAAGCTGACATCGAACTGATTCGTTCGATGTCTTTTTTCGTTACGATACACGTTCCATTGACTGGGCTGCATCTCGTTCTGCTTGGATGTCATGACGAATCAGCCTTTGAACGTTTGAATCAATGTCCCTTTGCCATGCTCGACTTGGACGGATGCGTGTGCTCCATTGACGAGCGTCATTTGAGGCGGAACGTGTCCACAGTCGATATCGTAAAAAATCGGAACCTCTAACATGTGATGGAGTTCCTCATACACCATCTCGGCCGTATAGTCTTGATGCACAGAGGGGGCGTCACTCCGTCCGAACAGAATACCAGACGGATGATCGAACCAACCGGCCCACTTCATTTGAAGGAGGGTCCTTTTTAATGCCGGAACGTTTAGCTCAGCATTTTCAAAATACCAAAGAATCGGCTCGTCATTCAGATGTTCGCGCTGGAACGTCTTGACGTCTCCATATGGTGTCCCGATTGTATGTAAGAGCACATCGAGGCATCCACCGAGCAAGCGTCCTGTTGCATTCTGACCGCCAATCGCTCTCCATTCGGTCGTTTCCGTCAGATGAAACAGATGTGGCGTCGGGTTGTCAAACTGCCATTCGTTTTGGAACTTCTCGGACGAACGTTGGATGACCGTTTCGTCGGTCCGCGTCGACAACACATCGAGCCAGCGTGAACTAGTCTCGTCCCACAAATCAGCACGTAAGTCGACTAAGTTTGGACCGTGGGCCGAGGCGATTCCGGTTTTTAGCGTATACACAAAAAGCAATAGACTCGTATCTGAATAGCCGAGCATCCATTTTGCGGGCAAGGACTGCCACTCGATTTGATCGAGGATTTCCATTAAGAGTTCCCCACCCCAGGGCGGAAGGATCAAGTCGACTTTGTCATCTTGAAGTAGAGATGTCAGTTCATGTGCACGGACTCGAGCCGGAGCGGATTTCCCAAATCGTTGTTTCCACGCATTCGGAGTGAATTGCAACGTGAACCCTCGATCGGAAAATTTCTGTTCCGCTTGATGCAATAAATGGTGTAATTCTTCTGGAATACCTGACGAAGGGGCGGTGACACCGATTTGATGACCGGTTAACTGTGGATAACGAATCATGACAACCTCCTGTGGATAAGTGATATGTTCAGTAGAGAAAATGGGTTATCCACATGTGGACAACTAATTAGAGCGCATCCGTTCGGCATGACGCATTCCCCATTCGTTTATCGCTTCGAGAATCGGGATTAGTGTTTTCCCGTACTCACTCAAACGATAATCGACACGGGGCGGAACTTCCGGATAGACGGTCCGAATGACGATATCCTGTTCTTCTAAGTCACGGAGTTGAGCGGTCAGAATCTTTTGGCTGATCTTTGGTAACGCGCGTTTCAACTCACTGAAACGCAATGTATCTCCATTGATCAACACAAGGAGGATGGAATGTTTCCATTTTCCTGTAATCAGTTCGAGTGCCGTATCGACTTCACAGCTTGTTATGTTAGTCACGTCGCTCTTCCTTTCCAATAGTATCGTTGAAGTAACTATACCACCTTTTTGTGCCTACTTCTGTAACGTAAGCTGAGCGGGTATAGTGAAAGAGAGGTGATGATGTATGAAAATCGAGAAAATTGAACTCGGACCGGTAACGCTTCGAGTCCGTGACATTGAACAGGTGACACGATTTTACGTAGACGTGATTGGAATGAGTGTCCTAGAAGAGAGCGAAGAGCATATTACACTCGGTACGAAGGAACGTCCACTTGTCATCCTGCACAGTGCCCCGCAAGCGAAGACGAATCCACGAGCGGCAGGATTGTTCCATTTAGCGATTTTATTCCCGAACCGTATAGAGTTAGGAAGCATGTTGGCGCATCTTATTGAGCGACGCGTCGAAGTGGGGCAAGGCGACCATCTTGTGAGTGAAGCCTTCTACTTGAGCGATCCAGAAGGGAACGGGATTGAATTGTATGCCGACCGCCCGAAGGACCAATGGACGTACGATGCAAACGGCCATGTGAAAATGGCGACCGAGCCTGTCGACTATGAATCGATGCTTCAAGCGGCAGCCAATCGGCCGTTTACTGGTTTACCGATTGGCACGACGATGGGGCACGTGCATTTTAAAGTACGCTCAATCGAGGCGGCGAAACGTTTTTACCATGATCGACTCGGATTTTCCGTTACGACGGATTCTTATCCAGGGGCACTGTTCTTAGCGGCAGATGGCTATCACCATCATATCGGGACGAACGTGTGGGCCCGTCCGAGTGATCCTATGGGAATGGAGACCGGACTTGAGTCATGGACACTTCTCGTCAATGAAGACACGAACCGAGCGTTAGGCGGAACGTCGTCTGAATGGACGTTGACTGACGAAGACGGGATTACCGTGCATATAAAAAGAACGGACGCTTGATGGCGTCCGTTCTTTAACGTGCGGATGTTTTCTTCTGACCTGCGTTAAACGAGAGACGAAGTCCGCGTTTTTGATACGCTTGCTCGACTCGTTTTGGGTTGAGGCTGAGCTCGAGATGAGCCAACTTCAAATGTTCAAGTGCCGGCACCGTGACATCGAGGCGAACGAGCTCCATATTGCGCTCTGCTTTTTTGCGTGTTCGTCTCAAGTTACGGGGCACCTCCTCTGACGTCAGTGCCGCGATCGTTTCATTTACTTGTTGTCGTTTTTCACCCTTGATGCTCAAGGCAGAATACAGCTTATCGAGCGAACCGAATCGTTTGATGAGTTGAACCGATTGGCTTTCGTCGAGCCCGGCAACTGGAGGGATTCCGTCAGAACGGTCTCCTGTCAACGCTTTGACGGCTGACAGTTGCTTCGGTTTCAATCCTTCGTATAGCGCCGCAATCTCTTCTGGTCGAATTTCTAAATGACGCTTGAGTGGCAACGGACGATTATCACGAATGTCACAGCGAGCCTGCATTTGCTGAAGCTCCTGTGTCTGTAACCAAACGGTGATTCGTGGACTGACAAGCTGTAACAAGTCTTTGTCTTTTGTCATGATGACGACAGGGGCACTACAACTGAATTTACGGGCGATGTGGGCAATCAAGTCTTCCCCTTCATACCCTTCTACTTGGAATTGTGGGATTCCACTATCCTCAAGCAGTTGGCGCATGAGTTCCATCTGCGCTTTTAATTCAGGCGGTGTTTGACGTCTGCGACGTTTGTAGCCCGGGTACAGTTCTCGACGCCATAATGTTTCACGTGAGACGTCCCAAACAACGACAAAATGAGTCGGACGATGTCTGCGTAGAATCGTCCGGATGAGGCCGGTCATTCCGATGACGGCACTCCGATCGTTTTTAGATACCTCGCGTCCTTTTTTCGTTCGGCTCGCGGCGGCACCATAATAAGCACTGGCCAGCATGGAGTTACCGTCAATCAAAAATAGTTTGCGTTCCATGCGTAACCTTCTTTCTATTTCTTTCTGTTTAAACCGAACATCTCGCCATGTTTCGGTGATGTTGTGTCATTGAGTGGGTGACACTCAAATAAGCAACATATGTGCAGTATATCACGGGAAGAGGCGAAAATATAGCGACAGTTCGGTGCAAACGTGAAAAACCCTTCTCCATATTTTAGAGAAGGGTTTGAAAGATGCATCATTCAGATAGTGGTTCTTCCTCTTCATGAGAGGCGAGAATCAGGTCGACGAAGACGATGCGGTGGTTATCGACTTCACTGACAATCAGTTCATGATTGCCAGGTAGAAGGAAGCGTTCCCCCGTTCGCGCATTCGCTTTTTGTGATAAAACGAATCCACCGACCGTATCGACGTCATCTTCGATTTCGATGCCGAACCGCTCTTCGAGTTCTTGCGTTAAAACGAGTCCCGAAAGGCGGTAATGTTTCGGAGCAACTTCTGTAATTTCAGCCTGTTCGTCTCGATCGAACTCGTCTCGAATCTCGCCGACGATCTCTTCTAAAATGTCTTCAATCGTCAACAGTCCTGCCGTCCCGCCATATTCATCGATGACGAGACACATCATCGTCTGTGCATTTTGCATCTTCACCATCGCTTCTTGTAGTGGTGTGAACTCGGTGACGAGCGGCAATTGATGAATGAACGATTCGAATGGCGCGTCATTTTTTGAAAGTTGGGCAGTGAAGAGTTGTTTCGCATTCACGAATCCGAGAACGTCATCGCGATCGCCATCTCGTGTGACGGGATAACGCGTATACTGGTGCTCTTCCACTACGGCGATGATCTCTTCGATCGAATCTTCTTCATCGATTGTCACCATGTTCATACGTGGCACCATGGCATCTTTGGCGATCCGTTCGTCAAAGGAGAAGATATTTTGAACATATGCCAACTCGTTTTCGTTGATCTCACCACTACGGAAACTTTCCGTCATAATGATTTTCAATTCTTCTTCCGAGTGTGCCGTTTCCTGCGCTGTCGTCTGTACCCCGAATAAACGGAGTGTGATTCGAGCCATACTGTTCAATGCTCGAATAAACGGATAAAAGATTTTTGTGAAGACGTAGAGCGGACGTGCGACGAGCAACGTCAACTTCTCCGCTTCGTGAACCGCGAGCGTTTTTGGCACGAGTTCACCGATGACGACATGGACGAACGCAATCAATAAGAAGGCGATCAGAAACGACAAGAATGTCACGAGAGAAGGCGATATGTTCAATTGTTCGACCAATATGTGGATATACGTTTCGATTTGATCGGCACCAATCCACCCAAGACCGAGTGCAGAAAGCGTGATTCCGAACTGCGAGGCAGAAAGGGAGTCGTCGATATTCTCGATGACTTTTTTCGCGCTGACCGCTTTTTTATTTCCTTCGAGCACGAGCTGGTCGAGTCGAGCGCCACGCACTTTCACAATTGAAAATTCGGCTGCCACAAAAAAGGCAGTCAAAAAGATTAAAAGTGCGACGACGAGTAAGCTGAGTAACATGGGACTGTCCAACAATTCCCCCTAAAATCGGGGAGTCACCTCCATTGAGTATAAGATCAAACGTCTTTCAGGCGTTTCCTGAAAACGAATAGTTTGTTTCAGTATAGTTGATTTGTTTCAAATATTCAAAATGCAGCCAATCATGTTTGATGAAGAGGGGAATGCGGGAACTAAACCCGAGAAGATGAAGGAGGAATTGACATGGCAAACTATCCAGAGTTAAAAGGTAAGGTCGCGGTCATCACGGGCAGCTCGAAGGGGCTCGGTCGTGCCATCGGGGAACGTTACGCAAAAGAAGGGATGAGCGTTGTCCTGAATTACCGCAGCAGTGAAAAAGAGATGGAGGAAGTCATCCGTGGCATCGAGGCAGCTGGCGGGAAAGCCGTCGCCGTAAAAGGGGATGTCGCGGAAGAAGGACTCGCCGAGAAGATGATTGAGAAAGCCATCTCTGAGTTTGGAAAGATGGATATTTTCGTGAATAACGCCGGCGTTCAAGTCGAGGCAAAAACACATGAGATGGAGTTTGATAACTGGAAGCAGATTATCGACGTCAACTTGAACGGGACGTTCCTTGGTGTTCGTGCTGCTTTAAAATACTTCGTGGAGCATGAAATCGAGGGGAACATCATCAATATGTCTTCTGTTCACGAAGTCATCCCACGTCCAGGTTATACACATTACGCAGCCAGCAAGGGTGGCGTGAAAATGTTCACGAAATCCGTCGCACTCGAATATGCACCGAACCATATTCGTGTCAATGCGATCGCACCTGGGGCGATTGATACACCAATCAACGAAGAGACGATGAGCGACCCGGAAGAGAAGAAGGGATTAGAAGCGCTCATCCCATCTCACGTCATCGGGAAGCCGGAACAAATCGCGGCTGTTGCCGCTTGGCTCGCGTCGGATGAGTCGTCCTATGTGACGGGGACAACCATCTTTGCGGACGGTGGGCTTTCGCTCTATCCGTCATTTGGTCCAGAGAACAAAGTCCAATAAACAAGAGGGTGCGCTGATGCACCCTCTTTTCGTTTAGCTACTTATTTGATTGGTCATATCCAACTTGGGAAGGCTGACAGTGAACATAGAGCCTTTGCCGATGTTTGAGGTAGCGTGAATCGTTCCACCGTGACCTTCGGCGATTTCTTTACAAATCGCGAGACCGAGACCGGTCCCTCCGATTTTTCGACTGGCGGAGTTGTCGACGCGATAAAACTTGTCAAACAATTTTGGTAGCGCGGTTTGGGGAATCCCGATACCGTGATCTTCAATTGAAATGTCAATCCAATCCGGTCGTTCACATGCGACACGGACATTGATTTCGCCACCGCGAGGCGAATACTTCACAGCGTTGTGCAGGAGGTTCATGAAGAGTTGATTGAGTCGCGTCCGGTCTCCGTATACATAGACGTCTTCCGTGCAATCAAACGTGATGTGATGATGTTGGCTTGAACCTTGATGTACCGCGATCGCTTGTTCAAGAATGGCGGATAGCCGCTCCGGTTCGTTATGGTACGTCTGTTGCCCAGACTCCATCCGTTGTACATCGAGCAAGTTTGAAATCAAGTCCTCAAGACGCAATGTCTCTTGATGAATCATTCCTAAATACTTTTCGGAACGTTCGGCTGAAAGCTTTCGGAAACGAAGAAGTTCAGTGAATCCGATAATACTTGTGAGCGGAGTCCGGAGTTCGTGAGAGACGGTCGAAACGAGTTCGGTTTTCAGACGGTCGACTTCGGTCTCATGCGTCACGTCACGGAAAACGAGCATCGTTCCATGACGTGTCCCTCGCAAGTAAATCTTCTCCGCATACATTTGAATGAAGCGCTCCTCCTGATTCATCGAGAACGTGACGCTCTCTTCTTTACACTGTCCATCGAATGATCGTTCCATGAACGCGAAAAAGGCATCCTTTTGGTCGACTTGCAGTCCAAGCTCCTCAAGGCTAGCATCTAAACGATATAAATCGACTTCATTTCGTTTCGTGATCGGTTGATTGAATAAGACGAACAACGCTTGGTTCGCTACTTTCTCACTTGTTGCGTGTTCGACATAGATGACGGCATCGCGAATGGAGTGAAGGAGACGCGCTGTCTTCTCACGTTCTTCTTCAATCCGATAGCGTTGTGTCGTGAGAGATGTAGCCATCTGTCGGAACGATGTTGTCAATTGACCGACTTCATTTTTAGATTGGGCTGCCACCGGTGTGATTGGCTGTCGTTCTCCGGCAAGGCGCTTACTGTTTTCGATCAACTCCTGCAGTTGACCCGTTAAGCGTCTCACATATGGACGGGCGACGATGAAGAGAATGAAGAGGACGCCAAGTAATGAGAGGAGCCAAAGAGCTTGTGCCCACTTCGTATGGGTCGCAAGCTGAGCACGGAGTGCATCCTCTTCTGCGTTCAGTGAGTTCCGGTATTCCGTGAAGACGCTCTCCATATCGACTATGCTCGCACTCATATCTGCGGCACTTTTCGAATTGATTTTGAATTTACGATCTGCCGGTGGGTCTTTTTGAGGATTCACTTTCCCGAGTGTCGGCATCTTTAAGAAGGGTTCGGTCACACTCCCGTCCCGTTTTCCTGCTACATAACGTTCAAGGCTCGGCATGACACGTTCCTGATACGCAACAAACAGTGTGCGCGCATCGCTCGCGTACGTTTTTTCTTTCTCAGTCACTGCGTTCTGTTCGAACCAAGTGGTCTGTTCGTCAATCAAGACTTGTTTATCTTGCACACGTTCTAACATCGCGTCATCCCCAAGGAGGACATATCCGCGCATTTCATATTGCATCGACTGCCATGTCTCGAACAACTCGGTCGCATTCGTGCGTCGTTCACTGATGTTCTCGAGCGATGACGTCGTCTGTTCGATTTGGTTTTCCGTATACACATATACGGCAAGCGACGTGAGGAGGATCAGTCCGATGAATAAGTAGAAGACGAATAAAAATTGTCTCCCGATCCGTTGGTCAATCCATGACTTCATAAAGACCGTTCCTTCCTAGAATGATGAACATTCCGACTGTGACTAATATCCTACGAGTGTCGTTCTTTCATTGTACAGATTCAACTCTTCAGATGCTAGATATTGAGAAATCAAGGAAATGAACGCTATTGTTTATTGAACAGTAGTAGATAGTATGCTATTGTTCTATGTATAGTAGGGGGTGGGATGATGAATCCTCAATTCAAAAAGGGCGTACTTAACCTGTGTGTGTTAGCACTCGTCGCGGAACAAGACCGCTATGGGTATGAGCTCGTTCAGGCGATTTCGGCCAAAGTGGCCATTTCAGAAGGTGCTGTCTATCCGTTGTTGCGTCGATTGACGACAGAGGGCTATTTCACGACGTATTTAATGGAGTCTGGAGAGGGCCCTCCACGGAAGTACTATCAAATTACGGAACAGGGCCGCAAACACTTAGTTGAATTGCGAACGGAATGGAACGTATTCACAAACGGTGTCAATGACTTAATCCGAGGGGGAGACGACAGATGAATGAAGAACAGTACTTGTCAGAGCTCGAACAATTATTGATGAACGTGAAGGTGAAAGATCGGCTTGATATTTTACGAGACGTATCGGAATATTTCACGAGTGGTCGATTAGAAGGAAGAAGTGACGAAGAATTGGCACGTGAGTTAGGGGAACCGAGCATACTCGCATCGGAATTGCTCGCCTCTGTCGATATTGAAGAATCGGTCTCGACGCGACCGCCTGCGGTGGTCAAAAGTTCGAACGTAGCCTTCCAAAGCGTCCTCATTCAAGTTCAAAATGCGCAAGTGTTCGTCACCCCATCACAAGACGGTTATGCGTATGCGACGCTTGAGACGGAGACCGATCATGGGGTCGTTATGGATATCGTCGGGGACACGTTGGAAATCCGGATTGAATCCGAACGTCGTTTCGGTCTTTCGGACCTGTTTTCATGGTTTGGGTCAAAGGCACCTGTACTTCGGGTTGAATTGCCTCATCACGCCTATCATCAGATTCAATTGAAAAATCGTCACGGTTCGAGTGATGTACAAGATCTCCAAGCGGAACGGTTCCACGTGGAGAGTGAGAACGGTCGAATCGTCGCGCATCACATTCAAGCACGTCATGGTGTCTTGCGCACATCGAATGGAAAGGTGCTCGTATCGAGTTGTCACGGTCACGATTGGGAGCTTCATTCTTCGAACGGTCGTGTCGAGGCGAAACATTCTCAGCTCGAGCGGATCAATATCCATTCCTCGAACGGTCGAATCGATGTCGATCACGTCACAGGAGCGGTCGACGCCAAAACTTCTAATGGACGGATAGACTGTTCCGTACAAGCGATTCAAGCACCGATTCGCTTAAAGACGAACAATGGGAAAATTGACTTACATGTCGATGAACGTCCGGAAGATGTGACGATTCGTGCGAAGTCACGAAACGGGAAAGTTGATGTGTTTGGAGAGCGGTCGAAAGAGTGCGTATTTGGAGACGGGTCGATTGAAGTGAAATTAACAAGCTCAAATGGGAGCGTCACCGTATCAGGATGAACATAGCCCCTCCATCGATCGATGGAGGGGCTATACTTATAAATCATGTACCAACACATAGGCGACTCGAACAGGACCATGAACGCCGACGATGAGGTTCATCTCGATGTCGGCCGAGTTCGACGGACCAGAGATGAAATTGACACCGTTCGGGGAATGGAGACCGTCTCGGTCGAGTGTGGCGAGTTGTTGTGCCGTTTGCGTCATACGTGGGACAAGGACAGATTTCGGGATGATCGCAATATGGTCTTGTGGTAACAGACTGATTGTCCGTGATCTACCAGGCTTCGCATATTGAACGATTGTCGCACTTTCCGCAAATGCCGCATCCGCAATCGTGATGCCGATGTCCGCTCGAGTGGCCAGCTCTCGACTCGCTTCGGGTTGTGACGAATCCCACCAATCAAACGTCTCACTTGTTGCAGGTGCCCAAGCGGAAATTCGCTCATCGTTTTCTGCGAGAATCCGTGCGCCATGATAGCGTTCAATCAAGAGGCGAAGCGTATCATCAAGCTTCGCAGATTCACATTCCACCAAATCGGTATGGATTCGGGTCGCGACCATGCGGAACGTCTCGAGCAACTCTTCTTCACTCGCGCCTTTCAATACCTCATCTTGCGGACGATGTGTATATTCCCGTTTTGGCGGCGTGAGCTTGACCTCACGACCGAGTTGCTTGGCGATTCGTTGTAGAAAGTCCTCACGGTTTGTGATTGTACCAGGATTCATCAGGCATTCCCCCGTTTCTTGAACCAATCTCGGACGGTCTGTTTGTTCGGTTGTGGCAAGTCTTTCGAGTCCGTCCAAGCCGGTAGCCCTTTCTCAATCTGACCCGAGGTGGCGAACGGTGATGTCGCAAACGGTGCGACATGTTCTGCGGCTTCGAATAAGAATGGACTCGAAGCGGTGACGGCAAATCCTTTCATCGCAATCCGCTCCACGAAAGGTGATTGCTTTTTCTCCTCTACGATGACGCGTCGATGTTCAATCAACAGTTCATGCAGCGGAATCTTTACAGGACACGCCTCCGTACAGGCGCCACAGAGACTCGACGCATAGGGGAGTTCTTTATAGTTCTCGTATCCGTCAAGGAGCGGAGCCAAGACGGCACCAATCGGACCTGGATAGATCGACCCGTACGCGTGTCCACCGATATGGCGATAGACGGGACAGACGTTGATACAGGCCGCACAGCGGATGCATTGCAACACCGATTGAAACTGTGTCCCGAGAATACCAGAACGCTTGTTGTCAACGATGACGAGGTGGAACTCTTCGGGTCCATCGACTTCACCGACTGCGCGCGTCCCGGCGAACGTCGTAATATATGACGTGAGTCGCTGACCGACTGCGCTTCGACAAAGCATGTTGACGAGTACCTCGAACTCTTCATAAGACGGGACGACGCGTTCCATGCCCATGACAGAGATGACCGTGTCAGGAAGTGACGTCACCATGCGTCCGTTCCCTTCATTGGTCACCAGCCCGACGGCTCCACTCTCTGCGATGGCGAAATTACAGCCGGTGATGCCGACTTCTGCCTTCAAAAAGTCTTTGCGCAGTTCTTGACGCGCATAACGACCGAGTTCAGTCGGATCGTTCGAACCGGTATAGCCGTGAGCAGTGAACGTCTCATGCACAGCGTTGCGGTCTTTATGCAGAGCCGGGGCGACGATGTGAGACGGTGGATCTTCGTCGAGTTGTAAAATCCATTCCCCTAGGTCGGATTCGACGACAGTACACCCTTCTTCTTGAAGTGCCTCGTTCAACCCAATTTCTTCTGTGACCATCGATTTTGATTTCACGACATGTTTGGCTTGTTTCGACCGAACGACTTCCCGAATGTAGCGGTTCGCTTCTTCTGGTGTTTCCGCGAAAAAGACACTTCCGCCGCGTTTTGAAACATTCTCGCTCAATTGATATAAGTAATAGTCTAGGTGTTCTAACACATGTTGACGAATCTCTTCCGAGTGGTCACGGAACGCTTCCCATTCCCCAAGTTCACCCGCAGCATTCAACCGGCCATCCCGTAGACGGTTTTGAGCCGAACTGACGGCCTGCCGCATGAACGCATCTTCGATTCCATCTTTTCGTCGATCTTGAAACTTTTCATCCAATCGAATCCCCATGCTCATGCTTGCTTCACTCCTTCGTTCAAGACTTCGGCAATATGCATCACTTTAATCGGATGTCCCTGTTTATGAAGACGTCCGCCGATATTCATCAAACATGAAGCATCCGCTCCGATCAACACCTCTGCCCCTGACTGTAAGATAGAATCGACTTTTTCATCTACCATTTGTACCGATACGTCTGGCATCTTGACGGAGAATGTCCCGCCGAACCCACAACAGTTATGTACGTTCGCGAGGGGAACCATCGTCAGTCCATCGACGTTTCCGAGCAACTTTCCGGGAGCCGCTTCGATTCCGAGGAGGCGGGTCATATGACAAGACGCGTGATAGGTCGCTTTGGCGGGAAACTTGGCACCGACATCTGTGACTTCGAGCACATCGACGATGAACTGCGTCAGCTCGAACGTTTTGGCGGCATGTGCCTCTGCCCGAGGACCCCACACAGGGTCATCTTGGAACAAATGCGGATAGTCACGCATCATCATGACACACGACCCCGATGGTCCGACGATATATTCTGCATCTGCTTGTTCAAACGTTTCAATCATGTGCTTGGCAATCTTTTTTGTTTCCTCATGATAGCCGCTGTTGTAGGCGGGTTGCCCACAGCACGTCTGTTCAAAAGGGAACGTCACCTCGCATCCTAAATGTTCGAGTAATTCGACTGTCGCTTGTCCGACGGATGGAAACAACGTATCAGATAGACAAGTGACGAATAAAGCTACATTCGGCATAGCCATTCCTTCTTTCTTCTGATGATAGCGATTTCAACGTCATTATTTCATAAAGCGTAGGAAAGTGACAGAAAAATGGGGAGAAAAACTGATTTATTTGTAAAATCCTGTCTAATTGATAACGTATCTCACTGAACCGATATTCATCTCGTTTCTGATATAAAACAGGTAGGAAGTACGTATAACAGAAAAAGATCCTCGATACATGACGAGGATCTTCTGTCTAACTTATAGGAAGAACATTTCCAAGATGAAGAGTGCGCCGAACAAGTAGATGAGCGGGTGAACCGTCTCCTTGTTCATTGCTTTGAAGATCGGGTACAAGATGAACCCGAAGGCGATTCCGCGTTCGATGCTTCCTGACAAAGGCATGATCAAAATCGTCATGAACGCTGGGAAGTATTCGCTGAAGTCGCTCCAGTCGATGTACCGGACGTTCGTCAACATGAGTGCCCCGACGATGATGAGTGCAGGAGCCGTGATCGCCGCAACGCCAGAGATGGCGCCGATAAGTGGGCTGAAGAAGAGTGTCAATCCGAACAATCCGGCGACGACGGCCGTTGTGAGACCTGTACGTCCACCTTGCGCGACACCGGCAGCAGACTCGATGTATGCCGTAGACGGGCTCGTTCCGACGAGTGATCCACCCATTGTGGCAAGCGAGTCGGCAAAGAGTGCACGGTGACCATTCTCAATTGTTCCATCTTCTTTTAAGAGACCGGCCTGTTTTCCGACACCGACAAGCGTACCTGTCGTATCAAAAAGCGTGACGAGGAAGAACGAGAGGACAGCACCGAACAAACCGTATTGAATGACATCACTAAATGCCGTCACGGGGTTGACCATGAGTCCCTCGGGAAGCGTCGGCATCGCCGTGACACCATCGATTTTTAAGATGTCCATGAAGTATGCTGCAATCCCAGTGAGTACCATCCCGATGAGTAAAGAACCGGGTACGTTTCGTGAAAAGAGAAGTGCCGAGACGATCAAACCACCGAGTACAAGTAGTACTTCTGGAGAAGACACGTCACCGAGACGCACCAAGTTTGCTTCATCCGCAACGATCAAACCTGATAGTTTTAATCCGAGTGAAGCGATGAAAAGACCGATTCCGGTCGTGATGGCATGCTTCAACGAAGTCGGAATCGCTTGAATCAACTTCGTCCGAATTGGAGAGAGCGACAAGATTAAAAAGAAGACGGACGAGACGAAGACGACGCCGAGTGCGGCGGACGGGGCAATCTGTTCTTGAGCGACGAGCGTGTAAGCGAAGAATGCGTTGAGCCCCATCCCGGGTGCTACAGCGATTGGTAAGTTCGCATAAAACGCCATCAAGCCTGTCCCGATGAGGATGGCAATGATTGTCGCTGTGAATGCTTGTGCGAACGGAATCCCTGCGTCAGATAGAATCGCTGGGTTGACGACAGAGATGTACGCCATCGTCACGAACGTTGTGATCCCAGCAGTCACTTCCTGTTTAACATTCGTACCATGTTGTTTCAATTGAAAAATATTCATCGATATAACTCCTTATTCCGGTCTATTTCCGAACATTAATTGAGGAAAATGCTTAAATTAACGTTATCAACTTGATGACTATACAAAAATGTTTGATTCCCGTCAATTGTTTTGAGTAAAAAACATGAAAAATGAAAGTTGAAGACAAATAATGTTCGGAAATAAACTTTTTTAAAAAAGATGCTTGCTCTGAAACGCGTTTCAGAAGATACGGTATAGACAAAGGGAGGGGAACCGATATGAAACCGACAACGTGGAAGACATGGTGCAGTGGAATCGTATACGAGCTCGTCATCAATCAGTTGTATACACCGTTTGGAAAAATGTTGTGTACCCGTTTCCGTGAAGAATTTCTTCATCTTCCGTTAGAAGAGCGCTTCCGTCTCGTTCAAGCGATTCGTTGTCAAGTCGTCGAAAGAGGTGACAGTCAGCAAGCAGAGTGGGTACACTATATGCAAAGACTGACAAGTTGAGGTGGGACGAATGGCAAACATTCGAGATATCGCGAAGCACGCTGACGTATCGGTGACGACGGTCTCGCGTGTGTTGAACGAGCATCCGTACGTATCGAAAGAAAAACGGACCCGTGTACATGCGGCAATGAAGGAGCTCGGGTATTTGCGAAATCAACAGGCGTTGACGTTGTCGACAGGGAAGACGCAACGAATCGTCGTCATCCTACCTTATATGGATCATCCTTATTACGGTTTCTTCGTTAATGGACTCGCCAAGGCGGCGCTCGAGCACGATTATCGCCTCGTCATGTGGCAGACGGAGTATAAACTGAGCGAGGAACGACAAGCGCTCGATTTATTGAAGCACCGTGAAGTCGATGGGGCAATCGTCTTGTCTCATGAGATGTCCTTTAAGGAAATGGAGACATATCGCGCGTATGGACCGATCGCTGTGGCGACCGTCGGTGCACCGGAGACAATTTCGTCGATCCATGTCGATCATTACGCATCGTTCGTATCAGGTATTCATGTGTTACAGCAATACGGATATGAAGAGATTGGAATCATCTTGTCAAGAAGCCATAGTCCAAGTTCCCTTGCGCGTCAGCAAGCCTATTTCGATGAAGTAGCGCATGCGCGTGAGCAATGGATTTGGACGGGCTATTTGACGAGTGAGGACGGTATTCGGCTAGCTGAAACGTTCCTCTCTCAAAAAGAGCGTCCTCGAGCGCTCTTTTTCTCGTCCGATTATGTCGCCCTCGGATTTTTAGGAGAGATGCAACGGCGAGACATCAAGATTCCTGAGGAAGTCGCTATGCTAGGCTTTGACGGACATCCGATCGGTCATGCATTCGGACTGTCGACGATGCTCTCACCGAATGAAGAAATCGGGCGGCGCTTATTTGAAACGACGCTCGCTGAAATGAATGGTGCGCAACCGGAAACGCATGGCATGACAGTGAGCTATCAAGTTGGCACCACACTTTAGGCAACTTCCTCGCTCGACTCTTTTGAAACGTTTAGAATGAAAGGAGTAGTCGAGAGGAGGAGATGTTATGAAGATTCAAGTAACAGAAGAAGCGCTCCAATGGTTTAAAGAAGAAATGGAAGTCGAAGCAGGCCAAACGGTTCGTTTGTTTGCCAAATACGGAGGTTCGACAGACTTGACGCACGGTTTTTCTGTCGGAGTCATCACAGAAGACGTGAACAATGCGGCTGTTGAGACCGAAGAAGACGGCATTCGTTTTGTCGTGGCGGAACAAGATGAGTGGTTGTTCCAAGGACAAGACGTGAAAGTCGAACTTCGCGGAGAAGAAATCGTCTTCGTGCAGGCCTGACGTTTCAGTTTGTTTACGTTTAGTGAAATGTCGTTTGACGAAATCTGGCTTGGGGAACAGATTACGACAAGTCGGATTTTCGAAAGGATGACACGATATGTCAGACAAAGAAAAGCGTGAACAAGAAGAAAAAGAAAAGTTAAAACGAGATCAACCGGACATCTCCCATGAAGAAGATTCAAAAGGAGATCATTCCGACCTCGAAGAGACAGATGAAGACGAACAAGCATAAGAGCCGACACGGCTCTTTTTGTTTGGGAATTGAAAGAAATGCCGTGGGCGTTATAATGGATAAGGGAAAACTATTTAGTGAGGAGAATGAGACATGAGTACAGTACTAGTCTTCGGACATAAAAATCCAGATACCGACACAATCACATCAGCGCTCGCCTATGCCGAGTTGAAAAAGAAATTAGGGATGGACGCAGAAGCGGTACGTCTCGGTGAAGTGAACGGCGAAACACAATATGCGCTCGATCACTTCCGTGTGAAAGCACCACGATTGATCGAGAGTGTGAAAGGTGAGGCGGAAGAAGTTATCTTGGTCGACCATAACGAGTTCCAGCAAAGTGCGGACGGGATTGAAGACGTGCGAATCCTTGAAGTCATCGACCACCACCGTATCGCAAACTTCCAAACGGCAGACCCGCTCTACTATCGTGCGGAGCCAGTCGGATGTACGGCGACAATCTTGTTGAAGTTGTATAAAGAGCATGGTGTCGAAATCGCAGCGGATATGGCCGGCTTAATGCTTTCCGCCATCATCTCAGACTCGCTTCTCTTCAAATCGCCGACATGCACAGGTGAAGATATCAAAGCAGCGAAAGAACTTGCGGAGATTGCTGGCGTCGATGCGGAAACATACGGTCTTGAGATGCTCAAAGCCGGTGCGGACCTTAGCCAAAAAACGATTGAAGAACTCATCTCACTCGATGCGAAAGAATTCGCGATGGGCGACTATCGTGTCGAAATCGCACAAGTGAACACGGTCGACGCGAATGATGTCTTGAACCGTAAAGCGGAAGTCGAGGCGGCCATTGCCAACACGGTTGCAGCGAAAAACTTAGACTTGTTCGTATTCGCCATCACGAACATTTTGACGAACGATTCGGAAGCCATCGTTGTCGGACCAAAACCCGAACTCTTCGAACAAGCGTTCAACGTGACCCTTCAAAGCGGATTGGCGACACTTCCTGGCGTCGTCTCACGTAAGAAGCAAATCGTGCCATTCTTAACGGAAGCGGCAACAAAATAAAAACTCGAAGCCGTGGCCTCGAGCGGAACTGCAGACGTATGCTCGTCTGCAGTTTTTGTTTAAAAAAGACCGGACAATGAAGTCCGATCTTAGGATGATTTTGTTTGTCGTCCGTATGTTCCGAGACGCCATAGTTTCTCAAACGGTCCGTAGCGGTGAGTCTTTAGCCACCACATCGAGAAGAACGACTGCGCAATCAAAATGGCGATGCTGAGGAATAGACCTTCGGTTAAGGAAAGCGCCCCGTACGCCCCGAGTGCGATCACTGGTAAGACAATGATCAATGTATGTGTCAGATAGTTCGTGAGTGCCATTCGACCGAGTGCTTGAAGCGGGGCGAACGTCCGACCTTTTCGAACGACGATGGTGAACAGGCAGATGTATGTTGTAGCGAGCAGTTTTCCGGAAATCCATACAGCTGCTGAGTTCGTTGACATATAAGAGGCGCCATCACCGTAATGATGCCAGATGATGATTCCCCAGAATGGTATGGCTGCTATTGCGCAGATAGCAGCAGTCCGGGTCAATCCTTGGATACTCCAAGTCAGAAGCTTTCGTTCCCGTCCGATGAAGAGACCGAGTAAGAACAGACCGAGAATCTCGATTCCGACAAAAAGTGAATTTTGAATCATAGTAAAAATCTCGTTGTCGAATCGATAGTCTAGCCAAGGGCCGAAGCCTGAATTAAAGACCGTCGGGAACGACTCTCCTAAATACATGTATCCAAAAGCCCACTCTACATAGATAGGGGCAACGTTGAATAGTAAGAAACTTCCAATCAATAAACTCCACGCCCACGCCAGAATGGCGCGGTTACTCAATCCGTAAAAGAGGGGAAGCAATAAGCCCCACATGGCGTACGTATGGAGGATATCCCCTGACCAAATAGCCAGGTGTGCCAGACCGAACAAGAAGAGAATCAAAATCCGGCGTATGTAACGACTGACCGATTCGCCACGAGCGTAAGAACGCTCGAGGAAAATCGAAAAGCCGATCCCGAATAAGAGGGAGAAAATCGTATAAAACTTCGTCTGCACGAACAAATCGAAGAGTGTGCGGACGAACAAGTCGCTCCCGTAATAGTCGGGACGACCAAACATCCAGTCGCTCCCGAGCATACTCGGGATATTGACGAGGAAAATGCCGCAGAGGGCAAACCCTCGGATAATGTCATACAAAATAATCCGTTCATTCGTTTGAATTGGGCCAGCCATACGACACGTCCTTTACTGAATTAGAATACTTTCGTCGTCCACGATTCACAGTTCCAGACGTCTGTGACGATGTCTTCATAGAATTCTGGTTCGTGACTGATAAGGAGGACGCTTCCTTTGTACTCTTTCAACGCACGCTTCAACTCTTCCTTCGCGTCGACGTCCAAGTGGTTCGTTGGCTCATCGAGTAAGAGCAAGTTCGTTTCGTTGTTTAAGAGTTTGCAAAGACGTACTTTCGCCTTTTCTCCACCACTGAGGACAGAGATTTTACTTTCAATGTGCTTCGTCATGAGACCGCATTTCGCGAGCATCGCGCGCACCTGCTGTTGGTTGAGTGAGGGGAATTCGCTCCAAATCTCTTCGATACACGTGTTGTTGCTTGATGCGGCTTCCTGTTCGAAGTAACCCATTTCGAGGAACTCACCACGTTCGACTGTTCCTTCAAGCGGGTTGATCAAGCCGAGTAAGCTCTTCAAGAGCGTCGTCTTCCCGATTCCGTTCGCTCCGACGAGGGCAATCTTTTGACCGCGCTCCATCTGAAGGTCGAGCGGACGTGAGAGTGGCTCATCGTATCCGATGACGAGACCTTTCGCATCAAAGATGAGGCGCCCCGATGTACGTGCCTGCAAGAAGCGGAATTCTGGTTTCGGACGTTCCGCACTCAATTCGATGACATCCATCTTATCGAGTTTCTTCTGACGTGACATCGCCATGTTTCGTGTCGACACACGCGCTTTGTTTCGGGCAACGAAGTCTTTCAAATCCGCGATTTCGGCTTGCTGACGCTTATAGGCGGCTTCAAGTTGCGAGCGTTTCATCTCGTACACTTCCATGAACTTGTCATAGTCCCCGACGTAGCGGTTCAACTCTTGGTTTTCCATATGGTAGACCAAGTTGATGACGCTATTTAAGAACGGGATATCGTGTGAGATCAAAATGAAGGCATTGTCATAGTTTTGGAGATAGCGTTTCAGCCACTCGATATGCACTTCATCCAAATAGTTGGTCGGCTCATCGAGGAGCAAGATATCTGGCTTCTCTAAAAGCAACTTCGCGAGCAATACTTTCGTACGCTGTCCACCTGATAAGTCCGTGACGTCACGGTCGAGACCGACGTCTAAAATACCGAGACCGCGTGCGACTTCTTCTACTTTCGCATCGATGATGTAAAAGTCGTTCGAGTCGAGCGTCTCTTGAAGCTCACCAACCTCCGCGAGCATGTCTTCCATCTGTTCCGGTGTCGCGTCGCCCATCTCCATGTAGAGTTCGCCGATGCGCGTCTCCATGTCGATCAGGTATTGGAAAGCACCTTTCAAGACGTCACGAATCGTCATCCCGCGCTCAAGCACCGCGTGTTGATCGAGGTAACCGACACGGACGTTTTTCGCCCATTCAATTTTCCCTTCATCCGGTTGCAGTTTGCGTGTGATGATGTTCATGAACGTCGATTTTCCTTCACCGTTCGCTCCGACGAGACCAATGTGTTCCCCTTTTAAGAGGCGGAAAGAGACATCGTTCAAAATAGCGCGGTCACCAAAGCCGTGGCTCAAGTTTTGTACCGTTAATATACTCATAATTCGTTTTCGTTCCTTTCAAAGTAAACTACCCGATATTGTAGCATGAATTGGATCAAATTAGTACGCCAGTCCGACTGACTCCCGTACGTGTTCCTGTTCTTCAATCGCATGAAGCATGAACTGAGCGACGTCTGCCCGTGAGATGTGTTTCCCGTTCTCTGGCACTTCGTCGATGGCCGTGCGATACGTCGAGGTGCGAGGTCCGTCCGTCAATTGCATCGGTCGTACAATCGTATAATCGAATGACGAATTTCGCCATAAGTCTACGGCTGCGCGATGATCACGGAGCGGTTTCCGGAGCATGAACGTAATGGCTTTCCCCGCAAGGCCCGGAATCTCATTGTCAATCCCTGCTGAAGCGAGATAGATGATACGTGAAATCTTGTTTGCTTTCATCGCAGGGACGAGCTTGTCCGTGACACTCGCTAAAAAGTCAGTGTCGCTCAAATCCGTTCCGAGACAGCTGATGACCGCATCATGACCGTGCATCGCTTCTGTTAAAGCATCGACATCATATAAGTCGCCTTCGATGATTTCAAGTTGTGGCGTCCGAATCAACTTTTTCTGTTCACGAACGAACGCGGTGACGTCATGACCGTGCTCGATGGCTTGATCGATGAATTGATGTCCGGTTCGACCGGTTGCGCCTAATACGAATAACTTCATAAGGGCAAGGCTCCTCTCTCATATCCAATATCTACAGTATACAGCAGTTTCAGAAAAATCGAACATTTCACCGTTTGATTGCAACCTATTGCATTTCTCGTCAGCTCGTCTACAATAAGGTCTATCTTAAATAAATAGATTCGCACTCGTATATCAGCGGAAATATGGTCCGCAAGTCTCTACCGAACTACCGTAAATGGTTCGACTACGGGTGGCGCTTGTCGTATGCTATCGTTGATTTCCATGCGGTTCGTTGCCTCCCGATGAGGGGTGACGAATCGCATTTTTTAATGGAGGGGACAACAATGAAGCAGTTAGAAGACAAAATCCGTGAAGAGGGTCGGGCCTTATCCGACCAAGTGTTGAAAGTTGACGCTTTCTTGAATCATCAGGTCGACCCGGTACTTATGCAAGCCATCGGCAAAGAATTCGCAGAACGTTTCAAAGACGCTCAAATCGACCGCATCGTCACACTCGAATCGAGCGGGATTGCGCCAGCGATGATGACGGCGCTTGAGATGGGCATCCCGTTCGTATTCGCGCGTAAACGGAAATCGCTGACGCTCCAAGACGACCTCGTCGAAGCGGATGTTTATTCGTTCACGAAACAAGAGACGAACCGCATCAGCTTGAGCCGACGTTTCGTCTTACCAGGCGAACGCGTTCTCGTCATCGATGACTTCCTCGCGAACGGGGAAGCGGCACTCGGGCTGACACAACTCGTCGAAGCGGCAGGTGCAGAAGTTTCAGGTGTTGGCATCGTCATCGAAAAATCGTTCCAACCAGGGCGCGATAAACTGATTGAGCGTGGTTATCGCGTCGAATCGCTAGCGCGCGTCGCGAAATTAGAGAAAGACCACATCTCATTCGTGGAGGTCGTTCGATGAATACATTTAAGACGGCAAGTCTCGGATTTCAGCATCTGCTCGCCATGTACACGGGAGCAGCCATCGTCCCGCTCATCGTAGGGGGTGCCATCGGTCTTGGTCCAACCGAGCTCGCCTATCTCGTCGCAATTGATTTATTTATGTGTGGGGTGGCGACGCTTTTACAAGTATGGACGACACGCTTTACGGGTGTCGGATTGCCAGTCGTCCTCGGATGTACGTTCACGGCGGTCGGTCCGATGATCGCCATCGGAAGCGCAAATGGAATTACGGCCATTTATGGCGCGTTGATTGCCAGTGGAATCATTGTCATCCTCATTTCCGGATTTGTCGGGAAGCTCGCACGTTTCTTCCCGCCGGTCGTTCTCGGTTCGGTCGTGACAATCATTGGTCTCTCACTGATTCCGGTCGCCATCAATGACATCGGTGGCGGGATGCCAGGTGAGCCTGGATTCGCATCGATGCAGAATCTCGGATTAGGTGGTTTGACGATTTTACTCATTCTCATCTTGAACCGTGTCGGTACTGTCTTCACACGCGCCGCTGCTGTCCTCTTTGCCGTCCTCATCGGAACAGGGGTTGCTGCTTCGCTCGGTCTCGTGGACTTCAGTCCTGTCCGGGAAGCGGGTTGGTTCCAAATGGTTCAACCGTTCTACTTTGGGATGCCGACATTTGATGTGTCCGCGATCCTCGTCATGACGCTCGTCGCCATTATCTCGATGATTGAATCGACAGGTGTATTCTTGGCGCTCAGCGATATCACGAAAAAGCCAATTGGTTCGAACGAATTGACGAAAGGGTATCGTGCGGAAGGTGTCGCAACGATTCTCGGAGGGATTTTCAACAGCTTCCCGTACACGACGTTCAGTCAAAATGTCGGACTTGTTCAATTGTCAGGTGTAAAATCGCGCCGTGTCATCTTCTGGACAGGTGGGTTACTCATCTTGCTCGGATTCCTTCCGAAAGTCGCCACATTCACGACATTGATTCCAAAGCCTGTTTTAGGTGGAGCGATGCTCGTCATGTTCGGAACGGTCGCTGCTTCCGGCATTCGAATTCTGAGTCAGGTCGATTTTTCGAAAAACGAGAATTTGATCACCATCGCACTCTCGATTGGTGTCGGACTCGGCATCACCGCTAACCCGGCGATTGTCGCCAACATGCCGGAGTGGCTGCAGTTGTTCACGGACAGTGCTATCGTGGCAGGCTCATTCACGGCGCTCGCATTGAACGGATTTTTCCGTATGATGGACCGATTCCGTCCCGGGACAATCATTGCCGAGGAACGGCAAGTCAGCTAGACTGAAGGAAATAGTAGTCTAGGAGGAGTCACGAATGGGGAAAACTGCACTTGTCGTAGGCGCGACCGGCTTGATTGGCCGCGAATTGGTGGAACAGTTGTTAGAGAGTGACCGTTATGATGCGGTCTGGATTGTTGTCCGTCGCTCGAAGCGTTGGAGTCATCCGAAGTTACATGAGATCGTCGGTTTCGAAGAGATGGATTCGTCCCTTCCGCAGATTGACGACGTGTACTGTGCGCTCGGCACAACGATTGCGGTAGCCGGCTCGCAAGAAGCGTTCAAACATGTTGATTTAGAATTACCACTTGAAGTTGCCCGTGTCGCCAAGGCACACGGTACGACGCGCTATGCGGTCGTATCGGCACAAGGCGCATCGTTGCGTTCATCTTTCTTTTACAACCGTGTGAAAGGAGAACTTGAGAACGCGTTACGTATCTTCAACTTCCATCACTTGATTATCGCGCGTCCCTCTCTGTTACTCGGAGAACGTGATTCATTCCGCCTAGGGGAGAAAGCGGCCGAGGTCATCAGTCGACCGTTCCAGTCATTCTTACTTGAGAAGACACCGGAAGTCGCACCGATTCAGGCGCTTCATGTCGCGCGTGCCTTGATTATGGCGTCTGAAGAAGGCGAAGGAATCGAAGTGTTGACGTCAGGGATGATGCAGAGGATGAGCCGATGAATCCATTGACAAAAAAGCGAACGAAAGCCGTCTTGATTGACAGTATCATTGCAGGTCTCGTCAGCGTGGGCGTGGAACAGCTCGTGCGAAAGAAAGTAAAAAGCGAGTTCGTGCATGCGGTCATCACACCGACACTACTGACATATGCCATGGAAGCGTGGCAAATGAGTCGAGGTGGACAAACCATCGGCTATAAACTAATGGGGCTTGAATTGACAAACGATGACGAAACGCCTGTCACGGCGAAACAAGCGCTACAGCGCGCCCTGCACCGTGATACTTCGTCAGTCGTTCGTTATTGGAAAGACCGTGCGCATTTCGAACAAGAAGACGGCGCCGTGTTACCGCACGATGCCCGTTACCATATGCATGTACGTGAAAAGAACTGACCAATATGGCCAGTTCTTTTTTTCAATCCTTGATTTTACTTAAGATGGCAGTCGTTAAGGCGACAATTGTTCCGAGAACAAGCCCGTTAGAGAAGACGGTCGCAAGAAGCGGTGGCAGGTCATTCATTGAACCGGGTGGTAATAACATCGCCCCGGCACCGATGACGAGCGGGAGCCCGACCGTGAGGGATGCCGTCGATTGTTTTAATTCAAAGGCGGCCTCATTGATTCCGATGATGATCATCGTCGCGATAAGCGGAGTCACAATCGCATAACCGACAGCGGCCGGGATGCTCGCAATCAACGAGACGAATGGACCGATGAGTGCTAACCCCATCATGAGGGCGTGGGCAATCAAATGCGGGGCACGCTGGACGCTCTCCGTCGAAGAGAGGAAACCAGCTGTCCCGGAGATGGCGACAGGGCCCGGTGTACCGAACAGACCGGCCACGATTTGACTGACGCCACTGGCGACACCCGATGCGGGAACGTTTCCTTTGATTTCTCGTTTTTCGCGAGAACTGACGATGCGCTCAATCAACTTGATGTTCGCAAGGACGTTCGTCATGAGAAGCAAAGTGATGACGAAAGCCGTCGGCAACAAGTTCCAATCCCACACCCAATTTCCGAACGGAAAAAGTTCCGGTACGAGGAAGAAGGATTCCGAACGGATGACAGGATTTCCAAGGTCGAGTAAATGGAACAAGCCGAACCCGACGAATAGCGTCATGACGAGTCCATATTGTTTAAAGCGACTTTGCTCGAGCGTGAGTGCGAACAAGACGAGCCCAGCCGTCGCCACGGCCTGAACAATATTGATTCCGTCTTCCGTCACCCCAAAGCCACCTTTAATGACAGCCCCTGACAATTGAAGGACGAGCAAAATCATATAGACGCCGAGCACTTGCGGTGTAAACAGGGCGAGCATGCGTCTTAAGATGCCGGTGACAGTCAACAACACACCAAGGATTCCGCTCAAAAACAGCATGAATCCGAGTGCTTGCAAGGTCTCTTGCTGACTTCCGTATAGGGCGGGACCGATGGAGGCGTATAAAGTGAAGACACCCCACCAAATGCCGGCAGGTCCTTCGAGTATCGGGAGGCGATGGCCGAGCAACGTCTGGATGATGCTAAAGAGTGCGAAGATGAAAAGTGAGCGGGATATGAAGGTCATCGTCTCATCTGGTGACAGTTCAAACAAGGCGGCGATAGAGAGTGGTGGTACAATATTTGTAGCTAAAATAAAAATAAACCACTGAATCGTCGTGGTTACATTACTTCTGGTCATGGTGTCCCCCTGATCATGCTTTTTCTTATTAGTGTAACGTTATGATGAAGTGGATGCAAATGGAGGCTATATAATGAAGAAATTCTTCAAGTGGACCGCACTCTCAATCGTAGGATTGCTTGTTGTGGTGGTAGCAGGCTTTTTAATTTGGACGCAGTTCACGTATGGACCGACCGATGAAGCGACACAGTATGCCGAAGAGGGGAAAGTGGTCGACAACCGTCTCGAGTTTGGAGATCCGACGAGTGAGGTCGGTGTCATTCTTTATCCAGGGGCGAAAGTCGAGAAAGAGGCGTATGCCTATTATGGAACACGTTTAGCCGAGGAAGGGTATTTCGTCGCCATCCCGTCGCTTCGACTCAACTTAGGCATTTTAGATATCGACGCAGCCGATCCAATCATCGAGGCACATCCGGAGATTGAACGCTGGGTCGTGGCCGGTCATTCACTCGGAGGTTCGGCGGCATCGGGTTACGCGCTTGAGCATCAAGAGGCGGTGGAAGGTGTCATTTTCCTCGCATCATATCCGATCAGCTCGATGGTCGATAGTGACTTACGCGTGCTATCCATCTCGGGTGAGTTGGATGGATTGGCTGTCCCGGAAGACATCGAGGCGAGTCGAAGCGACCTACCTGACGATAGTCAATTCGTACAAATCGAAGGCGGGAATCATGCCAACTTCGGAATGTATGGTCCACAAAAAGGCGATCAGGAAAGTCCGCTCACATCGAAAGAACAACTCGACGAAGTCCTATCGGCGATTCTCGAATGGTTATAAAAAACGTGCGCACCTGCATCGAGGTGCGCACGTTTTAGCGTTGATCGAGTGAATAACTGACTGCGGTCAACCCGGCTGTGACGAGGGCGACCAAACCACCGACGAGCGCGAGCGTCATGATAGGGCTCGTCGCGTAGACGACACCACCAAGAGCGGAACCAAGTCCGATTCCGACGTTACTCGCCACGGGCATAAGTGACGAAGCGAGACCTTTGGCGTTCGGATTGAACTTCTCCGCCAAATCAATCAAATAAATCTGAGTCGATGTCGTCAATAAAATCGCCATGAACGACATGAGGGCGATATTGAGGAGACCGAGCGTCACATTCGACGTCGTCACAAACAACGCGGCAAGGACGAACGCCTGGACGAGAAAGACGAACCGTAAGCGTCCGATCGGATTGTGACTGGCGATCTTTCCGGCAGCGATATTACTGAAGATCGAGATGAATCCGTAGGCGAATAAAATCGGACTGACCCAAGCGACCGGTACCCCGAGGACATCTTTTAAAATCGGCACGAGATACGTATATACGACATACGTCGCCCCGAAACCGAACGCCGGAATTAAGAAGGCGATCAAGATACGCGGATTCGTCAGGAGTGCCATTTGTTCACGAAGTGATGCTTTTTCTTGAGACAATTGATTCGGCAAGACACGATAAATGGCAATCCAGGCGACTGCACCGAGCAGAGTCGTCAACCAAAACGTGGACTCCCATCCTGCCTGTTGTCCGATGAGCGTTCCGATCGGAACCCCGAACACGTTCGCCATTGTGAATCCACCGAAAATAAAGGACACGGCCACACCCCGTTTTGCCGGAGGGACGCTCTCGCTAGCAACGAGCATGGCAAGCGAAATTAAGACACCTGTGACAACGGCCGTCAGCATTCGCAAGACGAGTAACCACTCATACATGGGAGCGAGACTGCTTAATAAGTTCAGGACGGTGAAGAGAATCGTCAAGCCGAGCATCAATTTACGTTTTGGAAGATGGCTCGTCAAGGACATCGTGATTGGCGTGCCGACGGCAAAGCTGATGGCGAATGCCGATACGAGACTTCCTGCTGTCGCGATGGAAATGGATAGACCGCTTGCGATATCAGGCAAAATGCCGACGATGACAAATTCACTCGTTCCGAGAACGAAGGTTAATAAGGATAGGGATAAAACTAAAGTCCAGTCGCTTCGACTGAGCGAGCTTGTCTTCATGTTCAAACACTTCTTTCTATTTCATTCATTAGTAGTTAGACATCAGTCTTCTCTCACGTTACAAGATTTTCCCCAAAAGAAAAACCCTTTTCTCCCAAGTCGGAAGAAAAAGGTGAATCAGCGCCAAAACACAGTGGCTTCGACACCGGCGTGGTCGGAGACGACGGGGCCGTTCTCCCCATCGAAGACGACGGCATGACGGGAGACGTGAATGGGTGCGTTCGTCAACATCAAGTCGATGCGTAGCGATTTTTTGTTTTCGTCCCACCCGGCGATTTTTCCTTGTACCGTCGCATCGCCTTCACGTTCCGTTGCGAGATGGAACAAGTCTTGAAGTCCATTCTCCATCAAGTAATCGTATCCTTCGCCTCGAATGAAGGCGTCGTTATTGAAATCACCGAGTAGGAGCGCATGGTCGTCATGCTCGACGCGACGGAGAAGTTCGTCGAGTTGATGCTTCACTGGCTCCTCTTCATCATGCCACCATCCAAGGTGACACGAGTAGACGGTCGTCGGCGTTTCAGGACCTTCAATCACGGCTTTGACAATTTTACGGGACTTGTAATTGTCAGGGTCCGTCGTCTTGGATACGAAGAACGACTCGGTCGATAGAAACGGTGTCCGTGACAAGATGGCGACGCCTTCCTCGTAAATATCATATCCGTAATGGGCAAAGTCCCATGTCATGTGATAGTGAAGATCTAACTCTTTCAGGCGCTCGACGAGGACGTGTGCGAAGTTGTTTTCACGGATGTTCCCATAGATGAGTGGGGCCTCTTTATGTTGATTGACTTCTTGGAGCGCGATGAAGTCATACTCTTCGCTTGCGATACGTTCGACAATTGCGTCGATTTTCTCTTGTTGGCGGTCTTCTAACCAGGCATGACAATTGAGCGTTAAAATATTCACGATAGTCCTCCTTTAGAAAAAGGCCAACTCTCGAGCGAGTTGGCCAGTAGATTATGCACCGATGACGTCTTGAATGTCTGATTTCAATACGTCGGCTTTCGGGCCATAGATGGCTTGGACTCCACGGTCTTTCACGATAAGACCCATGGCGCCATTTTTCTTCCATTCTTGTTCGTCAGAGACGAGTGTAACGTCTTTCACGGTCACACGAAGACGCGTCATACATGCATCGACATCCTCAATGTTTTCTTCCCCACCGAGAAGTGCGATAATCCCCATGACTTGTTCGTTACCTGTAACGGATGATTTTTCTGTCGTTTCTTCCATGTAGTTCCCGTTACGTCCAGGTGTCGGCAAGTTCATCTTCTTAATGAAGAAGTTGAAGACACCAAAGTTGAGGAAGAAGAACACGACAGAGACGAGAACGAAGTTGATTAAGTCTTGAAGAAGTCCTGCTTTGACGATCATCGGAATGCGCGTCAAGAGTTCGATTGCACCGAAAGCGTGGACGCGTAGGTCGATGATATCTGCCAATGCGAAGGCAGCGCCGGCCATGAGCGCGTACACCACATAAAGGACTGGTGCGACGAACATGAACATGAATTCGATCGGTTCTGTGACACCTGTCAAGAAGACAGCGAGTCCAGCTGACAAGAACATCGGCTTGTATTGTGCTTTCTTATCCGCATCGACGTTGCGGTACATCGCATATGCGGCACCGATCAATGCAGCGAATGACAAGATGACTTGACCGACTTTGAAGCGGGCCGGAACGACATCAGCGAGAAGAGCATTGTACGCAGCCGTATCACCAGCAGCACGCAAGTTGACGAGGTCCGTTACCCATGCCAACCAGAGCGGGTCTTGACCGGCAACGACCGATCCAGCTGTCGCGCCAGTTAAAATCGTGTACGTTCCACCGAGCTCTGTGTAGTTCATTGGTACCGTGAGCATGTGGTGTAAACCGAACGGCAAGAGGAGACGTTCGAGCGCACCGTAAATGAACGGGGCGAGGACAGGCGCTGTGTTACGTGATGTGGCAATCCATTCACCAAAGCTGTTGAGCGCACCTTGGATGGTTGGCCATACAATCGACAGAACGATGGCAGCAACGACTGAACCAAGGATGACGACGAATGGTACGAAGCGCTTCCCGTTGAAGAACGAGAGGGCGTTCGGTAACTTGTTGAAGTTGTAGAAACGGTTGTATAGTGCACCACCGAGGAAACCGGCGATGATCCCGACGAACACACCCATGTTGAGGGCAGGTGAGCCGAGTACAGATGTGAAGTAGTCAGCGACGACAAGGTTCGCACCGAAGAGTGACTCGATGGTCGCTTCCGGATCTTGAAGCATGGCCCCATTGACACCGAAGATGGCACCTGTGACACGGTTGATCAAGATGAAGGCGAGAAGTGCTGCGAATGCACCGCCTGCACGATCTTTCGCCCACGAACCACCAATCGCGACTGCGAAGAGGATATGTAAGTTGACGATGATGCCCCAACCTAAATCTTCAATGATACGAGCTGTTGTTAATAAAATACCGACATCTCCGGCTGACATTCCAATCAATTTACCGATGGAAATCATCAAGCCGGCAGCTGGCATAACGGCGATGACGACCATCAAGGCCTTACCGAGTTTCTGCCAGAAATCGAATGAGATCAATTGTTTCATGCTATACGCTTCCTTCCTGTGAGGGAGTTTTATCTATTTTTTGTTTGCCAATAGTGCAATCGCTTGCATAAATGATTGTAATCGATTGCATAAATTCATGCAACCGTTTTCGCTATTTTCATTTGTTTTCATTTTTTGAAGTGTGAAGGGTAGATGTGAGGCGAACTTGTCAGTCGAATCGAATCTAGCTACAATATGATAGGTTGAAGGGAGCGAGAAAGATGGGTTGGAGACAGACCACATCTGCTTTGACGAAGGACGAGCAGATGGAATTAAAAGAAGAGTTATTGCAGAAGGGTGTATTGAAGGAGGACGATCTTCCTCTATATGAGATGCTCATGCCAGACCGCATTAAACGGATGTATGAAGTGTTGAATACACGAACGAACCATATCACGATTTTGACGGAAGGTGTGGACGATCCGCACAACCAATCCGCCGTGTTGCGTTCGGCCGATGCGTTCGGGGTACAGACGTTGCACGTCGTCGAAGGACGGGCAAAGTTCAAACCGAACTCGATTATCGCCAAGAGTGCCGACCGCTGGGTGGACGTCGTGGAGCATGGCTCCATTGAAGAGGCGATTGACGCTTTAAAAGAAAGTGGTTACCAAGTATATGCGACCGCGTTAAGTGAAGAGGCGATTCCGCTCGAAGAAGTGGATGTGTCGAAGCCGACCGTTCTTCTATTCGGGAATGAACATAGTGGTGTGTCAGAAACCGCACTGAAGAAGGCGGATGGGAACTTTGTCATTCCGATGCAAGGATATGTGCAGAGTTTGAACATCTCCGTGGCGGCGGCGATTTCCTTGTACGATGTCACGACACGGTCACGACATATCGTGACGGATGGCTACGAGCTTCCGGTCGAAGATCAAGCGCGTATCTTCAAAGATTGGATGGTAAAGAGCTTGCCGAAGCGTACGCTCGGACTGTATAAACAAAAAGGTGTCACGGCTTTTGAACGGGAGACAGGAAATTCAGAATGAACGGCGAAATGAACAGACGTACGGAATCTTTGTCCAGAAACTGAAAGGGGATGGCACGATGAGTACGACGAGTTCATTTATCGTAAAAGATGTGACGAACAACTTTAAGGATTTTGAAGAGGACTTTTTCCGACTATATCGCACGTTATATGGTGACCTCGATCAGTTGCGATTTAAAGAGCGTCTGTATCGGCACGCCAATCCGTTAGTGCTCTTAGCCTTTTCGGAAGAGCAACTGGTCGGCTTTAAAATTGGTTATGAGGCGGAGCCTTATCGATTTTACAGCTGGGCGGGCGGCGTACATCCGGACTTCCAAAAGCATGGCATCGGTCGCAAGCTGATGGATACGCAACTCGAATGGGTCGAAGCGCAAGGGTTCCATTCGATTCGGACGAAAGCACGCAATACGAACAAAGGGGTCATCATTTTGAACCTCCTTTGCGGATATGACATCATGGGCGCCTACACCGAAGATGGCGAGCCGCGCATCATGATGGAGAAACAACTGAACAGTTGAATCGATGCCGCGGTCGTGTGATCGCGGTTTTTTTGTTGAAACCGATTCGACTGAATGAACGTACTTAAAGAAAAGGGGGAATTTGAAATGATAGTATTTGGATTTGGCGGGGATCCGTTCGATAGCTCGATAGGGGACTCATTCTTTAGCGGACTATTTGGTGTGTTTCCAATCATTTTCATGGTTGTGTTCGGTCTGATTATATTTGGATTTATCAAATCGGGAGTGAGCTACTCTAAAACATCAAATACATTGAAGGACTTACAACGCTTCGCCTCACAGCTTGCAGATGACCCAGCCGACGAGACGGCTGAGCGATTGGCAGACTATTTACGTGGCGTCGATTCCTTCCCGATTGAACGGACACGCATGGAACCGTTTCGTGTCGCGCTCGGATGCTATCAATTGGTGATGGAGTCGAGCACTGTTCGCGAAGAGACAAAAGAGCGGGTCGGTCGTCAATATAAGCGTCTCGGAATTTTGGACGGAGAAAAATTTGCTGATGAGGCACCTCCACGTCGACGTTCTTCTTCATCGAGTCATCATGATATCCATCACAATCACCATGACCATATGTAAAAAAGCGAAGGAATCCCTTCGCTTTTTTACATATATCGTAATGCATCAAATTCAATGTCAGTCTGATAACGGACGGCCTGAATGGCACTTTCGATTCGAATGGCACGCTTCTTAATATCGCGTGCTTTCAAGCGATATAGTTCGGGGTCATATAAGGCGTGTTTGATCACGGCAACTCCTTGCACATAGTCTTTCTTCGGACGAAGCGATAATTTCTCATAAAGTCGTGCTTGGACGCGTAACTGAATGGCAAGCTCGATTGCCTCGACGAGCGGGAGCGGACCGTCATGCGTCTCAACGACGGCTTGGACGTTCGCCTCTTGAATGAGACGGTCGAGCTGACGTAAGTCTAGACGAATGTGTTCAAGTTCCATCTCGATGTCTTGAAGGGACCGGGACTGAATGGTCGGAATGGATTCATTCGCTTGAAGCGAGATGAACGCCACATGCTCAATCTCTTCGGTCAATGTATCGATTTGCTCATGGAGCAACTGTTTCAATGTTAGGGCATCTGCAAGGTTCATATCGATTTCCTCCTTCTGCTTTTTCTAACCGTACCATATCGAGATGGCTGAAAAAAGGTGGATGACATCCTCGATTACGGGAATAAAAGCAAATAGAGAGGAGGAGGACGATGAAGAAGTGGAAGATACAATGGATGATTGCACTCGTCCTACTCCTGTTCGGGACGGCGACATTCCTTTATCAGTGGGTTGACGTAAGCCCAGGCGATATTCGGGACTACATCATTCAATTCGGATGGTTGGCTCCGCTCATTTACATCTTGTTGTTCACCGTTCGTCCCCTCATCTTGTTCCCGACGTCCGTCTTGTCGGTCGCCGGCGGCTTGGCGTTTGGAATGTTACCGGGCGTCATCTATACCGTCATCGGGGCGACATTGAGTGCGCTTGTTGCGTATTATGTGGCAATTTTTTTCGGCGACCGTTTCTTGCATCACTTCGAATCAACGAACTATGAAGCCATTCAGCGTAAAATCGAAGAAGACGGCTTCTTTTACGTCCTCATCTTACGTCTCATCCCGCTCGTTAATTTCGATTTGGTCAGCTATGCTTCTGGTTTGGCAAAAGTAAACGTACTCGCCTATCTGTTTGCGACCGTCGTTGGTATGATTCCCGGGGCGTTCGCGAACAATTTTCTCGGGAGTAGTATCGCCAGTGGGGATTGGACGCTCATCGCCTTGGCATTTGGGATCATGCTCGTGTTGACGCTCGTTGCGACTGTGTTCCGCGAACCGATTAAGCGACAGATTCATCGCTATCAAAAAAAGTAGGCGACTCCAGATGGAGCGCCTACTTTTCAATTAACGGTTGTCGACCGTCTCTGGATACAGGTCATGGTTGAACAGACGGTGTTCTGCCATTTTTTCATACTTCGTGCCTGGCTTTCCGTAGTTGTAGTACGGATCGATCGAGATACCGCCACGTGGTGTGAATTTCCCCCACACTTCGAGATAGCGCGGCTCCATCAACTTGACGAGATCTTTCCCGATGACGTTGATGCAGTTCTCGTGGAAGTCACCGTGGTTACGGAAGCTGAACAAGTACAACTTCAACGACTTCGACTCGACGAGTTTCTCATCCGGGATGTACGAGATGTAGATGGTTGCGAAGTCCGGTTGGTTCGTGATCGGGCACAACGATGTAAATTCGGGTGCGTTGAATTTCACGAAGTAGTCGTTCTCCGGATGACGATTCGGGAACGCCTCAAGGACGTCAGGTGTGTATTCAAAAATATATGGGACGCTCTTCTGTCCGAGGAGCGAGAGGTCTTGTAAGTCTTCTGGTCTCATGTTCATTCTCCTTAGACGCCACGTTCGTTGGCGTACAGTAATGTGTGTAGTTGTGGTAGGACGCGGACGCTTTGCCATGACGGGTCGCGTGCGACGTCTTCCCATAGTTGTTTCAAACGACGGAGCTGGGCATCGGTGATGTCGCCGTCTGCACCAGGCTCCGGGTTACCGGCCGACAAATACATGACGTCCGGTGAGTAGCGCTGCTGCACTTCTTTCGCGTAGGCAAAGTCCACTTCATCAAAGACAGCAACTTTGAATGTCGTCTGCTCGGGGCGCAACCGTTCGACGATAGCGTCGAGTTGCTCCCAGTTCGTTTTCATACCAGACGATGGAGGTTTTGGACTGAGGGTCACGTCATCGATTTGTGTGAGCCAGTCTTGATAGCGGCTACCTTGCGTCTCGACAGCGAGTGTGACACCACGTTCTTTCAACTTCACAACGAGGTCTTCCATGGCCGCGATGAGGAGCGGATTGCCACCCGAGATGGTGACGTAATCGTACATACCAAGTGCGTCCAGGCGAGCGATGACCTCATCGGCTGCCAGCATGTCCGGTTTTTCTGAACCGTCCCACGTGAAGGCGGAATCGCACCAAGAACAGCGATAATCGCAACCGGCGGTCCGGACGAACATCGTCTTCTGTCCGATGGCCCGGCCTTCGCCTTGGAAGGTTGGTCCGAACACTTCAAGAACAGGTATTTTCACGATTCCACCAACCATTCACGACGGAACTCAGCGTATGACGTCGGCGTTTCGTACAAACGGACGAATTCGACGCGCACGTCGCGTTCATTTGGCAAGTGTGTCGCCAGTTTTTCAAAAATCCAATAACACATGTTTTCTGCAGTTGTATTCATATAAGGGAGTGACTCGTTTAAATAGCGATGATCGAGATACGGCTCAAGCTCTTCTTTGAAGATCTTTTTCAAATCACCAAAGTCGAGTGTCATGCCGCGATTGTCGAGAAAGCCGCTGACACCCATCTGGAGCTTATACGTATGACCATGAAGGGCACGACATTTGCCGTCATAGTCAAAGAGATGGTGCGCCGCGTCGAACGTTACTTCTTTGACGATTTGAACGCGATGCGGACAGTAGATGAGCGATCCTTCTTGCTTTGATTCGACACTGGTCGGAGCGAGGAATGGAGCATGTTTCATACGCGCACCTCCTCGTAAGCCGTGAGTCCGTTTTGACGAAGCTTACACGCCGGACATTCTCCACAACCTGAACCGATGACACCGTTGTAGCAAGTAAGCGTGCGTTCTTTGACATAGTCAAAGGCACCGAGTTCGTCGGCGAGAGCCCACGTTTCTTTTTTATCGAGCCACATGAGCGGTGTGTCGATGACGAATGGATAATCCATCGCTAAATTGAGTGTCACATTGAGTGATTTGATGAATTGGTCTCGGCAATCCGGGTAACCTGAAAAGTCCGTTTCACATACACCAGTCACGATGTGATGCATACCGAGTTGTTTGGCCATGACGGCTGCAAACGATAAGAATAGATGGTTGCGTCCATCGACGAACGTGTTTGGGACGTCCGCATTGTCGATGTCGAGATCGTGTCTCGTGAGCGCGTTTGAAGTGAGTTGTCCGAGTAGGGACAAATCGAGGATGTGGTGTGGGACATCGAGTTCTGTCGCAATTTCTTTGGCGACCTCGATTTCCGCATCATGGCGTTGACCATATGCGAACGTCACCGCCTCCACATGAGAGAATTGTTGTTTTGCCCAAAACAGGCAAGTGGTTGAATCTTGGCCACCACTGAAGACGACCAAAGCTTTTTCGTGTTGCATGAAGCACACTTCCTTTTCGCTAGTTTTGATGTCGGAGGAGGTTACGAACTCCGGAGGTCACCCTCAAGCATATAATTTATCATAAAAAGACGTTTGACAGGGAGAAAGGAAGCGAGTATAGTAAAAAACATCACTGACATGCTTTTGTGCATAAAAGCGTTTAAGCGGTTAGGCGAAATAATAAATCATAAAGATATAACGAAAGGAGGGGACGTCGATGCAGATGAAAGGAAAAGAAGCTGTATTCGTCGTGTTGATGAGCGGGATCACCTTGCTCGCACTGATGTTTTTGGCCAAAGCGACGCCACATATGGCGATTTTTGGCACAATGGTAATGGTAGGTGGATACGCGTATTATCGTTCACGCGACTTCAAACAGATTGAAACGGCGATGATCAACGGGATTCGTGAAGCGATCATGCCGGTATTGATTTTGTTGTTGATTGGGATGCTCATCGGAGTATGGCAAATGTCCGGGACGGTCGCGACGATCCTCTCCATCGGTCTAAATAAAATCTCTGCTGAATGGTTCTTACCGAGTGTCTTGTTGATCACGATGATCGTCTCGACCTTCACAGGAAGCGCCTTTACAACCGTCGGAACGGTCGGTGTCGCCTTATTTGGAATCGGGACGGCACTAGGCATTTCGCCGGCGCTCGCCGCAGGTGCGATCGTATCGGGTGCCCTCTTCGGAGACAAGATGAGCCCGTTGTCGGATACGACGAACTTTGCGCCGGCAGTGGCGGGTGTCAAACTGTTCGACCACATTCGCTTCATGATGGGGACGACGATTCCAGCGTTCATCATCACGTTGATTTTATTCACGTTCCTCGGACGTAGCGGTCAAACTGCCGACACGGCACAAATTGCAGAGGCGCAAGCCGCGCTCAGCGGACGGTTTGACCTCTCATGGCTCACGTTGATTGCCCCTGTGCTCGTCGCAGTGCTTGCGTTCCGTCGGATGCCGGTCTTACCGACTATGCTCGTTGGGATGTTCGCGGGTGTGTTGACGGCCGGTTTTGTTCAAGGAAACTGGAGCATCTCGAACTGGCTCGGTGTCATGCAGTCGGGCTTCAAATCAGGTGTCGAGAATGAATTGATTGCGAATGTACTCGATAAAGGTGGTCTTGAATCGATGCTCTGGTCGGTCAGTCTTGTCTTGATCGCCCTCGCGTTCGGTGGCTTATTACGTGAACTTGGTGTCTTCCAAGCCATCGTTGAATCGTTGCTCGAGCGTTTGAAGTCACCAGGGAGCTCGGTCCTATCAGTTATCCTCAGTTCAATCGGTGTCAACTTGCTCGCGGGAGAACAGTACTTGTCGATTCTCTTGCCGGGTCAGGCGTTCAAGCAAGGGTTTATCGATCGTGGGATCGACCCACGCTACTTGTCACGGGCACTTGAAGATGGCGGGACCGTCATCAACCCGCTCATTCCGTGGGGAGTTTCTGGCGCATTCTTCGCAGCGACACTCGGCGTACCTGTATTGGAATACGCACCGTTTGCCTTCTTCCTCTGGCTCAGCCCGGTCTTCTCCATCATCTTGGGATACGTCCGATTGGGGAAGCAACGTGAATCACTAAAAATCGCATCATAATATCGAGGTGTCCTGCCATGCAGGGCATCTTTTTTGTGTGCAACATATGACTTTTGAGAAAATAGGAGAAACGGAGGTGGAACCATGAAGCGACTCGATCTAGCATTTTATAAACAACCGACACTCGAATTGGCACGCGCCTTACTCGGTCAATATTTGGTGCGGCGACATCCAGAAGGTGACATCATCGCGAAGATTGTCGAGACAGAGGCTTACCTCGGTGCCATCGACCGGGCGGCGCATAGCTTCGGAGGGCGTCGAACGAAGCGAACGGAAGTCATGTTCGGACAACCTGGGCATGTATACACGTATCAAATGCATACACATACGCTCCTGAACGTGGTCAGTGGTCCGGTTGGTACACCGGAAGCCGTCTTGATTCGAGCCGTCGAACCGATTCAAGGACATGAATGGATTGCTTCGAACCGTCCTGGGGTGAAACGATATGACCAGACGAACGGACCAGGGAAGTTGACGAAAGCACTCGGAATCACAATGGATCTATACGGCCATTCCTTTCAACAAGACCCACTCTACATCGCGGAGGGTGAGGCAGGAGTAGTGATTGAGGCGGGTCCACGCATCGGGATTCCGAACACGGGTGAGGCGCGCGACTACCCGTATCGCTTTTTTGAACGCGATAATCCATACGTCTCGAAATTCCGTTGAATGCCACTTGAGATGTTTAAGTGATTCATGCCTGTGGAACAGTCCCTATGTGCATAAAACAAACAAAGGGAGTGTTTAGGATATGGCAAAAGTAGCAACGCTCATTACGGATATGTTTGAAGATGTAGAATTCACGGGTCCCCGTGACGCATTGGTGGATGCGGGACATGATGTCGTGACGATCGAGAAGAAAGCGGGTAATACGGTAGAAGGGAAACAAGGGGAGGCGAAAGTGAACATCGACCAATCGATTGACGATGTATCGCCAGAAGATTTTGATGCCCTTCTCTTGCCGGGCGGATTCTCACCTGACTTGTTGCGTGAGGACGAGCGTTTCGTCTCGTTCGCCAAAGCCTTCATGGATGCGAAAAAGCCTGTCTTTGCCATCTGTCACGGACCACAGCTGTTGATCACGGCGAAGACGTTAGAAGGTCGTGACGCGACCGGCTACAAATCGATTAAAGTCGACATGGAGTATGCCGGAGCGAAATATGCGGACAAAGAAGTTGTCGTCTGCCAAAACCAGCTCGTGACGAGCCGTCAGCCGGATGATATTCCAGCATTCAATCGCGAGATGCTCAACTTATTGAAATAACACGTCGACCACGAGATTCGTCTCGTGGTTTTTTTGTGTTTTCGGGAATAGACAAGTAAGGAGGAGATTTAAATGAAAAAACGAGCACGTTCACCGAGTTAAGTTCGTCGAAACATTGTTTGGTTAGGGTGGATTCGTTGGTTTGAAGGGCTGATTCCCGCATACGTGATTGAACGGTTGTTTTGGGAGTCGCGAGGCATCACCATTCAAGAAGTCGTCTACTTGGAGATGATCTATGCGCTCATCATCGTCTTGTTCGAGGTGCCGACCGGCGTGTGGGCGGACCGGACGACACGGCGTCGGCTGATCCAGGCAGGTGTAGCCTTAGAGTGGTTATCGTTTTGGATCTTGTTATACTCGTTCACCTTCAGCGGATTTTTTGTCGCCATCAGCTGTTCGGCCGTTGGGTCGGTCATTCGAAGTGGGGCGGAGAATGCGCTGCTATACGAGTCCTTACAAGAAAGTCATGAAGCGTCGTCGTTCGAACGGGTTCTTGGAAAACTGAACGCGATTGGGATTATGGCCGCTGTGACGGCGGCATGGAGTGGCAGTATGTTGGCTCAGTACCTTCCATTGGAGTGGAACTACAGACTTTCCATTCTCAGTTTATTGATGGCGACCGTGTGTAGCTTATTTCTCGTTGAACCCGTTCATGGCGAAGGAGAAGACCGATTGACGTGGCGGCACTTGTTGAAAGGATTTCAATTTGTGTGGTCGCACACATCCCTTCGTAACGTCACCATCGGATTTTTGGCAGCCGTGTCCGCATTCAATTTCATCGATGAGTTCTGGCAACTGTATGCACGTGATGTATCCATCCCGATCTATTGGTTCGGTGCCATTTCAAGCGTCCTGCTTTTGATTCAGTTACCTGGTCAACTTTTTGCGGGGACGCTTATACGATTTGCGTCATCCAAGCGTTGGTTAAACGGGTTCGGTTGGTTAATGGGCGGTGGATTTCTCCTCGTCGGGTTGTTCCCGAGTTCGATTGGAGTCGGTGTGATGGGACTCCTAGCTCTATTGTATGGTGCGATGGAGCCACTCTATTTTGGGCTCTTGCATCATCAGGTGCCTTCCGATATCCGAGCGACGACGGAATCATCTGTCTCGATGCTATGGCATCTCGGTATCCTTGTGTTGGGGTTTGTCTTTATTGTAGGAACGACAGCGTCGCTATTTTTGGCGTTCATCTTAATCGGGCTTGTCGTTTGGTTCGTTCATGCGACCGCCCGATAATTTTTACAGACATGGGTCATAAGCCATGTCTGTTTTTACGTCTTAAGACGGACGAAAGATTGTGTCGAGAAGTGTATGATGAGAACAATCTTGATGAATCAATAGGAGAAACAATGTGGAATGGTATGAATTATTTGTAGGATTTTTATTAGGTGTCGTCGAGGGATTGACGGAATTTGCCCCGGTCTCGTCGACCGGTCATATGATTCTCGTAGATGGTCTCTGGTTGAATTCGAGTCAGTTTTTAGGGCAGGAAGTAGCGAACACGTTTAAAATCGTCATTCAATTAGGGTCGATTTTAGCGGTCGTGGTCGTCTTTCGGGACCGGTTCAAAGCGTTACTGAATCCGAAGTCTTTGCTCACCTTAAGACAAAGTGGAACCGCGCGCCAATTCAATCTCGTACATATTTTGATCGGATTGCTGCCTGCTGGCGTCCTCGGTGTACTGTTTGAGGACTACATCGATACACATCTCTTCTCGGTCAAGACGGTGTTGATTGGGTTAGTCGTCGGTGCGTTCTTTATGATTGCCGCAGATTTATCCGGTGTGAAGCGTCAGACGACCGCTACGCTCGATGACATCACGTATAAGCAAGCACTTGGTGTCGGCTTGATTCAATGTTTTTCGCTATGGCCAGGATTCTCACGGTCTGGTTCAACGATTTCTGGAGGGGTTCTCCTCGGAATGAGCCACCGGGCAGCGGCAGATTTTACGTTCATCATGGCGGTACCGATCATGTTTGGAGCGAGTGCATTGTCACTCTATAGCAAGTGGACGTATTTCACGCTCGATACGCTACCCGTGTTTGTCGTCGGCTTCGTCAGCGCATTTTTATTCGCACTTCTTTCAATTAAGTTCTTTTTGAAATTGATTAACAAAGTGAAATTGATGCCGTTTGCGATTTATCGAATCGTATTGGCTGTTGTGATTTACGTACTTTACTTCTAAAAAAAAAACACGTGCGAATGGCACGTGCTTGAAACCAATGAATGGAATTGTTCGTACAGTCTAGAAGAGGTGAAAACATGGGACAAATCGTTGTAGTATTCGGAACGTTAATCGGTCTTGGGACCGTTGGGGCATTGCTTTATATGACTCGTCTAGCCTATGAATCATGAGAACGGATAATGATAGAAGCGCTCACGTTGGAGTAACTCCATGACGTGGGCGTTTTCTGCGTTATCGATCGCACGAAGCAGACCTTCTGTCTGAGACCGGTGGGCAAACAGGGCATCTTTCTTCTGTTCGCTCTCTTCCGTTACATCGACGATGACGTGCGGTTGTCCGAGTTCCTCTTCCGTGCGGCGGTCGAAGGCGACACCTAAGAACTCAGGACGCGTCTCGCCCATCTCTTGAAGTGCACGTACGACGGCACCGGCTGTCGCTTCATGATCCGGGTGGACGGCATATCCTGGATAGAACGAGATCACGGTTTCCGGCTTCACTTCGTCGATCAATGTGCGGAAACGGCTAGCGAGATCGGCCTCGTCCTCAAACTCGACGGTCTTGTCACGAAGACCCCACATGCGCAGGTCCTCGATGCCCATCATGCGACATGCTTCTTCGAGTTCATGTTTTCGAATTTTTGGTAGTTCTTCACGTGTCGTAAAAATCGGGGAACCCATGTTGCGTCCCATTTCACCGAGCGTCAAGCAGACGTATGTGACGGGTAGTCCTTTTTGACGATGTTGGATAATCGTTCCGGCCGAGCTGAACGCCTCATCGTCCGGGTGTGGAAAGATGACGAGTAACGGTCCATTCATTGATTCTCCACCTCCGATGCTCCTTGTGGGAGCGGTTTGATATCGATATGCAGCGCACACGCCAGTCGACCGAGACGATCGTGACCAGCGAGTAGTAACTGTTCGCCGTGCACTTCGTAGTCGGTCAATCCTTCGACATAGAGCCAACCGTGATCAAGTTTTAAGCCGACACGGTAAGGTCCATTTCCTTTGATTTGACCGATGCTATATTCGATTTTGGCATTACGGATAAACATCCCGGCGTTATGAAAGTCCGGGTCGTTATGTGTCGCGTAGGCACCGTTTGTCGTCTCGACATGGACGAAAAGTGGTGTTGCGACATGATTGTCTAAATATTGCTGAATGTGATTAGGTTGAATCGCTTTCACGTCTGTCCCTCCAATGGAAAGGATGACCCGAAACGTCACGTTCCGGGTCATCTGTTTACGATTGTGTTGCTACTTTTTTACGGTATCCCGTATGGTTCGTCGGTCCGACGTATTGGTTGAGGCGGAATGAGTGACGAACGGCTTCTGTGATAAATTCTTTTCCGATTTCAATCGCTTCTTCGACCGTATGACCGTTTGCGAGAGAAGCCGCGATGGCAGAAGAGAACGTGCATCCACCACCGTGTGTGAACGCAGGCTCGATTTTTTCACTTTCGAGAAGGCGGAACTCGTTTCCGTCGTACAAGACGTCGAATGCTGTATCGAAACCAAGTTTGCCACCGACTTTGACGATGACGATCTCAGCGCCGAGCTCATGGATCAGGCGAGCCGCTTCTTTGATTTCGTCCATCGTCGATGGTGTTTTATCGAGGCCAGCGAGCATACGCGCCTCGAATAAGTTTGGTGTGATGATTTTTGCGACTGGTACGAGGTGTTGACGCATCGCGACCGCGACGTTCGGGTCAAGGATCTCATCCGCACCTTTACAAGCCATGACTGGGTCGACGACGGCATTCTGGATTCCGTATTCTTTGATTTTCCGTGCGGCGAGTTCGATGATTTCAGGTGTCGGAAGCATACCTGTCTTCACGGCATCGACTCCGATCCCAGCGAGCACCGTATCGATTTGTTTCTCAATCAATGTCGTGTCGATTGGAAAGACTTCGTGGTTCCATGCGTTATGTGGATCTTGTGCCACAATGACAGTCAAAGCTGTCATACCGTACACACCGAGTTCTTCCATCGTTTTGAGGTCGGCTTGGATACCCGCGCCGCCGCTCGTATCAGAACCGGCAATCGTCAATGCTTTTTTCATCGTCATAATCGTCCATCCCCTTTGTCTGTTTGGATAGTTTCACTATAACGACTTTTTCCTATTCCGACAAATGCAAGGATTACAAGAAGTGTTCATAACTTTTCAGAAAAAGTATGCAGGATGTTCATCATATTTGGGGAATAATAATGAATAGGGTGTAGACCACTTTATTATTGGCTGGGAGGAAAACGCATGTTAGTGCATAGCTTATGTATCCCGAAGAAAGATGTTGTCACCATCAGTGAAAAGGCGACATTGCGGGAAGCGCTTCATACGCTTGAAGAAACAGGATACCGTTGTGTGCCTGTTTTAGACGAGACGGGGAAATTTTTCCGCGGTAACATTTACAAGATGCATATTTATCGTCATGGAATGAACGGGGAAAACATGGACGATAATGTGATGACACTCATCAAGAATACACAAAAGTACGTCCATGAGTCAGATGGATTCTTTGAAGTATTTTTCTCAATCAAAGAGTTGCCGTACATTGCTGTATTGAAAGATGAGAGCAATGAATTTTATGGCATTCTTCCCCATGGTAAGATGCTCGGGATGCTCGAAGAAGCATGGAGTCGCGACACGGGTAGTTACGTCTTGACAATCGCCTTGAGCGAACAGGCTGGGGCACTTGAGAAGATCACGAAAATCGTGAACAAATATACATCTATCGCGAGCTTGATGACGCTCGATGCGAAAAGTAAAGTCTTGCGTCGGGTACTCGTGACACTACCACCGGACTGTGAAGAAGACATGAAAAACAAGGTTGTCTCGAAACTTGAACAAAAAGGCTTCCGGATTGTCGAAGTCGAGAACTTAAAGAACTAAGTCAAAACCCTTTCACTTGGCGTGAAAGGGTTTTTCGTCGAGTCGTTTTTCCATCCGAATATCAGACCAAAATTGACCGTCCCAGTAGGTGAAGTGCTCGATCCGTCCAATTTCTTGATACCCGCATTTCGTATAGAGGCGATGGGCCGCATGGTTGAAGGCGAAGACGCCAAGTTCCATACGAGGTGTTTGTTTGGCTCGCAATATCTCTTCTAACAAACGAAGGGCTTCCGTACCGATGCCTTTCCCACGACCGACGGATTCGCCGATGACGAAACCGAGCCATGCCGTACCGGGTTCTTGACGATACAAATGCGGCGGGTCATACATGACGTTCATTTCTCCGACGAGATGGTCATCTGCATAGATGAGGAAGATATCGTGCGTTAAGAGTCGTTCTTCTAAATCGCCAACCGTCATCTCATAATAAGCGGTAAGTTCTGCTTCGGAGCGGCTCGGTCGAATAAGGTGTACGATCTCAGGATCGTTATTCCAACGATTAAATGTATCGACGATGTCGACGGATGCAGTTTTTAATGGAACAAGCGAGATGTTGATAGGTCATTCTCCTTTCTCGCTTGAACACATTCGATTCAATCGTCAAAACTCCTGCTCTTAGACCGGCTTCAATACGTTTAAATGACTCGGCAATACTTCAAAAGTAAGTGGGAGCGTGCCACCTGTGTCCCCGTCAGCATTTACAGGAAGCGCCTCAGGTGAGGTCACCTTAACCCGTTTCGTACAAAACGAGGTGACGCTATCTGTTTCCTTCAACTTTCCTGTGAAGAGGGCGGGTGTTAATTGAAGTGCGTCCTTTAACCCGAGTTCTTCAAAGATATAGACATGAAGAAGCCCATCATTCAACCGCGCGTCTGGTTCGAAGTTTTCAAATCCTCCGACCGAGTTCGTCAAGGCGATGACGACAAGATAGGCTTCGCCATTAAACTGACCGTCTGTACTGTCAAGTGCCAACTCATATGGACTATGTTCACGGAACGCTTTTACACCCTCAATCAAGTAAGCGAACGGTCCCCATTTCGTCTTCTCTTCCACACTTACTTCGTCGACGGCTTCGGCAATGAGCCCGATGGCGATGACGTTCATGAAATAACCGTTCTCATACTTGCCGATATCCATCGGTGTCGGTTCAGCGTCACGGAGTGCCTCGATCGCTTGCTTAGGGTCACTTGGGACACCGAGTGCACGGGCGAGGTCGTTGACCGTCCCGAGTGGAATGATGCCGAAGTCAGGTCGATAAGTAGCCTCAGCTAGACCGGTCACGGCTTCGTTCAAGGTTCCGTCCCCACCCATCGCAATGACGGCCTGATAGTGCTTTTGTGCCGCTTCACGTGCGAAGTTCGTCGCATCCTGTTCCTTTTCAGTAAAGCGGACATCGACGTGTCCATATCGTTCGCGCAACACCTCTTCGGCATGCGTTGCGTGTTGTTCCCCCAATTCTTTTCCTGAGGATGGATTGACGATTAACATGACTGTGTCCATTCCAACATGTCTCCTTTTCAACTCGAATACTGTTCTTTATTCCCGACAAAGAAAGCAGATACTCCTAAAAAATCCCCATGTCGATTAGCTATTCAGGTCTAATCTTCAAGGGGAGGCGTTGAATATTCGTTTGTTTAATAATGACGGAATGCGGACATATCTAAATGACTCGCTTCCGACTCGTCCACGGCAAGTTCGATGCGCAAATGTTCATTGAACGGAGAGACGAGTGCACCCATACAGGCGACCGGTTCATGATCGGGGACCGGTGATTTACGTTTCGTTTTGACGAATAAATAGTCCGATCGTTTCAACGTCAATAAGAAACGTTCCACGGCATGCGGTTCACGGGTCACGTTTGGCCAAGGTAAATGATTGAATAATAAAAAGACCGCGCCTTCCTTCTCGAGCGCATAGTCCGGTGCGATGCCTTCCCGATTCAACAAATCGATGACAGCATGCAAAAACTCCCGTTTAATCGTCAATGAAATTTCGTAATACTCACGCATACGGTCCACCCTTTCTTAAAATCACAATACTACCATTCTAAACGTTTCCGACATGGGCGACAATGAAGAAGTTCCTTGACGAAGTATTTTTCCCGGCTTATACTGCATAAGTCCTGCTATACTAGTGATATATGATGAACGAATTGAGGTGAAACCGACATGATTGAATCCCTTGAATTGAAGGCGTGGGTCGTTCTTGCACGTGCGATGGATGCCATCAGTGATCGTGTGAAAGAAGATTTACGACGCCACCAGTTAAATTCAACAGAGTTCGGTGTTTTATCCGTACTGTATAAACGAGGAGACACCCCGTTACAACAAATCGGGGACCAAATTTTGATTACGAGCGGTAGCGTGACATACGTGATCGATAAGTTGGAGAAGCGAGGTCTGATTGAACGAATCGCCTGTCCGTCTGACCGACGTGTCACGTATGCTTCGTTGACGGACGATGGAAAGGCGCTCATGGACGTCGTCTATCCGCAACATATTGAAATCTTCAAAGATATATATGGACCGTTAAGTAATGAAGAGACGGAACAATTGATTTCGTTATTGAAACGAGTCGGTTATAACGCAGCGGGCAAATAAAGCCCGTTGCTTTTTTGTTGAATATCTTGAAATTAAAATAATTGACGATGAGATATACAGATGGTATAGTTCTAACTGTTATTGAAAAATTAAAGATTAACCAAATGGAGGATTACACGATGACTAAAGTATTATACGTATCGGCTAACCCGAAACCAACTGAACTTTCATACAGCAAACAAGTGGCAGAAACATTCGTATCAACACTAAAGGCTGAAAACGCATCAATCGAAGTGGAAGCAATCGAACTCTACGATGTCGATGTTCAAGAAATCGACGGAGACGTGCTCAGCGCATGGGGTAAATTCGCATCAGGCGAAGCACTCACTGACGTAGAAGCGAAGAAAGTAGGAACAATGAGCGGGATGCTTGAGAAGTTCATGGAAGCGGACCTTTATGTATTCGCAACGCCAATGTGGAACTTCTTCTTCCCGGCACGCATGAAAATGTTCCTCGACAGCGTCCTCATGGCAGGTAAAACGTTCCGTTACACAGAACAAGGTCCTGTCGGCTTGCTTGAAAACAAACAAGCGATCCACATCCAAGGAACAGGTGGAATCTACACAGGAACTGACCTTAACTTCGCAGACGCATACCTCCGCCAAGCACTCGCGTTTGTCGGTGTATCTGAAGTGACAACGGTAGCGGTTGAAGGGATGAACCAATACCCAGACAAAATCGAAGAAATCGTTGCGGACGCAAAAGCGAAAGCTGAAGCACTTGCGAAAGAAGTTGCAGGCGCAGTAACGGTATAACCTAGAGAGACGAGTCGACTGACTCGTCTTTTTGTATGCAATCATTTTGGGTATGATACAAAGGGAAAGGGGAGTATGCAATGGCAGATCAGTTATCGAGTCGATTACTTGGAGATTGGACGGATATTGTCCAAGAAGAGATGAAACGACCTTATTTTCAACAGTTGAAGCAATTCGTCGACCAAGCGTATGAAGAAACGATCGTTTACCCGGCCCGAGAAGATATTTGGAACGCATTTATTCACACAAAATTTAGTGAGGTGAAGTGCGTCATTTTAGGACAAGATCCGTATCACGGACCGAACCAAGCGCATGGACTCAGTTTTTCGGTGCAGGACGGAGTACGTTTCCCGCCGTCTTTACGAAACATTTTTCAAGAACTAAAAGATGACGTTGGGTGTGATCTCCCGAAGAGTGGCAACCTCGAGAAATGGGCGAAACAAGGCGTCCTGCTCTTAAATACGGCACTGACGGTTGAAGCGGGGAAGGCGGGCTCTCACCGTGGAAAAGGGTGGGAACAGTTCACTGACTCTATCATTGAGCGGCTTGGGAGTCGTGAGGAACCGATTGTATTCATCTTGTGGGGAAATGATGCGAAGAAGAAAATGAAATGGATTGGAGACCAACATAAAGTGCTTACGTCCGTTCATCCAAGTCCTTTGTCGTCCCATCGTGGATTCTTCGGCTCTAAGCCATTCTCTCAAGTGAACGATACATTGAAGGAGTGGGGAAAACCCCCAATTGAATGGTGTTTATGACAGTCTACGAAAATTCGTAGGCTGTTTTTTGTTGACGCGTCGAAAAACCTTTGGTACAGTAACTAACAAGACGTCACTTTAGTGCTTAAAAGCATATATGCATAACAGCATAACTGTATAAAAGATAAAGAATTGTATACGTAATAGAAGCGAAGAAAGAACCGAAGTAGAGACATCTTCCCTGGCCCAGAGAGCGTGTGGTGCTGCGAACACGCCCAAAAGATGAATCGAATTACAGTTCCTGAGCTCTCATCATTGAGCGGTCCCCCGTTATCGGATCAAGCGGCTAGATATTTTTCTAGCAACCAGGGTGGTACCGCGGCTTTGTCGTCCCTATCGATTCAATCGATAGGGATTTTTTTGATTTCAAAGGAGGACTTCACATGTTGACACAATCGATTCCAAAACACCTAGCCCCACATATTTCACCGCAGTTCTACAATGAATACACACCAACGGATCACGCCGTTTGGCGTTTCGTGTTGCGATTGAACTTGCACACGTTAGAAGGGAAGGCGCATCCGTTTTACATCGAAGGATTGAAACGGACGGGAATGGGACCGGACCGATTGCCGAACGTCGAACAGATGACAGACGAGATGCAGGCGGCCGGATGGTCGACAGTCGCAGTGGATGGACTCATCCCCGGCGTTGCCTTTTTTGACTTCCAAGGAAACGGGATGCTCCCGGTCGCGACAGACATTCGGAAAGTCGAGAATATTTTATACAGCCCAGCCCCTGACATCATTCATGAGGCGGCGGGACATGCGCCAATGTTGATGGACCCGACGTTTTCGGCAATCGTCAAACGCTTCGGTCAATTAGGGGCCAAGGCGTTCATGAACCGAGAAGAACATGCCTCGTTCGCCGCATTGAAACGCTTGACGATTGTGAAGGAGAACGCCAACTCAACGGAGCAAGACATCGAGGCGGCGGAGAAAGCTGTACATGAGGCGAAAGCGCAAGTGACTGGCTTTTCTGAGGCACAACAGGTCGCTCGTATCTTTTGGTGGACCGTTGAATTCGGATTGATTGGTGACCTCGACAATCCCATGATTTACGGGGCTGGTCTCTTATCATCGGTAGGAGAGAGCCGTCACTGTCTGACGGATGCCGTCGTCAAACATCCATTCGACTTGGAGCACGCGTTACAGACGAAGCAAGACGTGACAAACATGCAAAAAGAACTATTCGTTATTCCAAACTTTGAAACGCTCTCTTCTGTCTTAGATGAACTAGAAGGAAGAATGGCGATTCGAAAAGGTGGAATCGAATCTGTGGCGAAAGCGTTGGCGTCGGGAAGTCAATCGACGATTCGACTCGAGGATGGGTCAGAACGTGTCGGCATCGTTCGCCACATGACGGAGTCGAAAGAACATACGCTCATTCAATGGGATGAATGTACCATTGTAAAAAATGGTCAGTTAACGAAACGAGAGCGTCATGGACTCCTCGTTGTCCATGACACGGAATCAGCGCTGGGTCGCGATGACCTCTTTGAGGACGGGACGACTGTTCGTCACGCATGTGCATCTGATTTACTCAAGGATGTGACCGTTCGGTTAGAAGGACGAACGATTCCTCTCGACTCACTTGAGGTACGTGTCGACTCACTTCCATCAGTTTTCCCGGGAACCACGGTAGACGAGTTGATGATGATTGAAAAACCGGTGATCATTGAACGGGATGAGCGTGTATGGACAAACGATGATCCGATGTTCAATCGCATTCATCTCATGCGTGAGCGGGGAGAATCAATCGACGGTCTCATCCCAGAGATCTTAACGAACCACCCTGACGCCTGGTTATTACACATCGAGTGTCTGGAACTGGTGAAGGATGAAGGAGTGAAACAGACATTGATTGAACGTCTTGAAGCGTTGCGTCAGACTTCCCCATCCCGAAATGAATTGATTGGTCGCGCGTTCGACCTATTGCGCTAACGAAAAGAGGCGACGTTTTCCATAGTAGGAGAACGTCGCCTCTTGTGCGTTATACAGATTGATTTGTCGTTTCACGTAAGAACGTAATCAAACGACGATACGTGGAATTGGCCGCTGGGCGGTCCATTTCGAAGTAATAGTTATGTCCGAGCTCGTGCTCATTCCGATCATAAAAGACAGTCGTGACATCCGTCCGTCCTGAAAGAATCGTCGCAAATTCTTTGGCCTGTTCCTCAAAGGAATGGTCATTCCCGTCCGCGATAAACGTTGGGGCGAATGTGGCCGGTACATTGACGAGTGGCGATGCTTCAGCAACGACCGGGAGAGTCTCCCAATTGTACGTGCCGAAGTATGCCCATCCGATTCGTTTGAACAAGAAGCGGTTCACAGATTTCGATGATTCGAGCCATGCGCGCTTCAAGTCGAGTGGAGCAGATAAAAGGACGGTACCGAGGATAGAGGATTTTGGTACGACTTGTCCCACTTCAGCAGAAGGTGAATAGTCGTCATTCAACTGGATGCCGACAAACTGTGCAACGAGCTGCCCACCATTCGAATCACCTGCAAAGAAGACGCGGTCCAAGTCGAGACGGAAGCGGTCATTGTTCTCAGCGATGAACGAGTACGCTTCTTCGATTTGTTTGAGCGGGGTCGGATACATCACGTCAGGTGCGAGTGCGTAATTGATACTGACGACGTTATAGCCATTACTCGCAATCGAAGTGGCGTATTTTAACACATCCGATTTATCCCCACCGACGAACGACCCACCATGCACCCAAAAGATTGTTGGGACAGGTTTTCGGTCGCCTTCATAGCGAATCAAATCAAACGTTCCGTTGTCATAAGAAGACAAGTAGTCGATGTCTTTTCGGACAGACGTCTTTTGAACGACTTCCTCGAATCCCTTCATCTCCACTTCGTTCCCCCCTGCGAACGAAGTTTTGATTAAACGTGTGGCTGGTTTAGGTGAAAGGAACACATAAGCCGCTCCTGCGACCGCAGTTCCAATCAATCCGACTCCAGCTCGTTTCAACCCTTTATTCATCTTCCTTCCTCCCTTTCTACAATCAGAAGCTTATTGCGTGACGAGTACGTCCGTCATATACGTTTCGATGACATGAGCGATTCCGTCTTCGTTGTTTGACTTTGTGATGAAGTCCGCTTTCCCTTTGACCGTCGTGTTGGCATTTCCCATCGCGACGCCGAGGCCGGCCCATTCAATCATCGTCAAGTCATTGTTTCCGTCACCACAAGCGATGACTTCTTTTTGCGCGATGCCGAGCTGGTCTGCAAGGAAGGCGAGACTCGTTCCTTTTGTGACACCCGCTTCCGTAAACTCAAGGAAGAACGGTTTTGAACGGGCCACAGCCAATTTTCCAGCCAATTCTTCTTGTAGCTTTGTTTCGATCGGAGCGAGTGTGTCACCATCCGCAAGCATCAAACATTTGACGACCGGGGCTGTCACGGCATCTTTAAAGTTGTCGACATGAATGACCGGCATTCCTGTCAACTCACCTTCGATATCCGTATAAGGGTTCGGGCGATCGGTTACGATTTCGTTACCGACGTACGTATGAATCGCGATTCCTTCCCGTTCACTGATATTATGGAGATGGGCGACTGTATCCGGTTGGAGCGTGCTCGAGAAAATCTCCTCGTTTGTCGCACAATTGATGACCGAGGCACCGTTGAACGATAAGATGTAGCTTCCGTATTTCGCAAGTTCTAATTCACGGGCTGCATCCCACATCGCAAACGTCGGTCGTCCGCTCGCGAGTACGACCTTATAGCCGCGCGCCTGTGCATCGAGAAGTGCTTCTTTTGTCTTAGGGGAAATCGTATGGTCGCTCGTGAGGAGCGTATCATCCATATCCAATACAATCATCTTGTAACTCATAGTAGTAGGGGGTCCTCCTTCAGAATCTAATGACTCCATCCTAAACCTTTTTAAGGTCAATTGACAACCTTGTCGCAAAAACGTAACTATAATGTAGAGAAGTGAACTCTAGAAGAGGTGTAAATATGAATCGAATTTTAGTAGCTGAGGATGAACATGCGATTCGCAGCTTCATTATTGTCAATTTAAAACGAGCCGGATTCGATGTGTTCGAAGCGACGAACGGCCGAGAAGCGGTCACCGCATTTGACCGTGAACCGTTCGATGTCGTCTTATTGGATGTCATGATGCCAGAAATGGACGGATTCGAGGCATGTGCAGCCATTCGTGATCTTGACGAAAATGTAGGGATCATCATGTTGACGGCACGGACGCTCGAAGAAGATAAAATAGAGGGGCTCGGTAAAGGTGCAGACGATTACATCGCCAAACCGTTCAGTCCAGGTGAATTGGTGGCACGCATCCAAGCGTTGTTGCGCCGTGTTGAAAAAGTGAAACGAAAAGATTCGAAGCGCTTGAAGTCGGGACCGTTCGCCATCGATCTCGCCGCAAAACAAGTGACGAAGTATGGACAGTCGATCGATTTGACGCCGACGGAGTATGACTTGATCTGTCATCTCGTCCAAAATGAAGAGATCGTCTTGTCACGTGATGCGCTACTCGATGCGGTGTGGGGCGTCAACTATTTCGGTGACCGAAAGACAGTCGACGTCAACATTCGTCGCTTGCGACAAAAAATCGAAGATGACCCGAGTCATCCGGTGTACATCGAGACGTTGTGGGGTCACGGATATAAATGGCGGAGACATGAGGCATGAAACAACAGTTAGTCATTCGCATGATGATTGTCGTGACGATCGTCTTGCTCTTACTCGTCAGCGTTTTGTCTTACGGGACGTATCGCTACTATTACGAGTATGAGTCAGAAGCGTTACTGAGTCATGCGACCACGAGTGCATATCTATACCCTCAAGCCCAAGTAGGGTTTGAGACGCCGAGTGCCTTTTCTGTCCTCGTCCGGACATTCGGATATCCTGGAACTGATTTGACGATTGTCGACCGGAGCGGTTCGATTGTCAAAACGACGGGACAACGAACAAGGCAGGCCTCATTCTCTCAAGAACAGTTACAGCAATTGTCGCAAGGAGAGTCCGTCGTGCAGGACTATGACGTCGGGGATGAACATTACTTGTCAGTCACGAGTCCCATTATGACGAACGATACGTCCGAGTTTGCCATCAGTTTCACGCGACCGCTTGAAGATTTAGACACGCTCATTCGCGAAATTTGGATGACGGTCGTCATGATTGGCGTCTTGATCTGGTTGCTCGCCCTATACACCGTCATCCGGATTGCCGATCGCTTCGTCAGACCGATTCGTCACATCATCGAGGCGGCAGATGAGATGGCTCAGGGCGACTTCGATGTATCCGTTGAGTCAAATGAGAAACATGAGCTTGGAGCCTTGGCTCGAACGCTCACGTATTTAGGCGCGAAAGTCCAGCAGCATCAGTCGACACGTAACGAATTCCTCTCGAGCGTGTCGCACGAACTCAGGACACCACTCACATCGATTAAGGGATGGACCGAGACGATTCGGGGTGGTGATGAGAAACTGTCTGAAGAGACAGAGCTCGGTTTAAGCATCATCCATTCGGAGACAGAGCGCATGATCGGTCTCGTCGAACAGCTTCTTGACTATACAAAAATTGAAGAGAGTCGGTTGGTCTTGTATCGCCAAGAACTGGACCTGGTCTCTTTGTTACGTCAAGTGACACTGCAATTGAAACAGTCACTTGAAGACAAAGGCATCACACTCATCGAACGCTATCCTCAAAAATCGGTTGGACTATTTGATGAGAATCGATTGAAACAAGTGTTCTTAAACATTCTCGAGAACGCGATTCGTTTCTCACCAGACGGAGGAACGTTGACCATCCGCTTCGTGCAATCGGAACGTGTCGCCTTCATCTCCATTATCGATGAAGGTCCCGGCATTTCACGAGAGCATTTGCAGCGCATCACCGAGATGTTCTATCAGGCTCATGTCACAGAAGGTAGTAGCGGGCTTGGGCTTGCGATTTCAAAAGAATTGATCGAAGCGCATGAAGGCAAACTCGTCATCGAGAGCGAGGTCGGACACGGGACGACAGTGACCGTCTTATTGCCGCTCGACCCGAGTGAACTACATTAATAGGATTAAACCTCCCGAATTCAGGCTACATATAGATGTATGTAGACTGAGGGAGGTTTTTATAATGGCCAATCAATCTTTGAAGCCGTTAAAAGGAAGTCCGAATGCTGTTTCAACCCAAACTTCAATTGAAGAATTGCGGATGGACCCACTGCCGTATGCGGGCAGCCGCGGGCAATCGATCGAAGCCATGAAGATGGCGATGAATCAGTTGCCGCGGGCTGAATTGGTGAAGGAAACAGATGAAGGACTTCATTATGTAGTGACTTCGAAAGTGATGCGATTTAAAGATGATGTCGATTTTTTATTTGATGACGCTACTCAACAAGTCGAGTTTCGATCTGCGTCGCGTGTCGGCTATTCAGACTTTGGCGTGAATCGAAAACGAATGGAAGATGTGAGCGAACGATACCGGAGGTTGATTCGATGAAGGACTATCAGTTGATTGTCATCGGTGGTGGTGCTGCCGGGATGACAGTGGCCGCAGGGGCTGCGAATTTAGGCGCGAAAGTCGCGCTTGTTGAAAAGAACAAGCATTTAGGTGGTGACTGTCTGCATGTCGGATGTGTGCCATCGAAAGCGTTGATTGCTGCTTCAAAAGAAGCGAATGCGATGATGCGCGCGGCCCGAGTTCTCGGAACCGAGTTCAATGGACAAGAGCATTATCAAATGTCAAAAGCGCGTGTCGACAAAGCACGTGCCATTATTCAAGACCATGACGGAACAGAACGTTTTGAAAAGATTGGCGTCGACGTCTATATCGGAGAAGCCTCGTTCCAAAGTCCGCACGAATTAAAAGTAGGGAACGAGTTATTGATCGGGAAAAAATTTGTCATCTCGACGGGGTCGAAACCGACAGTTCCTCCAATTGATGGACTCGATCAAGTCCCATACTTAACGAACGAAACGGTCTTTGAAGAAGAGACGCTCCCGGAGAGCCTGATTGTCATCGGCGCCGGAACGGTCGGGCTTGAATTGGCCCAGTCCTTTGTCCGACTCGGCTCACAAGTGACCGTGCTCGAGGCGCAGGATGATTTCCTACCTAAAGAAGACGAGGACGTCGCCACCTATTTGAAATCTCAACTCGAGATGGCGATGCGCCTAAAAATCGGCGTAAAGGTCAATCGAGTCGATGAGGTCGATGGCCGCATTCGTGTCACGACAGAGGTGAACGGCGAAACGGTCGAATATGAAGCGGACAAACTGCTGATGGCGACGGGTCGCGTTCCCCGAATCGATGCGCTCCGTCTCGACCGGGCGAACGTTCAGGTGACGAAAGGGTATATCGATGTCTCGTCGTCATATCGGACGTCACAATCTCATATCTTTGCGATTGGCGATACGATCAAGACGCTCCCATTCACACATGCCGCTGGAGAAGAAGGGAAGGCGGTTGTCGCGAACGCGCTCTTTGGATTATGGAACAAGGTCGACTACAGCAAGCTCCCGTGGATCACATTCACAGACCCTGAGGTGTTCCATGTCGGGATGACAGAGAAAGAAGCGCGCGAGCGTTACGGCGACGACATTGAGACGTATGAAGCGAAACTGTCCGAAGTGGACCGCTTCATTGCCGAACGCCAAGAAGCAGGCTTTGTCAAAGTAATCACGAAGAAAAATGGAAAAATCATCGGAGCACATGCAGTCGGCGAATCGGCGGGGGATTGGATGCAAATTGTCGTCTATGCGATGCAACGTGGCGACAAAATCGGGAAGCTGTCCCGTATGATTTACCCGTATCCGTCGCGAAGTGAGGCCGTGAAGAAAGTGACAGACCTTTACTGGCGGAAACGTTTGTTCGAAAGTCCGCTCACCGAACTGGCGAGACGCTATTTTAAATTGATGCAATAACACAAATCACCCACTCAAACGAGTGGGTGATTATTAGTTTGGTAAGGTGATGGTTTCAATCATCTTCGGTTCGCCTTCAGAAAGGTCGACGAGTGGTTTAATCAACACTTCGACGCGTCGGTTTTTAGAGCGACCTTCTTCTGTATCGTTCGTCGCAATCGGTTTAAACTCACCGTAACTCGCAAGTGTGAATTGGGCCGGGTTCAAGGCGTCATTTGCCAAAAGGCCACGCATGAACGCGGTCGCACGTGCCGAACTGAGTTCCCAGTTTGACGGGAAACGTGCCGTATTGATTGGAATGTTATCCGTATGACCGGAGACGACAATCTCTCGCTTGCCCGCCTTCTCTAAAATCTGACTGATGTTTTGTGCGACGGCACGAGCATCGGCGTCGAGTGTCGCCTCTCCTAAGTTGAACAGGGCACGGTCTTGAATCGTCAAGACGAGACCACTTGAATTGATCGTCGCTTTGATTTGGCTTTCGAGACCGTTCTTTTTAATGTATTTGTTTACATCTTCTTTTAATTCATCAAGCTGGGCCAATTCATACGTCCGTGGGTTGGCGGTCGTATTGGTCTTGTCTGTACGTTCGATGTCACTGTTTGAGGCGGTCGAAGCTTGAAAGACGCTGACGCCCCCGGAGAACACCTGGTTGAAAGACTGTGACATTTTCTCAAGCTTGGTCTGGTCGATGTTACTCGATGCGAATAGTACGATGAAAAGTGCGAGCAACAGGGTCAACAAGTCGGCGTAAGGAATCAGCCATCCTTCGGGAATATGTTCTTCATGATCATGCTTCTTTTTGCGCTTCATAGTCAGCTCGCTCCTTTGGAGACAAATACACAGACAGTTTATCTTCTAGCGTTTTTGGAGATTCACCACTTTGAATCGATAAAATCCCTTCAATCATCATTTCCTTGATGATGACTTCACTCTTCGAATACTGCTTGAGTTTATTGGCAAACGGGAACCAAAGCACATATCCGGTGAAAATCCCGAATAGCGTCGCGACGAAGGCCGCTGAAATAGCATGTCCGAGCTTATCAATATCGGATAAATCTTTCAAAGCAGCAATCAATCCGATAACGGCTCCCAGTACCCCAAGTGTCGGGGCATATGTCCCGGCTTGAGTGAAAATATCGGCGTTTGCTTTATGACGCTGTTCCATATTCTCGATGTCGCGTGACATGACTTCCGCAATATATTCGGAAGGTTGACCGTCGATGACCATCATCATGCCTTGGCGTAAAAATGGTTCTTCGACTTGTTCGAGTGCCGTTTCAAGGGAGAGGAGTCCCTCTTTTCGGGCTTGAGTCGACAAGTCGACGAATTGCGTGAGCAATCCAGACTTGCTTGGCAGTTCTTGTTTTTTGAACAAGATTTTAAATAGCTTTGGAACGTTCTGCAGTTGTTCCTTTGATACGGCGATACTGACGGCCGCGGCTGTACCGACGAAAATGATAACCATTGCGGCAGGGTTGATCAGCGGCGCAACACCTGCTCCTTTTAATAGCATTCCACCGACGAGGGTGAGGAACCCGAGTATGAGTCCGACTAACGTAACGACATCCATGTCTTTGTTTTCCACCTTTCTGAAATAAATCAGGACAAAAAAAGCGAGAGACGCCACTCGTCTCCCGCAACATGCGTTCCCGATGATTAAGCGCCGTTTTCATCAATCAGCATTTGAATGCTGATATTTCGTTCTTCACGCTCTATATCGGTTAATACGTCGTATTTTTTTAACAATGCGTACAATTGATTCACGACTTCTTGCTCGAGTGACCAATTGAGTAACTCTTCTAGCTGAAAATAAAGGTGAGCGGGCATACATTGTGATTGGCGCTCCAACCTTCGTGAGACATCCTCTATCGAATGATCTACCGTACTAGGGTCCACGGTTTCATTCAACCTCCTCAACATTCTTAAAGTCTATCTCCCATAATACCAAAAAATCGAAGAAAGCGTTAGAGATACATTTTCTTGTTGGCATTTATAAAAGCGAGGAGTAACATGAAGCTTAGAACTCTTTATCAATAATTAAAGGAGAGTAAATATGCGTCATCAGTTATCTCGACGAGAGATGAGATTGAAGCGAATAGAGCTTCTTTACCGTGTCGTGTTTGAAAAACCGGCAAGATTCATCGCCTCGGGATTCATAGTAGCCATTTTTTTAGGTGCTTCATTATTGTATACCCCACTTGCACAAGCGAAACCGGTCACATTTATTGATTGTCTATTTATTGCAACATCAGCTGGTACGGTGACGGGGTTGTCAACGATTGATATCGGTACTTCGTTTACGCTGTTCGGTGAATTGGTCATTCTGGCGCTCATCCAGGTTGGTGGACTAGGTTTTATGACCGTTGCCTTGATGCTCTTAAGTCTTTTAGGGAAAAAAATTGGATTGAAACAACGCATTTTGTTGCAAGAATCACTGAACTTGGATGGACCAGGTGGAACGGTACGCTTAGTAAGGAATATCGTTTTTACGACAATTATTGTTCAAGCAATTGGAATGCTTTCGCTGACCGTTACATTGTTTCAAACGGGAAACTATACGTTTGGAGATGCGCTCTATAATGGATTTTTTCATGCTGTATCTGCTTTTAATAATGCTGGATTTGCGCTCTGGCCTGATAATTTGATGAGTTTTGAACAAAACACCAGTTTTATCGTCACGATTGCCGTGCTACTCATGATTGGCGGTCTTGGCTTTACAACCATTGCGGATATCACCGAGAAACGAACTTGGAAACACCTTGGTCTGCACTCGAAAATTATGATTCTTTCATTGTTCATCATTAATGGATTGGCTTGGATGATATTGTTGCTTACCGAATGGGTATCAAATGAGGGTTCGATGTTTAACCGATCGCTAAGCGAAGCTTTGCACGTTACTTTTTTCCAAGCCGTGACGACACGAACTGCGGGATTTAATTCGATTGATATCGCTACAATGGCACCTGTGTCAATCGGGTTAATCATTATTTTGATGTATATTGGAGCTGGTGCTGCTTCAACCGGTTCCGGAATAAAAGTAACAACGCTTGCTGTTATTTTGGCAGATATGTGGGCCTTTATCGCAGGTAAAAAGGAAACGGTTATCATGGAGCGCACAATTGACGTATTTCAAATTAAAAAAGCATATGTTGTGGCCATCTCTAGTTTTTTCTTCATCCTGCTGATTGCTACGCTGACGATTCTGACGAATAATCATTTGGCTGCGACTGCGATTTTATTTGAAACAGTTTCTGCATTTGGTACAGTAGGGCTATCGCTAGGCATTACAGCAGATTTAAATAGTCTTGGAAAAGGTTTTATCATGTTCATGATGCTTCTCGGACGTGTCGGGTCGTTGACCATTCTCTTTACCGTCGCACGTCAAGCCGACCGGAAGATTCGCTATCCGAAAGAGAAGATTTTGATTGGTTGAACGTGTGTTTTGGGCTGCATTCCTCATAGAGGGACTGCAGCCTTTTTGAGTGAACGTGGTCAGGAGGCGACATGAATTTTTGATGGCCTTCATCGTATGAAATGATTGGTATATAATGGGTTGGAAAAGGAATGATTGAGGAGGCTTTTGACTTGTTATCTTGGCTTGGTATGACAAAAGGGGAGAAGACAGGACGCCCCTTCTTCGGGGACGTGTCGAAACGAGCGGTAACGCTTGTGTTACTCTCCTCGTTGATGTTGATGTCTGGTGTGAAGTCGCTATTGGTTTACTTGATTCCGACTGCGTATTTGGAGGATGCGATCGTTGCGGTTCTCCCTGGTATCGTAGGGCTTCTCGTGGCGTTGGTCTATATCCTCGTCCTCGAGCGTCTGCTTCACGATCAAGCGGTGTCTCGTAACGACGCGGATGAGATATAAACAAGTGTACGATGATTCACGGCGTATACTTGTTCATTTAATTTCAATCATAGTTGAAGCCCTGACGAATCAGGGCTTTTTGTGTGCCATGAAATAATGGACAATCTCTGGGAGGTAATCCTGGAGGTCCGGACAAACGATGCCCGTTCCGTCGAGCGCCCGTATCGTTTGTGTCGTGTCAAAGTGAACGGGATGTTTAAAGTACTCCAATAGTTCGTGAGGAACCTCGAGCCGTTTGGCCCCATTCCAAGCAGTGAATGCCGCGTCGGCAACGGCATGAGGAACGGTCCCGCGAGGAGAGCGCTGAAACATCGTCTCATGCAACATACGATACACCTCGCGTGCGCCGTGTGGGAACGGATCCGTCAAATGGAACGTCCGCTTCAGACCGTTTGGAGAATGCGCTAGGAAAGCGGTCGCTTCTACTACATAATCGTACGGAACGAGGTTTACCTCAACGTTCGCCCGCCCGATGTAGGGGAGTGGGCGCATCTGTTGGAGTTGTGTCATCAATTGTAAGACGAAATAGACACCGTCGAACTTTTTCGTTTCTCCCGTGCGACTATGTCCGATTACGATGCCAGGACGAATGATGGTGATGGGCATGCCTCCCATTTCTCGCGAAACGAGTGCCTCTGCTTCATATTTAGTCGCTTCATAATGATTTTTGAACTGGACTCTGTGCCATAACTCATTTTCATAGACCGTTCCACGACGACGTCCGGCGATATAGGCGGTACTGAAGTACACGTAACGCTTCAATTGTTTCGAGCGTTTGGCGAACGCGGTCACATGCTTGGTCCCGAGGATGTTGACGCGATAGCCGACGTCATATGGAATACTCAAGTCATATGCGGCAGCGAGGTGGAAGACGTAATGGACATCTCGTTCAATGACAGACCGCATGATCGGGTCGAGAATCACTTCGGGTAACGTGATGTCTGCTTCGACAAGGACGAGCTGATGTGGCGCAAGTGACGTCGTTGACAGTAACGTATCTCGTAGCTCTTCTGCATCACGTTTTTGATTCGGAAGATGCAAGGCGTAGATGACTCCGATTTGATGCGGTAACGAAGCGAGGTGTTCAATTAATTTTCCTGCTAAAAAACCAGGGAATCCGGTAAAGGCATAATTGTTCATGACGTTTCCTCCGCTAAGTCTAATGTGAATGTAAAAGTCGACCCTTTCCCGACTGTCGATTCCACTTCGATGCTCCCACCATGTGATTCGATAATTTCTTTACAAATCGACAACCCGAGACCGGTCCCACCAATTTTACGTGTATCCGAATTGTCGACCCGATAAAACTTCGTAAACAACTTTTCAAAGGCGTGCTCGGGAATCCCGATTCCAAAATCACGAATGGAGACATGAGCCTGATCGTGGTCTTTTCGGACCCGCACTTCGATTTCCTGTCCATTCGGAGAATATTTGATCGCATTTGAAATCAAATTGACGAGAACTTGCTCGATGCGATCTCGGTCGGCAACGAGAGGTAGGTCATCATCCGCATTATCGAAATGAATGGTATGATCACTTGTTTCGCGGAAGCGTTCAATCACTTCCAACACAAGTTCATTTAATGGGAAATGATCTTGTTTATATTCTTGGTGACCGTCTTCCATGCGTTGGATGTCTAAAAAGTCGTTAAGTAGGGCGGTCAATCGTTTCGCTTCCCGCGACATCGTCTTCAAGAAGCGCTCCCGTTTTTCAGGAGTCAAATCCCGAGCGAGCATCAATTCGATATATCCCGATAATGAGGAGAGGGGGGTTCTCAGCTCATGTGAGACCGTACTTACCAGTTCATTCTTAATCTGGTCCATACGCTCTTCTTCGGTTCGATTACGGAACACAAACAAGAAACCGCTATCCATACCGATTTGTCGTTTCGTGTCCATTGTCGTCCCGTACATCTCGTAGTACTCTTCATCTCGGTCATTCGGCTGTGGGATGGAGAAGCGCATCGACACTTCACGCGCCGTCCCGTCGAGAAGTTGATCCATCTTTCGCAGCATCTCGCTCCTGTCACGAGGACGGAACATAGAGAGGAGCGGGATACGCTCCTGAATTTTGTTTGGAGCGATGCCCGGTAAGTCCATGAGTCGCCTTGCATGGACGTTCATGAACAAGACACTCCCGTTCGATTCGGTCAAAACGAACGCTTCATTCGATGCTTGTAAGATTGACTGGATGATATCACGCTGACGGGCGATGGCATTTTTTTCGCGTTCGAGCATACGCTCTACTTTTTTACGGTCGCTGATATCACGCATGACCGCGACCCGTAACGTTTGCCCTTGATACGTCACTTCTTTTGGATACACCTCTAGTTCTAAGAACGTTCCATCCTGCCGACGACCAATCACTTCGTATGGCGTTTGAATGTGATTACGAATGCGTCGCAACACATCGGCCCGGTACCCTTCCGCGATAAACTCGATCGTCTGGCGTCCCATCATTTGTTCTGCAGGGATTTTAAAGATGGATTCCGCCGCCTTGTTCGCATCGAGAATCATTCCATCTTCATGGAATAGGACGGCTTCGATGACCGATTCAGCAAACATGCGATAACGCTGTTCCTTATAACGGAGCTCACGTTTCAACTCAATCTCGGAACTCACATCAAATACGAAGAAAAAGAAGCCGATGAGTTGTTCTTGCTCGTATACGGGATGCATGAACAATTTGCCGATGAAATGTGTCCGATCTTTACATTGAAATTTCCATTCCCGGTCTCCTTTGTCGAGTGCGAGGCGTAACATTTGTTCGAACGATAGCAATCGTTCCGTCTCATCTTGATAAGCAGAGCGCTTTTCACTTAACTCTCTCGATTCAAATAAAGCGAACGGTGTCATTTCGTAGAGCACTTCGTGGGGGGCATAGCCAAACAGTTCCGTGGCCCCCTGATTGAAACGAGTGATCAGCAGATTCGCATCCGTCATGATCATCGCCATGTCGAGTTCGGTGTGCATCATCGCCTCAAACGCGTTGTGTTGAATCGTCACGCGTGTGTCATGTGGCAGCGGCTCGATGGAAAGAATATATTGATTTTCCCACGGGATAGCGTGTACTCGCATCGTTGGTAGTTCATACATCCAAGGCAGTCCTTGTTCCATCCGACGAGATAATTCCATCGTAATGGGTGACTGATTGACCATATGGAAAAGGTTCGAACGTCTCTGTAGATTCTCGGGAAACTGCTCAAGAAACGGACGGTTTGCCTGAACGATTGTTCCATCTTTCTGTATTAACGCAACTCCGTAAGGTAATGCATGTAGTAACTCACTTTGGAGATTGGCATGATTCTCCATGAACAGTCATCCCTCCTTCGTGGTGTCAGACGAGCACATCTTCTATATCATTCGACAGATCCCCCTTTCATTTCCTGCCCTCGAAACGGTAAAGTGAGGGAGAGGACTTGGAAAGGAAAGATGGAGATGATTGGATTACTCATTGGGATTATCGGTGCCATATGTTTGTGGTGGTACGAGGCACCACTTTGGAGCAGCGTCCTGCTTCTCTTGCTTGGAATTGCGTGGTTTGTATGGAAAGTAAGGCTGTCGACTATCGACCGCATTGATCGGATGGATGGTCGGGAGTTTGAACTATTTTTAGAGGAAGTGTTCACCGCGCTTGGATATACGGTCACGGTGACTCCGGCATCGCGTGACTTTGGAGCAGACTTGTTACTGGAGACACCGGATGGATGGACGATTGCCGTTCAAGCAAAGCGTTATGAAAAGACGGTCGGACTCGAAGCGGTTCAACAAATTGCAGCGGCCGTTCCCTATTATCAAGCACACGAAGGCTGGGTCGTGACGAACTCGAATTTCACGGACAGCGCATACGAATTGGCGGCGCCAAATCAAGTTCGTCTGATTGCAAGAATGGAGCTTGAAGAACTCTTAAAAGAGGCGGGATATAAGCGATGAGAATAGGCTTGTTCACAAGTTCGACAGAATCCAAATGATGTCGAAAAAAAAGGGTTGTCTTTTTCTTTAAACGATGCAATAATCATCTTCGTCATATGAAATATGTAGTAGTTGAAACGAGATAAAAACTACACAGAGAAACGATTGGGGTTTTCAGTAATACCCGACCGTACACATACAAACAATCACGGTTGGAACGTGCTAGGAGGAAAAAGCGGTGCGCAAATTAATTTATGTAAAAGGTTGCGTCTTTACACAAGGTGAGGCGACCATTTATGACGAGACAAATGATGCGATCGGATCTGTTCACCGCGACGCGGAAGGCAGTGTCCAAGTGCACAATTTGTCTGGACGACAGATCGCTCACGGGAAATACATCCCGAACTGCCAAAAATGGGTCGTAATGAACCATGATGGACAGGCGATTGGTCAATTGAAAGACAAGTTCTCGTTATTCGGGAAAAAGTGTGAGTACAACGTCTATGAACGCGGACTCTTCACGATTCAATACGATGTGGAACGTCACAAGTTCAGCGTTCGCGACAAAGCGGGTAAACTTGTCGCGGAACTACGGAAACAAGAGGACGATACGTTCTGCTTAACGAAAGAAGCCGATCAGTTATCGATGTTCGAACTCCTTTCCGTCTTAAAGACGTTAACGGTCAAATCGCGGATGCCACTCGCAGCATCTGTCTCATAACGATGACGAGCACCGGTCAAGCGACCGGTGTTTTTTGATGCGAAAAAACCGTCTCATCGAATGAAACGGTTCAAGTAGTGCTTGGCCTCGAGTTCAAGTGTCGTCACCCGATGTGCGTATAGACAAAGCTTCAAGACATGAATGATATTTGGATGTTCATAGTTCATCTTTTCGAGCGAACGCTTCGCCCGTGTATCGAGGAGGTCAATCGGGCTCGTTGATTTCGCATACTCCGCGTACAGTCGATAAAAATCAATCGGTTTGATGAAGTCGTCTTCGTCCCGGTCAGGGTTGTTGAAAATGAGCGCCAACAAGGAACTCGTCTCTTCGAGAGAAAAAAGGTGTTTCAAGTCATCAAGGAGATAAATGATTGCCGCTTGATGCAAGGAATACTTTTTACCGATTCGTGGGACACCGATGATTTTACGGACTTCACGCTTCGTCCAGTTTTGAATCGTCGTCGCGGAGAGATGCTCGCCGGTCAATGCATTCGCGAGGGCGACGATTTGATTAATCGATAAGCCGTTCTTTTCAATATGAAACAAGTGGATTTTTCGAAGCTCTTTTGGGAAATGTTCACGCACGTCTTCAGGGAAGAGGGCGATGGCTCGCTCGATTTCTCCGACCTGCATAAAATGAAGGCAATCTGCCAAAGTTTGAATTGAAGTTGCGTCGCGCATACGGCCACCCTTTCTATCGCCAACAGCGTACGTTGGCTATACAGTCATTTGACCTCATTCTACCAAATGTTTGAAAAGTAAGCTAGGATGGGCACTGATTAAGGTATAATGACGGTATCATACACACTCTATAGATGAAGGTGGTCAAGCAATGAATGAATGGATTAGTTCGATTCTTTCCATTGTAGTCGTCCTCGTGTTTCTCGTAGGTCTCGAGCAAGTCGGGAAACGTCTGGGATGGACGGATGAAACGATTCGAAAAAGTGTACATATCGCAGTCGGACATTGGTCGTTATTAGCAGTTTGGTTAATGGATTCATGGTACGTCGCGGCAGTCCCGCTCATCTTCTTCACATTTGCGAATGCGGTCTTATTATATAAAAGCCCGTCACCAGTGCATCAAACGGAACGGAAATCATTCGGGACCGTATACTATCCGATTGCATTGCTCATTATTTTATACTTCTTCTTCGAGTCCGAGCCGATCGCGTTTTTAGCCGGATCACTCGTCCTCGCCTGGGGGGACGGGATGGCTGCACTCATCGGGCGTAAATATGGGACGGTCGTCTATGATTTATATGGCCAAAAGCGTTCTTTCCAAGGAAGCATCGCCATGTTCCTAAGCTCGTATGCTGTCTTATTTTTATTGTTTTTGTGGAATGATGTCGTCCTTTGGCAAGTGGTAACATATGGGTTTATCATTTCCATCATCGCTACGCTAACTGAAGCGATTTCATATCGAGATTGGGATAACTTTACAATTCCCATCATCGTTGCCATTGCGACATCGCTATTGCTATAAACTAATCATGAATTTGTAAGAAAAACGTTGCTTGTCACGTCCAATAATCATTTGTATACTGTGATTCGTACTGAAACCATTCAGTGACGTGCTCGGAACGAATGAGGTGGGACCGAGACACTGATTAAATAGAACATAAAGGATTGAGTGAACGCATGAGCTTTTTACAGCAACTCCAGATGATCATTCCGGCCGAGCGCGTCCTTCAAGACGAGCCGTTGTCGGCACACACGTATACAAAACTAGGCGGTAAGGCAGATTACTTCGTGGCTCCACACACGTACGAAGAAGTACAGGCCGTCTTACAACTTGCCCATCAAGAAGCGATGCCGTTTATGATTCTTGGCTTCGGTTCAAACTTGATTGTCCGCGATGGTGGCATCCGTGGAATCGTTTTGAACTTGAATGAACTCGACTCGATTCGTCGAGAAGGGAATCAAATGATTGCGCAGGCAGGAGCGGCGATTATCGACGTCTCACGTCAAGCATTAGCAGAGGGGTTATCCGGCCTCGAGTTTGCATGTGGGATCCCTGGGACGGTCGGTGGTGCCGTCTACATGAACGCAGGTGCATACGGCGGAGAGACGAAGGATGTCATCACATCTGCGACGGTGTTGACGCAGGATGGTCAAGTGCTTCATTTATCTAAAGATGAACTCGATCTTGACTACCGAACGAGCCGTGTCTCGAAAGAGGGCTTGATCGTACTCGAGGCGACGTTCGAACTAGAACCGAAAAACTATGAATTGATCAAAGAAGTCATGGACGACTTGACGTATAAACGGGAATCGAAACAACCACTTGAATATCCTTCATGTGGAAGTGTGTTCAAACGTCCGCCTGGCTATTTTGCCGGCAAGTTGATTCAAGACTCTGGTCTACAAGGCAAACGCATCGGAGGGGCGGAAGTCTCGCTCAAGCATGCGGGCTTCATCGTCAATATCGATGAGGCGACGGCGACAGAGTACATTTCACTCATCCGTCACGTCCAGGCGACCGTTAAAGAGAAATTCGAAGTGGAATTAGAGCCGGAAGTGAAAATCATCGGGGAAGATATCGCCGTTGAGAACGCATAACGTATAATAAAGAAGGAATCGGACGATGGCGTTCGGTTCCTTCTTTTTGGTATAGAGAAAAGACGATGAGACCGGGCATCTCATCGTCTTAAGGATTAAGCTTGTGTTTGTTTCGAGACTGCCTCATGGGCAGGAACGAACGGATATTCCAAATCACGTGCGACCGCTTCATACGTGACCGTTCCGTTGATGACGTTTAGGCCTTTGAGAAGTGCCTCGTTTTCAAGAAGGGCTGGGAATACGCCTTTTTGTGCACACTCGATGATATATGGCATCGTCGCGTTTGTCAGACCCATTGTCGAAGTGCGTGGCACGGCACCTGGCATGTTAGCGACAGCGTAGTGTTGCACGCCATAGCGCTCATACGTTGGCGCATCATGCGTCGTGATATGGTCGATCGTCTCACAAATTCCACCTTGGTCGATAGCGACGTCGACGATGACCGAACCAGGCGACATGCGTTGTACCATTTCTTCCGTGACGAGTTTCGGTGCTTTTGCTCCTGGGATGAGCACGGCACCAATCACAAGGTCACTCTCAGCCACTTGTTTCGCAATGTTGTATTTATTTGAGATCAACGTATTGATTGTGTTTCCGAACAAGTCGTCGATTTGACGAAGACGAGCCGGGCTAATGTCCATCAACGTCACGCTCGCCCCAAGACCAATTGCGATTCGAGCTGCATTCGTTCCAACGACACCGCCTCCGATGACCGTGACGTTCGCACGAGGCACGCCTGGGAGACCAGACATCAAGATTCCTTTTCCACCATGTGGTTTTTCAAGGATTTGAGCTCCGATTTGCGCAGCCATACGTCCTGCCACTTCACTCATCGGTGTGAGGAGTGGTAACGTGCGATCCACTTCTACTGTCTCGTAGGCGATCGCTGTAATCCCTGAATCGACGAGCGCTTTCGTTAATTCCGGCTCCGCCGCAAGGTGTAGATAAGTGAAGAGCGTCAAGTCAGGACGGAAGTATTGATACTCAGACGGTTGTGGTTCTTTTACTTTGAGAGCGAGTTCGACACCTTCCCAAACTTCTTTCGCCGTTTCAAGAATCGTTGCACCAGCATCAATATATTCCATATTCGTGAAGCCGCTACCGAGACCGGCATTCGTTTCGACGAATACATCATGACCAAGCTCCGTTAACATAAATGCACCCATCGGTGTTAAGGCCACCCGATTTTCATTGTTTTTAATCTCTTTTAATACCCCGATTTTCATGGAACATTCCCCTTTCATTCCGTTGACACAAATTGTTCACACCTCTAGTATAGACCCATTCGAAAACGCTGTCTTTATCATGGATTCTAAAAACGAAGACGCTCACTTTGTGAAAAAACACAAAGCAAACGTCTAGTCTTCTAATCGATATTGACCAGCCTTAATGGCTAAATAAATCATGGACCGTTCGGGTAAGGAAACTTGCGTGATATTCGTCAACTCTTCGATGCGGCGAATCCGATACAGAACGGTATTCGGATGGATATGAAGATGGGCGGCGACCCGTTTGACGTTCCCATCAAAATAAAAATACCACTCGAGTGTCTTCACGAGTTCGGTCTGATGGGATGAGTCATAATGTTGCAACCGTTCGACGGTCGGGTGGGTCTCAAGTCGGAGCCCGATTCGCCGAGCGAGTTCTGGGACGAGTTGATAAATGCCAATCTGCTCAAATGCACGGGAGGTCGAGAGTTCGAGCGGGAACTTGCGACGCAGCGTGGCCACCCGTCGCGCTTCTTCCGCTGCGGCATATAACATGTCACTTTCGAAAAAACGTCGACTGATGCCAAGGCGTGGTTCGGATTCGCTGAACTTGTCTTGAAGCAATTGTTCGAATCGTTCCGCCCAGGCAATGAGTGCGGTCTCTTCATCGGAGAGTTCAGACTTCATATAGTGCCAAACGAGTAGCTGTTGACCGTCGATGGCATGTAAAACGACTTCAATGGCCTCTTGCGTCGCGAGCACATAGTGAAGGCGTTCCGCAAGTTGAGGGGTGATCGGTTGAGCGCATTCGATGACCGTCAACCGACTGGCGACAGCAATCGGGGCAAGTTCGTTCAATCGTTCGCGATTGGCATCCGTGAGAGTCGGGGAAGCGAGGACATCTAATAAGAAGCGCTCGAGCTCGGCGCTGATCCGCCGCTCATGCATCGCAATGGTCATCAGTAATTTTTTGGCGATGGTTGCCCCTTCTTGCAGGATAGCTAGTTCTTGAGTGCTGAACGGATTCGTCCGAGCCAAGCTCCAAATATAGCCGAGCACTTCATCATGTTGTTTGATGACAATGGCTGCGCGTTCCCCGAGACCGACGGCGAGACGGGCCGGGATGACGACGGGTTCATCTTGGTCGATGACTTCTTGTAAAATGCCACTTTCCCATAGATCTTCGATGACAGCTTCTGGGACACGACGCCCGATGATGGTCGCAATCCTGGCCGGGTCGGTCGAATCGGGGTGGGTGCTATAGGCGAGCAATTGGTGGTGGCGGTTCTCGATCGTGATTGGTGCTCGAATCGCTTGTCCGATGGCTTCGGCGAGTGTATCGAGTGACTCGTAAGATTTCTGCAAAAAAGGCATGTCGATTCCTCCTCTCTCTTGAGTATAACTTCTTCTTTGTGAAACTTCACAAAAAGAATCAAGAGTGTGAGAAATGACATACCTTGGTCCGTTACATTGGGAAAAACAGTCCGACGACGAGACCGAGTAGCGCTCCGACAATGACCTGGAACGGCGTATGGCCGACAAGCTCATTCAAGAGCGGGGTCTCATGTTTAATTCCTTTGAAATAATCGTTCAAGAGCCGTGCTTGGAAACCGACCGCCTGCCGGACTCCGGTCGCATCATACATGACGATGGTGGCGAAGACGACAGCAAGAGCGAATAGGCTCGAGTCGATGCCTTCCATTCGCCCGATCGCCGTAGCGAGTGCGACGACTGTGGACGAGTGCGAACTAGGCATACCACCTGAAGCGAACATGATTTCAATTTCAAAATCCCGTGTTTTAATGAGTTCAGTTACAAGCTTGGCCGCCTGGGCGATAAACCAAGCGAGAATCGCGGCGAGTAAAGGTTCGTTAAACATGCGTGCATTCACTTCCTGTCTGACATAGTATCTTCACTATACCCGAAAGAGGCGCAAGCTAGACGTTAAGATTTCGTCAAAAAAAAGATGTCCTGGATGCGTTCTCCAAGACATCTTCTGGTCGATTTTTGTTACCCGACTACTCCTTCAGTTTCCTGAAGTTTCTCTGCAATGTTATCGATGATATAACGGTTGCGTGGGTGTTCTTGACACTCCTTCGAGCATGAACGCATTTGTTTTGGTTCACACTCTTCACAACAGAAATGTTGTGCATTGCACTCCGGGTTGGCACAATTAACGTAACGAACCGTCTTTGTCCCACAGTGCATACAGTGTGAGACGACAGATGGGTTCACGGAGTTGACCGGAACATTGATCCGCTCGTCAAAGACGTATAGCTCTCCTTCCCAGTCTTCTCCTTTTGTCGCTTCATCTTTACCATACATCGCGACGCCACCTTTAAGGTGGAAGATGTTGTCGTGACCTCGGTCACGCATATATGCTGTAAATTTCTCGCAACGGACGCCACCGGTACAGTACGTGAGAAGTGTTTTCCCTTCGTAGAGGTCCTTGTTCTCTTCGAGCCATTCTGGCATGTAACGTGAAGCCTCTACATCGATTTTGATCGCATTTTTAAAGTGACCAAGTTCGTACTCGTAGTTGTTACGAACGTCGAGGATGACGACATCATCACGATTCATCATCTCTTTCCATTCTGCTGGTTCGAGGTATGCACCGTGTTGTTTCGGTACATCAAACTCGCCATCAAAGCGCCACGTCACGAGCTCTTTCTTGTGACGGACAAAAATTTTCTTGAAGGCATGCTCTTCGACTTCATCGATTTTGAACTCGATATCGCTGAAGAGAGGGTTTGCTTTCAAGTCATTCATGTACTGCTCGGTTTGCTCCCAAGTACCAGAGCACGTCCCGTTGATTCCTTCGGAGGAAATCAAGATGCGTCCTTTGATGCCGAGGTCCTTACAATACTTCAAATGTTCTTGCGTGAGTGTTTCTGGGTCTTCGATGTTGACGTACTTATAGTACAGCAAGACCCGCATTGGTTTTGTTTCCATGTTGTGTTGCTCCCCTGTGTTCAGTTTTTTGCAGGAAAACGAACGTTGGGTTGTGTCGTTCGACGAATAGACTTGCCTGCAACCACAAGTCCATTATTATATGATAAATATCACGACGAATTTTCGCAAATGGTTTTTAATTTTTTTTGACGAATGCAGGGAGATGCGTCTTGAAAATTGAATTCGGGTAATAGAGTAGTAACGAAAGTTGAAGGTGGAACGACTATGCTAAATTCTCTCCAACAGTACATCATCCAATTGATTGAATGGCTTCAAAGTTTGCCTGGTGGTCCATGGGCCGGTCTAGGTGCGCCGTTTTTAGAAGCGATTTTTCCATTTTTACCACTCGTATTAATCATCTCTGCGAATGCGGCGACATACGGCTTTCTGTTAGGGGTCCTCTTATCCTGGATTGGGAACCTTCTTGGAACGATCGTCGTTTTTGCAGCCGTCCGTTATGTGTTCCGCAAACCGATGACACGCTGGCTCGAGAAACATAAGGCGGCGGTCTATTGGTTAGAACGCATCAATCATATGAGTCCGATCTCACTCGGATTCTTATATTCACTCCCATTCATCCCGGTCAGTTTGATCACCTATTTATTGGCGCTCATTCAGATGCCGCTCCGTACGTTCATCATGGCGGCAGGATTCGGGAAACTGCTCGTCGTCGTCATTTTCTCGGTCATCGGGGACCAATGGGAAGAATTTATCCAAAGTCCGTTTCGTTTATCGATGCTCGGTCTGCTCCTCATCGTATTATGGGCCATCAGTCGAGGACTTGAAGAAGTGCTAAAACGACGGGCGTTCAAGAAACGCAACGAGAAGTTGAAACAAGAAATGGTCACTAAACGACAAACACCCCTTTGAACAAGGGGTGTTTTCACTTATGACTGTTTTTTGAAACGTGGGAAATTGAATGCGATGGCGATTCCTCCACAAATAAAGAGGAGGAATGGATAGAACATGAACGGGACGAGGTCCGGCGATGCGGTCTTCGTCAATTCGGCAGCGATGAGGAGTTGTGCTCCATATGGGAGAATCCCTTGTACACCACATGAGAAGATATCGAGTACGCTCGCTGATTTCTTCCGTTCGATGTCATATTCGTCCGCGATGTTCGCTGCAAGTGGTCCGGCTACGAGAATGGAAATCGTATTGTTTGCCGTCGCTACGTTTGTCGCACTGACGAGACCAGCGATGCTCCACTCGGCACCGGCACGTTTTTGAATACGAGATGTCAACGCGTCACGTAAATACGTGAGTCCGCCGTTGTGTGAGATGAGTCCGACGAGTCCACCCATGAGTAACGTCAGGAATGAAATTTCGGCCATGCCCATCATCCCGTCCGCGATGGCTGTCACAAACGCCGTGACGGATAGGCTTCCATCCAGGAGACCGATGATGCCGGTGAGCGTGATGCCACCTAACAGAACCAAGATGACGTTCAATCCTGTCAATGCGAGTCCGATGACGGCAAGATACGGAATCAGTTTGTACCATTCGAATGCGGCGACATCGACCGTGGACTCCCCATTTGACAAGGCGGCGAGTAAAACGGTCGTGATGATGGCGGCCGGTAACACGATCCAGAAGTTCGTGCGGAACTTATCGCGCATGTTCGTTCGTTGTGTCCGGACGGCAGCGATCGTCGTGTCCGAGATGAACGAGAGGTTGTCCCCGAACATCGCCCCTCCGACAACGGCCGCGGCAGCGATGGCGACATTAACGCCGCTCTCTTCATGAATACCAAGGGCAATCGGCGCAAGTGCCGCGATTGTACCCGTCGACGTTCCCATCGCCATTGAAATGAAAGCGGCGATGACGAAGAGTCCGCTCAAGAGAAGCGATGGTGGTAATAGAGTCAAGGCGGCGTTGACCGTTGCATCGATTGCCCCGATGGCTTCCGCTACCGTTGAAAAGGCGCCAGCCAGTAAGAAAATGAAAATCATGATGATGATGCCCGGGTTCCCGGCTCCTTGCGCGATGCGCTCGACGGTTTGGGTGGCACTTCCTTTTGTCATGAATGCCGCAACTATCAAGGCGATGATGGCCGCAACGAGTACCGGAAACTTATAGAAGTCTCCGTAATAGACACCCGCTCCGATGAAGAAGAGTAAGAAGACGAGTAATGGCAAGAGTGCCCATTTGTTTGCTGTTGGTTGTTCCAAAATAATCACCTCACTAAAAATAAAAAGGACCCTTTCTTAAGAAAAAGGTCCTTCGTGCGAAATACCCTTTTCATCTTTCGAGCAATACGCCCGCTGGATTTGGCACAGGTTCCCCGCTGCCGAGACTTCACAGGGCCAGTCCCTCCGTCTCTCTCGATAAAAAGTGAATCTATCCAATTAGTAAACACGTTCCCTAACGTACCTGTTTCAAATCCGCTTGTCAACTTAAAAACTCCCCAATTCGATGTGAGAAAGGGGAGTTTACGTCGTTAAATTGTTGAAGTGCGCCACGCGGTTACGTCCCGCGTATTTCCCACCGACATATAGGGCACGGTCCGCGTTTCGAATCGTATCGTCTAAGCGCTTATTTCCAAACGCATCGATTGTATCGACCCCGATGGACGCGGTCACAGAAACCTCGTGATGATCGACAAGGAACGGTTTCGCTTCGATTTGCTGGCGAATTCTTTCTGCAATGTCAACGGCTTGAGACATGTCACAATGATTGAGAAGCAAGATAAACTCTTCCCCACCATAACGGGCGGCAAAGTCATCAGCGCGAAGGGCTTGCCGGATACGTCGACCAAATTCCTGCAACACTTGGTCACCGACTTGATGGCCATACGTATCATTGATTTTTTTAAAGAAATCGATGTCGAGCATGGCGACCGAGATCGGATACATCGAGATGTCGGATATTTGTTGAATCCCGTATTCGTAGAAGGCGCGGGCATTGGCGAGGAGAGTCAAACTATCCGTCCGGCTCTCGGTATACAGACGATCTCGTTCATGACAACGGCTGATGGTCCGGTTGAACGACTTGAGCAACTTGAGGATTTCTAGTTGGATAATCTTCGGATACCCATATACAGGTTCTCCTGTCATCACGATCCATGTTCGGATTCCCTCGATTTCTTCCGAACGAATTGAGACGAAGCTATGGTAGTCGTCATGGAAAGCGTCAGACAATGAAGCATCCCACTCAAATCGCATCTCGTAGTCAAGGACAGGCTCGACAGGTTGACTGATGTCCAGTAGCGCAAATACGACGGGACAATCAATCGGTTGACGTGTCTTCAAGTCGAAATAGAGTGTGCGATCAAACAACTTGAACTCGATATATCCTTCATCGTAATGGTTCAATTGTTCACACTGACTTAAAAAGACTTCGATGGCTTGTGCTTCGCTCTGTGACAAAGAGACGGCTTCTTTCGCTTCGTCGTACTGTTCAATTAGAGATTTATACGCATCCTGTCGTCCCTTTTGAATGAGGAGTCGTTTGATGAAGAAGGTCAACGCTGCCGCGATGCTACTGACGACAAGTAAATTCGTCTCTCGGAAGAACGCTGCCGCTAAGATGAAGATCAAACTGACGACATATGTGTAGAAAGCGATTTTCATGAAGTCGCTCAATGCGATATCGACGCGGAACCACCATCTCACCTGATATTTTTGAAATACGGTATTTAACAAGATAGCAAAGAATAACCCGGCAAGCGGTACAAACGATTCTTGCGAATAAAAATCAAGGCCGGTTACCCCACCGAGGGCGAGATAGACGGTAGCGGGAATGACAATTTCTAAGTATGCCGTAATCGCGTTCCACGGATAGGTGAAGCGGAATCGGCGTATGGCGACTTTTGGTCTCAAATTGGCGAACTGAAAGACGAATAATCCAATCTGGTTGACGATGAGTGCTGTTTCAAATCCAAAGAATAGAAAAAGAATTAATACGATACTCTCAGAGAATGTGAAGTACACACCTTTGACTTCGATTGAATCGAGTTGAAAGATGATGACGAGTAATGAGATTAAAATAAAGGACAACGGATCGATGGTCGGGGCGTGCAGCACATCCAATGCAAATAATCCGATGGTGAAGCAGAACAAAACACTCCATATACTCCAACCGAGCACGGACATCTTGCGAAAGTGGTTCATGTGTTCCCTCCTAGCATGGGACATTTCAAGATATAATAGTAAAGATTCGTCATGATTTCGTGCGAGTCCTGCCTTTCTTTTATCATGCTTGAATTCTAGCATTGAGTATACAGGGAATATCCTCTATAATGAAGTTGCTTTTCAACCGCATAGACGAAAGTCGATGAAAAAGAGAGTAACGATGGTTTAGTCAACAAAGCGACCTGGGGATTGGTGAGAGCCTGGGCTGACAAACGTCGCGAAACGCACTTTTGAGATGCTATCCGAAACGAGAGTAGGCATAGCCGGAGGGAACCGTTATCACCATAAAGCGGTCTGCATCATGCAGGCAAGAAGAGTGGTACCGCGGGAATTCCCGTCTCTTTGCATCTATGCAAAGGGCGTTTTTTTTATGAGTTGTTATTGAAGAAGGAGGACATACAGATGAGTTATGAACGCAAGTATGCAGAAGCACTATCCCGTGTCATCGGTGAAGAACTCACGATTGACCAAATTGAAGCATTGATTGAGAAGCCAAAACACGAGGCGCACGGTGACCTCGCGTTCCCGTGTTTCCAATTGGCGAAAGCTTACCGGAAAGCACCTGTCATGATTGCGACAGATATCGCAAATGAATTGAACGATGAATTGTTCACGAAAGTGGAGGCGGCGGGACCTTACGTCAACGTCTTCTTGAGCCGTGATGTCGTATCAAAAGAAATCATCAACACCGTACTTGAGGAAAAATCGGAATATGCGACACACGAAGCACGCAATGAAACGATTGTGACGGACTTCTCGTCACCAAATATTGCGAAGCCGTTCTCGATGGGTCACTTGCGTTCGACGGTGATTGGGAATGCAATCAACCAAATCGCACGTAAAAACGGATATGACGTCGTCGGCGTCAACCACCTTGGAGACTGGGGCACTCAGTTCGGGAAATTGATGGTCGCCTACAAGAAGTGGGGCGATGAGGAAGCGGTACGCGCCAACCCGATCGCAGAACTCTTAAAATTATACGTCCATTTCCACGAAGAGGCGAAGACACAACCAGAACTCGAAGACGAAGGTCGTGCTTGGTTCAAAAAGCTTGAAGATGGTGATGCGGAAGCGACAGAGCTTTGGCAGTGGTTCCGTGACGAGTCACTTAAAGAGTTCCAAAAAGTATATGACCTCCTTGGTGTGAAATTCGAAAGCTTCAACGGGGAAGCGTTCTATAACGATAAAATGGCACGCGTCGTCGAGATGCTCGAAGCGAAAAATCTCTTAGTCGAAAGTGAGGGCGCGATGGTCGTCTCGCTCGAGGAAGAGAACTTGCCACCTTGCTTGATCAAGAAGAAAGATGGCGCGACATTGTACGCGACACGCGACTTGGCAGCAGCGATCTATCGTTACGAGACGTACAACTTCGTGCAAGCGAACTATGTCGTCGGTGGCGAACAGGCCCTTCACTTCAAACAGCTCTTCTCTGTCTTGCGTAAGCTTGGATATGACTTTGTTGATGGCATGCATCACGTACCGTTCGGCTTGATCTTGCAAGAAGGGAAGAAGATGTCGACACGTAAAGGACGCATCGTCCTTCTTGAGGAAGTGTTGAAAGAGGCGATCGAAAAAGCGCAGGCGAATATCGAGCAGAAGAATCCGGATCTTGCGAACGCACAAGACGTTGCCCGCATGGTCGGTGTCGGCGCGGTCGTCTTCCACGACTTGAAGAACGAACGCATCAACAACATCGAGTTCGATCTCGACAGCATGCTCAAGTTTGAAGGGGAGACAGGACCTTACGTCCAATACACGAACGCTCGTGCGAACTCACTCCTTCGCAAAGGAAACTACGATGGTTCACCGTTCACTGGTGCAGATGATGACTACTCATGGGGTGTCGTCACGATGCTCAACGCGTTCCCGCACGTCATCACGCGTGCACATGAACGCCGCGAACCATCCATCATCAGCCGCTACGTACTTGACCTCGCGCAAGCGTTCAACAAGTATTACGGTCATGTTCGTGTCTTAGAAGAAGATGCAGGCAAACAATCGCGTCTCGCACTCGTGAAGGCCGTGACGCTCGTATTGACGGAAGGACTCCGCTTACTCGGTGTCGAAGCTCCGGAAGAAATGTAAGACAGACGAAAGGACCTCAAAAAAATTGAGGCCCAGCTTGTTGACTAACATAAATCATATCGCTCGCCTTTCCGGCGCCCACGCTTTCCGTAGGCAATCCCGGAGCCGCATCGCGACCTAGGTCGCTGCTGGGTCTCCGTCGGATTGCTTTCCTGTCGGAGTCGGGACGCCGTCGGGCGAGCAACGCAAACGGTCGTCATCTGACGGCCGTTTGTCTTTTTCTAAGGCCTCGATGGCCGAAAAAATCATCAAAATAAGGAATCCGACATGTAACGCTTCAATCCTGAAAACGACATGAAGCGAACCAGACGGAATCGAGAAGGTTCAACGCGCCAATCTGGCTTCAGTCACTGTACAAAGCATAAAAAGTTGCCTAACCTGTTGATTGGAAAGGACCGTCTCATAATACGTCTTCAATTTCTTGGGGCAGAACGCCCCAAGAAATCGAAACCCACAAAAAAAGATGAACCAGATTGCAAGATGCAATCTGGTTCATCAACAGCCTGGACCTCAAAAATTGAGGTCCTTTTTGTATTCACGCTTTCATCCGCGTCACCGTCCGGGCTTCCGTATCATAGAGACACCATTCCCGATCGAATATGACAGCACCGACGTTGATGACATATCGTTTTTTCTTCAAATGGAACGGTGTCCCGATTTCCCACGGCAAGGATTTTCCTTTTCGGTAAATCCCGGGGATGTGACTATGTCCGATGAAGACGAGTGGATATTTTCCTTTCTCGACAACCGGTTCCCAGTCTTCGTTCCATTTGACTTGATGCCCATGTAAAAAGCGGGCTTCCTCGAGAGTCGTCTGTTCCGGCAACAGAGAAATCCGTGTTTTCACAGGGTGGTCGATGACGAGCACCTCGTCGATTCGCTCCTCCTGATTACCACGAAGACTCGGGAATGTCAGCAATGCTTCGTAATTCGGGTCGTACGTCACGACGTCTTCTACATGATGAAAGCGCTCGTGACGTCGTTTTTTCCCGATGTGGCATTCATATAGATCCCCGAGACAGAGAATATGCTCGGTTTCGCGACGAACGTCATCCAGGACGGCCTTTAAATCATCAAACGAACCGTGCGGGTCACTGATGATGGCGAGTTTCATCGGAAGTTCGTGAATTGGGCATCGACGGACAATTCAAGTTCACGTACGAGTTGCATGACGGTCTGAAGATCGTCACGTGATTTCCCCGTCACGCGGATTTGATCGTCTTGAATTTGCGATTTGACTTTAAGTTTTGATTCCTTGATGGCGTTATTGATTTTTTTCGCGTCATCTTTGTCGATTCCGCTCTTTAGTTTCACACGTTGGCGAACTGTCCCGCCGAGTGCATTCTCTACTTTTTGATAGTCGAGGTTTTTTGTCGGGACACCGCGCTTGATCAATTTCGTGATCAAGACGTCTTTTAATTGCTCGAGTTTGTAGTCGTCATCCGAGATGAGGACGAGGTCGCCATTGTCGAGCGACATCTCACTCTTTGAGCCTTTAAAGTCGTAGCGGTTCAAAATTTCCTTCTCCGCGATTTGGATCGCGTTCTTCACTTCTTCAAGATTCATTTCTGACACGATATCGAAAGAATTGTCTTTTGCCATGTTTCATCCATCCTTTGTGTGGTTTTGTTATAATGATAGCAGATTTGAAGCAGTGAAGGAGTGAAGAGATGGAACGTACAATGGATCAACACACACATGTAGACTTAGATCACGTTGCCTATCACGGGAAAGACCTAGGGGTGACGTTCAAAGGGGAGCAGATTCGACTACGCGTTTGGTCTCCGGTAGCGGAACAGATGTCGGTCAAGTTATATCGAACAGCCCGTGCCCGGAAGTTTGATCGGCTCGAGCTCGAACCGGCTGAGAAGGGGACGTGGGTGATCGAACTCGACCGTGCCTTATTCGAAGGTCAATTTTATGTATTTGAAGCGCTGATTGATGGGAAAAAAGTAGAGTCGCTCGATCCGTATGCGAAAGTCGTCGGAGTGAACGGGAAACGAGGGTGTCTGCTTGACCCGGCATCCTTGAACCCGGACCATTGGATCAAAGAACGTCCGCTATTCAATTCTTCACAAGAGGCGGTCATCTATGAGGCGCACGTACGTGATTTGACGAGTCACCCGGAGAGTGGGGCGACGCACCGTGGGAAGTTCTTAGGGATGACCGAGACAGGTACGACGACCACGAGCGGTTACCCGACCGGACTTGATTACATCACCTCGCTCGGAATCACACATCTTCAATTAATGCCGTTCTTTGACTACGGCTCGGTGAATGAGTCACGTGAAGGGGAAGACAACTATAACTGGGGCTACGATCCGGTTCATTACTTTGCGGTTGAAGGTTCTTACGCCTCGTCGGCAGATGACCCGGCGTCGCGAATTGTCGAATTGAAGGCAATGATTCAAGCGCTCCACGATCGGGGCATCCGGGTCATCATGGACGTCGTCTTCAATCATACGTACGATGCGTTGACGACACCGCTTGGTCAATTCGTCCCGGATTATTACTATCGCTTAAATGAAGACGGGACACTCGCGGATGGTTCGGCATGTGGGAATGACACAGCCTCTGAGCGTACGATGATGCGTAAGCTCATGGTCGAGTGTGTCACGTACTGGGCGAAAGAATTCATGATTGACGGGTTCCGTTTTGATTTGATGGGACTCCATGACGTCAAAACGATGAACCAGATTCGGAAGGCGCTCGATCGCGTCGACCCATCGATTCTCGTCATCGGGGAAGGCTGGGACTTGGATACGCCGCTCCCGGTTCGTAAAAAAGCGAATCAACATAATGCGCATAAGATGCCACGCATCGCCCAATTCAATGATGGGATTCGAGACGGTGTCCGCGGAGACGTCTTCATCGAAGACTTACCGGGCTGGGTGAGCGGCAACACGGACATGACAGCAGACGTGAAACGTGGGATTGCTGGTGGCATTACGAGCCAAAGTTTCGCTGATGAGCCGAACCAGGTCGTCAACTATGTGGAATGTCATGATAATTTGACGCTTTGGGACAAGTTGTCCGTGACGAATCCGGAAGATGATGAGACGACACGTCGCCGTCGCCACCGTTTGGCGACATCGATTGTGCTCCTGAGTCAAGGGATTCCGTTCCTTCACAGTGGACAGGAGTTCTTCCGGACAAAAGACGGGGATGAGAACAGCTTCAATTCAGGCGAAGTCGTCAACCGTGTGGACTGGAACCGGGCGGAGCAAGAAGCGCCAAGTGTGGAATATGTGAAAGGTCTCTTGCGTCTGCGTAAGCAGTATCCGCTCTTCCGACTCGAAAACACGGAACAGATTCGCAAACACTTACGTTTCTTTGATGAGGCAGAAGGTGTGATTGCATTTGAATTGAGCCGTCATGTGGAAGGATATGTAGAACGACATATCGTATACCACAATGCACTCGAGGAAGCGGTTGAGGTCAAACTTCCGTCTGGCAAGTTTGAGGTGAACGTAGAGGATCATACCGTTAATTTGACGGCACCACGTCAAGTCGAGGACCGTCATATGACGGTTGCCCCGCTCTCGACACTTGTCGTGACCGAGCGTCGCCCAGATTACAGCAAGTACGCTGTTGCCGGTGGTGCGGCCCTCGCTGTAATCGGTGGTCTCTGGTATGTATCGAGAAAGCGGAAACGCAAAGAGCAGTAACCAAAAAGGAGACGTTAATCCGTCTCCTTTGGTGTGTCTTCCTCTGTTTGAGATGCCTCGAGTTGCATCATTTTTTGAACGAGGATGTGTTTTGGCATATGCATCAGTTCCTCGAGGGGGACGTTTAATTTTTTTGCGAGTTCAACTGCGGTCTCTGGTGATAGTTGTAATGGACGCATGGAAGGTCTCCTTTCTAAACGATATGTCTTTACCGTCAGTATACAGGAAAATCGAAAATGTGTTGAATGAACACATTCAAAATCGAATTTCGTTTCGGTCGTTGCTAAGCTGAAACTAGGAAGTGATCAAATGTACAAACAAACAGCAGACTTTCAATTTCATCAAACGATCGAATGGCTAGAACGTGTCGGTGAAGGTTGGATGTTGTACTTGGCGCAAACTGGATTTTTGTTCTTTGACGAGTCGTCTCAAATTCGCTGGGAGATCGACTGGAAATGGACACCATGCGCCCTATATGTGGAGCCGAATGCAAGGCGTGCCGTAGCATGGTTCCAGGAAAAAGGACTTTACGGAGTCATTGATTTACAACGAGGACAGATGGAGACGCATGCGATTCCTCAACGATTTAACGGAGACTGGTTTAGCAATTTGCACTATTGGCAAGGCGATGACATCTTCTTATATTCAGCCGAATCGGATGTCGTAGCCTTGAACCTCCATGATCATACGTTTCGATATAGCTGCTATGAAGAAGTCCCTGTCTTTGGGAACATCATCGAGCTAGCGTATCAAGGGACGTATGATTTTGAACGATTCACACCTGAAACGTGTGTGACATTGTTCGATGAACGAACTCATCATTTTTTAGTTGAAAATGTGAAGACGAACGAAACATGGCGCATTCCGTACGAAGGTGACCGCGACACGGTCATTCTCGATCAAGTGGGAGAAACGACGGCGATCACATCGACAGAGTCGTTCCAACTGTTTCATCGAGAGGAAGAATTATTTTGTTCAAGCGTGTGTGCAGACAATCAATTATTGAAGGTAATGCTGTTAGATGAACGAGGGGATCGACTCGTCGTCTTGTCCGCACCACCTCGATTTTGTCATAGCTGGCTTCAAGTCTTTGAACGACAAGAGTCCTGAACCGAACCTAGGTTCAGGAATTTTTTGTGAAGTGATGATGAATGAATCGAGAAACGGGAAGTAGATGGATAGACAGGGAGGAGTGACATCAATGGAATGGTTAGGTAGGCAGTTGGTTCGTTTTCGGTATGGCGTATTACTCATATGGGCGATTTTACTCGCGGGTTCAGTTTATTTCGGGCTACAGCTCCCGGGTGAGTTGAGAGGAAACGGATTTGCCATTCAAGACGGACGTTTCCAACAGGTAGAAGATCAGTTGAATGAACGATTTGATCGAGCAGGTGCTTCAATGATCGTCTTATTTGAAGGAGGAAATCTGGAGGCGGTCATGGAAGAACAACAAGACCGCTTTGAAGCGATTCCTTCAATTGACGGCGTGATTACCCCGGCGGAGAATCCGGACGCGCGTTCAGGGGATGTGTCCTATTTCGTGCTGGAATTCGAAGATTATGATGCGGCGGAATCCTCGATCGATGCCGTGCGGGACGCACTCATCGTAGATACAGATACCGAAGTCCGTTTGACGGGAGAACCGGTATTTGCGGACGATTTAAACGAAGCTTCGAAGAATGACTTGATTCGAGCGGAGTTGATCGGGATTCCGGTCGCGCTTGTCGTATTGTTGCTCGTTTTCGGCACGCCGCTCGCCGCGCTCATGCCGTTACTCGTCGGGTTGATTACCTTTATTGTCGCAGCGGGATCGCTATTCTTTTTTGCACAAAACATGGAATTATCTATCTTTGTTCTCAATGCCGTCGCCATGATTGCGATTGCGCTCGGGATTGATTTTTCACTGTTACTCGTCAATCGGTATCGAGAAGAGTTAACACGCGGGCAATCGAGAGAAGAGGCGATTGTCCGGACGGTAGCGACGGCGGGACGCTCGATTCTCTTTTCAGGTCTATGTGTCTTTGTCGGATTAGCCGGACTCCTATTTATTCAAGTCGATGTCTTTCAGGCGGTCGCGCTCGGTGCCCTCATTGCCGTCGCGGGGGCCGTGCTATCGGCACTGACTCTGTTGCCGTCGTCGCTTTACTTAGTCGGTGACGCCTTGAATAAAGGACGAATCATCAAGACAGATGAGACGAAATCTGAAAAGCGCTGGCAAAAACTTGCTCGCTTCGTGATGAGACGTCCGGTGACGATGACGCTCATTGCCTTGTTGATCCTGCTCCCGAGTCTTTGGTTCGTGCGCGACCTAGAGTTGAACATTCCGGACGCCGATGCGCTCCCTACCTCATATGAATCACGAGCGGCACTCGAACGATGGGACGATGTGTTTGGGGATAACTCGACCGATGCGGTCCTTCTGTTTGAAGCGAACGATTTGACCGATCCGATGATTTTAGAGGAATTGACGAGTCTCACAGATGAGTTAAACGAGGTCGATATTGTCGATAATGTCTCGACTTTCTTAACGACATCCGGATTGACGCCTGAGACGTTTACGCAACTCGCCGAAGCGGCGCCAGAACAACTCGCCCCACTTGAGCGACTTGTGACCCTTGATGGGAATACAGATTTGGCGCTCGTGAATGTCAGCTTCGATGTACCTCCGAGCGACAAAGAAGCGCAAGCATTCGTACGCGATTGGCGAGACAAAGGGTTTGAAGTCGGCGGATCGGCAGCCTTCAATGAAGAGATTTATGATGAGATTTATGACAGCATTCCCTATGCGGTCATCACCGTCATCTTGGCAACCTTCTTCATCCTCATGTGGGCGTTCCGATCCATCTTGATTCCAATCAAGGCGATTCTTATGAACGTGCTTGGTCTTGGGGCGACGTTCGGTTTACTCGTCATCATTTTTGAATCAGGTTATGTGTACGATGCAGAAACAATCAGTATTTTGACACCGGTGTTCATCTTCTCACTCGTCTTTGGATTGTCGATGGACTATGAGGTGTTTCTCGTTTCGCGAATCGAGGAATATTACCGCGAGACGGGCGACAATGACTATGCGACGGAGATGGGGCTTGCGAAGACGAGTAAAATTATCACTTCAGCCGCCATCATTATGATTGTCGTGACCGGTGCGTTCGCCTTTACGGGCGTGAGTCCAATTAAACAGCTTGGTGTGGGGATTGCGCTCGCCATCTTCATTGATGCGACCATCATCCGGATCCTGCTCGTTCCGTCCCTCATGAAACTGTTCGGGGATTGGAACTGGTGGTGGTTCGGAAAGAAAGATTTACCGAAACGTAACATGCACTAAAGGTAAAATTCATGAACTGAATCAAAATGTGTGGTAAACTACGTACAAGATTACGCGCAATTTGAGAAAGGAAGGTCTTTATGGATACCGAGAGGACATGGCCTCTGTTCCAACTTCCGGACTTCTAGCGTTGACTGATTACAACCACGTGTATCAATCAACAAACGGAAGATCGGAGATGGAACAGATGGAACCGCAGCTACGACTGAGGATCCTCCTCTCCGTCAAGAACGGGGAGGACAATCGGAATGAAACGAGTTGCTACCATAGTGCTCGGAACGCTGATCATGGCGTTCGGTTATTATTATTTGAATGAACAGTTTGGTTTGGCGGAAGGCGGGTTCGTCGGATTATCGCTACTCGGTCGTTATTTATTTGATATCGACCCGGCGATTTCGATGATCGTGCTCGACATCCCATTTTTTATCGTCGCTTTGTGGTGGAAAGGATGGCGTTTTGTCGGGCAAGCGGTACTAGCCGCTTCGTCCTTGTCGCTTAGTTATGCGATGTGGGACCGTCTCGACTTGCTCACGTTTGATATTCAAGTATGGCCGGCAACATTGTTTGCGGCCATCGCGAGTGGGATTGTAACCGGATATGGTCTCGGTCTTGTCTTGAAGTCAGGCGGGGCTACCGGAGGCGATGACTTATTCGCTCTTGGCTTATCGAAATGGACAGGTGTGTCGGTCGGTACGATTTTGATTATCTTTGATGTGATCGTCCTTGGGATTTCACTCATCTATTTACCATTATCGAACGCATTGTATACGCTCGTCGCGGTATCGATTGCCGGAAGGGTCGTCACAAAGATGCTCGTCGTCGACGAACCGAAAGCGACACCCGTCGCACCAAATTGGACACCAAAAAACGATCTCGCATGAGATCGTTTTTTTTATGAAGAGTGAGAGCGAGTTAGGTTGGCTTGAATCTTGATGGAAAAGAATTACTGTTAACAAATCGAGAGTGGCACAATAAACTATAGATTGAATTTCTGGTGGTGAGAAGATGAACCGTAACATCGTAAACTTGAGTATCCTCGCATTACTTATGGCAGTGATGGTAATGAATAACCTTGAAGGACTGCACACGCTCAAAACGATCGTGAACAGTCTGGCAATGCTGACGCTATCTGTCATTGGAATCATGTTCATAACGAACTATGCGAAAAATAAGAAACAAGCTATGTGATGAAATGGGTGGCTGGCGCTACCTATTTTCTTTTTCGCTTTTTGTGGTAAATCTCACAGCGCATGCTCTCACCATCCATTACACTAGTGGAGGAAGGAGTGATGGTTGATGAAATGGATGATTCCAACACAGCATGGGGCGTGGTCGATGCTCATTTTACCGTTCGTTCTTGGAGGGACAGTCGGGGGATGGGTGTGGACACATGTGCCTTTTGCTATTGCATGGTTGTTTGTCTATATGGGGACATTCTTCTTATTCCAATACATCAAGCAACGAAAGAAATCGCGTGAGCTTTTACGCACCGTGATCATCTATCTGATGATTGCTACACTATCCATCATCCCAGTCTTATGGATGCAATGGGGTCTCATCTGGTTCGCTGTTGCAATGATTCCATTCGGTCTCGCAAACGCCTATTTTGCCAAAATCAAAGATGAGCGAAACGTATGGAATGACGTCAGTGCCGTCACTTCATTCTGTATTGGAGGAATGGCGAGTTATTACCACGGAGCACACGTCGTGGATGAAACAATTGCATGGGTATTCGTTTTGCCATATCTCTATTTCCTCGGAAGTATCTTTTTCGTCAAGACGATGATTCGGGAAAAGAAGAGCATCGCGTATCGTAACCTTTCGTGGGGGTATCATATGCTGTTAATCGTCGTGTTCATTGCGCTCGGTTATCCGCTGCTCGCTTTAGCATATGCCCCGAGTTTGATTCGTGCTATTTGGTTCTACGGCAAAAAAATCCCAATCATGAAGATTGGGATTGTCGAAATCGCAAACTCTGTATTTGTACTGGTGTGTCTCACGATGAATCTCTTAATTTAATTTGTGGTTGATGAGGTACTAGCGATAACGGCGGCAGTTGTGGCAGCGGTCGCCGCTTGTTGCATCGCCAATAAGTGGGCAAACGTACCGTGGAGCAATAAGTCGCTAGCCTCGTTTGTTATGCGTTCGGCCGCTACAAGTTGAAGTGCGATGAGCACGCTATGTGTGTTGAACCAACGCTGCTTGTCTTTTTCGGCCCCTACGATTTCCTGAATAGCATGAATCGCGCTCGTATTCGGTTCCGTGACAATGCTAAGTAGTGCGAGTGCGGGTAAGTGTTCGCGACGAATCGAGATGTGCACTTCATCTAATTGAGATTTCCATGTCAGAAGTCGAGAGACTGCTTCTTCGGGTGAGGAATCGCTGAACGTCAAAAGGTGCGAGACGAGTTGCAGTTCGTTCGATTTCGGTAGCCGATCTTTCAATAAGGTATAATGCTGCTCGATCCGTTCGTTTAAATCGATGACGTCGTCAAACGCTTGCACGAGCACGAGCGCCGATAATAAGTCTTCCTCGCTTGTCAACCAAGGGTGATGTCGTTTGAACGTTTGATATAGTTCGGTCGCCTCATCGAGCCGACGGTCGGGTTCCTCGACATTGATCAGTTGATTCGCTAAAAAGGGACGTAGTGAACTGAAGCGGAAGTGTTTCCGGTCGAGTAACGTATCGAGACGGAGCGCCTCGTCGATTGCGGTTCCGATGTCCTCATACTTGGCGTCGAGAAACGAGAGCCAGACGAGGTTTTGACTGCCTCGAAACTTCGAGAACATCTTCGTTTTTTGTTTTAATACATCGCGTGCGTTCGAAAATCGAGATGCCTCGAACGGGGTGTCGTGAATTGCGTAATGAACGGCCATCAAGCGTCGGAAATCATCTGTCAGTTCCCACTTTGTTGCCGTCTTGATGGCCTCTAGTGCTTCTACATATCGTTCATATCGTGTCATGTCGAATCGCCTCCTTGTCCAATCATACGAGCGGGGGCGATCAGATGTTTCAAAAAAAGCCGTCTCGGAAACATTTCCGGACGGCTTTTGATTATTGTACTTGTGTGTACAGTTTTTGCATGTACTCGTTCACTTCATCGGCCGCTTGGAACATCATGAATGAATGTTGCAAGATGATCTCTGGTGAGAAACCGAGGTCGAGGTCGAGTGTGGAGGCGAGTGTGACATCGCGATCGCTGTCGAGTACACAACGGAAGTATTTGAACTCCTGGTTGAACTCGTTCAAGGCGTTAAGAATCGGTAAATCTTCTACGTAATCTGGGACGTGCGTGACGGTAGCAGCATACAACTCAGCATCTGTCGTCTTTTTGTTAAAAGCGATAATCATAACGGGCTGAGCCCCGGATTTTGTTGTTTCACGCGTCAAGAACGTGACGTGCGTTTCAGTGTCGCTCTCTTTGAACGTCATGTTGCGTTCAGCGGCGAGCGCTCTAAATGATTCTACTTTTTCTTCGAAGTTCACAAGGAAATCCCCCTTAGTAAGTCGTTACTCTAACTTTCCCCCATTTGGACAGGGAAAGCAAGGGGAACTAGCGTTTCATCAACATTTTAATGGCTTCTTCCACCGTTTCGGACGTATCTTCGCCATCTGCTTGAGCGGTGATGATACATTGTTCCAAGTTCTTAGCCACAATGATCGTCGAAACGCGATCGAGCGCGGAACGTGCGGCACTTAATTGCGTCACGACATCGCGACATTCTTTTCCTTCCTCCATCATCCGGATGATGGCACGAATTTGTCCTTCCACTCGTTTCATGCGATTCAATACTTTTGCATCGTATACATACGGTTCCATATCATTCACCTCTATAGGAAGAATTGTTCAGTTACCCAACTATTTATTGTGTAGGCTCATCTTAATACATGGGGGAGTATGTGTCGAGCATCAACTATCCAAATGGATGATGTTGAAAAATTCGACATTTCATCAAACTTATTTCTTGCATTCTAATACCTAAGGGGGTATATTAATGACATGGAAGTGAAATGTTCAATAAATCACAAACTTTATTGATCGCCAGCTACCAAGCCGAATGGTATAGATTGAATCGAAAATAGAGAGGTAGATTAATGATGAAAGCATCTGCTTTAAAACGTCAAATGGACTTTGAAGTGCCTGTAAACATTGTCGACGTTCGTGAACGCGACGAGTTTCAAGAAGCGCATATTGAAGGTGCGAAAAACTATCCATTATCCGAAATGACAGAGTGGATCGACACACTCGATCCAGCTGAAGAATATGTCGTTCTTTGCCGCTCTGGTGCCCGCAGCACGCAAGCGACTTGGCAAATGGAGGCGAAAGGCTATAAAGTGGTCAATATAGAAGATGGCTTGATGAGTTGGCCAGGAGAAGTCGTCAGAGGAGGAAATGGACAATGAGTAAAAAAATCGTAATCGTCGGTGGGGTGGCAGGTGGTGCATCTGCAGCTGCACGACTCCGTCGTTTGAATGAAGAGAATCACATCGTCATGTTCGACCGTGGAGAGTACATCTCGTTCGCGAACTGTGGTCTTCCATATTATATCGGGGACGTTATCCAAGACCGTCAAAAACTCCTCGTTCAAACCGTTGAAGGGATGAACAAGCGTTTCCAACTCGATATCCGCAATTTGACGGAAGTCGTCAAAATCAACCGTGACGAGAAAACGGTGACGGTGAAACACGTCCAAACAGGCGAAACGTATGACGAGTCATACGACGTCCTCATCTTGTCACCGGGAGCAAAACCGATTCGTCCAAACATCCCTGGAATCGACGAGGCAGAAGATATCTTCACACTTCGCAACATTCCGGATACAGATAAAATCCGTGGCTACGTCGATGACAAGGCACCAAAGCATGCGACTGTAATCGGTGGAGGTTTCATCGGGATCGAGATGGCAGAAAACTTACGTGAGCGTGGGATTGATGTGACGCTCGTCGAGATGGCAGACCAAGTCATGACACCACTCGACCGTGAGATGGTGGCGCCGATCCATGAACACTTACGTCTTCACGGCGTCGAGCTTCAATTGTCTGATGGTGTTTCTTCATTCTCTGAAAAAGGGAAGAAGGTGCATTTGACGAGCGGTCGTGTCATCGATACGGATATGGTCATCATGTCGATCGGGGTTACACCAGAGTCCACGATTGCGCGTGAAGCAGGCCTTGAAACAGGTACGCGCGGGGCAATCCGAGTAAACGAAAAAATGATGACATCTGATCCATCGATTTACGCGATTGGGGATGCGGTCGAAGTACTCGATTACGTCTTCCAAGAGCCAACTGTCGTGCCACTCGCATGGCCAGCGAACCGTCAAGGCCGTCTCGTCGCCGATATCATTAACGGCCGTGACGTGAAATACGATGGAACGATGGGAACGGGAATCGCCAAAGTGTTTGATATGACGGTCGCATCGACAGGATGGAATGAAAAACGGTTGAAGGCGGCTGGCAAGACGTATGAGGCTGTTCACGTACATCCAGGTTCGCATGCCGGCTATTATCCAGGATCGACGCCGGTGTCACTCAAACTCTTGTTCCACCCGACAACGGGTGAGATCTACGGTGCGCAAGGCGTTGGGATCAATGGAGTCGACAAACGCATCGACGTCATTGCGACGGCGATGAAGGGCGGTTTGACAGTCCTCGATCTACCCGACCTTGAGCTCAGTTACGCACCACCGTTCAGCTCGGCGAAAGATCCGGTCAATATGATCGGGTATGTCGCGTCGAACGTCGTCCTCGGTGACAATGAAGTCGTGCATTGGGATGAAATCGATGAGCTCGTGGAAAATGGAGCGACGTTATTAGACGTTCGCGATGAATCCGAGCATGAACTCGGAAAGATTCCAGGGTCGATCAATGTACCACTCAACTCATTACGAGAAAACTTGGACAACTACGACCGGGATGAAACGATTTACGTGACCTGCCAAGTCGGTCTTCGTGGCTATCTCGCATCACGCATCTTACGTCAAAACGGCTTCAAGGTGAAAAACTTGAGCGGTGGCTACAAGACGTGGTCGCAAATCAATCGTGATTTCGAGGCGCTTGAAGAAGCGAACACATCAAATGAAACAGCGGCTACCGTTGTAGAAGAGGAGCCAACACAAATGACAAATGCACCAATCGGGGAAGCGGTCGTATTAGACACATGTGGTCTACAATGCCCGGGACCTATTTTAGAAGTGAATAAGAAAGTCGCAGAACTCGGAGAAGGCGAAACGCTCCGCGTGCTCGCGAGTGACCCAGGATTCTTCGCAGACATCGAAGCATGGGCGAAGAAGACAGGAAACAAACTCGTCTCGAAACAATTCGTGAACGGACGCGTTGAAGCCATCCTTCAAAAAGGACAAGGTCCGGCTGCTCCACAAGCGGGCGCACCAGCAGGAGACGGTGCATCAATGGTCGTCTTCAGCGGAGACCTCGACCGTGCACTCGCATCCCTCATCATTGCGCAAGGTGCTGCCGCGATGGGGAAAGACGTGACGATGTTCTTCACATTCTGGGGACTCAACGTCATCCGCAAACCGGATGCGCCGGAAGTGAAAAAGCAAGGTCTTGAGAAAATGTTCGGCATGATGATGCCAGGACATGCCGGCGAACTTCCACTTTCGAACATGAACTTTGGTGGTGTCGGTCAAAAAATGATGAAGAAAGTCATGAGCGACAAGAATGTTCCTTCTGTCGAAGAAATGATCAAGTCGGCGCAAGAGGCAGGCGTAAAAATGGTAGCTTGCACGATGTCAATGGACGTCATGGGTATCAAAGAAGAAGAGTTGATTGATGGGGTCGACCTTGGTGGTGTGGCTGCGTATCTCGGCGCAGCAGAAGGCGGTAACCTAAACCTCTTTATCTAAAACGAAATAGAAAACGAGTCGGATTGCGATGCGCTCTCCGGCTCGTTTTTTTTTTGCTTTTAGAAAGAGTCGAGATGATATTGAAAAAACGAATTAATATTGCAATTTTCGTATAATTTACCTATAATTCTAGTCATGTTAAAAAAGTTGACATGACTTTTTCTGTTGAGATTTTTAGAATGATGGAGGATTAGTATGGAGAAATTGGTAGAGAAACTCGTTTCGCAAGCAAACGATTTGTTGTGGTCGCAAGTGCTCATCGTTGTACTTGTCGCTTTAGGTCTTTATTTTACGGTTCGTATGGGCTTCGTTCAGTTCCGCATGATTCCTGAAATGTTCCGCCTCTTGTTCAAAGAGGGCACAGCACGTGAAAAAGGCCAAGTGTCTTCGTTCCAGGCGTTCGCAATCGGGACGGCAGCACGTGTCGGGACGGGTAACATTGCCGGTGTGGCGACAGCGATTGCGCTAGGTGGCCCCGGAGCAGTTTTCTGGATGTGGCTCATCGCGTTGATTGGAGCAGCATCTGCATTCGTCGAAAGTACATTGGCACAAGTGTACAAGATTCGTGATGGACGCACATGGCGTGGGGGACCTGCCTACTACATGGAGCGTGCGCTCGGTCAACGCTGGCTCGGTGTCTTGTTCGCGATTTTGATCACGTTCTCATTCGGATTTGCGTTTAACTCGGTACAGTCGAACACGATTTCACTCTCTGTGAGTAACCAGTTCGGGATCAGCACAACAGTCGTCGGGATTGTCCTTGCGATTGTGACAGCAATTGTCGTCTTCGGTGGGGTCCAATCGATCGCACTCTTGTCGAGTATCATCGTACCGGTCATGGCAGGTGGCTATATCTTACTCGCGATTTGGATTATGGTGACGAACGTCTCCCTTCTACCAGACGTCTTCAGCCTCATCTTCTCAGAAGGAGTCCTCGGAATTGAGCAACTCTTCGGAGGGGCGATTGGCGCCATGGTACTTCAAGGGATTCGTCGAGGTCTCTTCTCGAACGAAGCGGGTATGGGTTCTGCACCGAACGCCGCTGCGACAGCAGAAGTATCGCACCCTGTCAAACAAGGATTGATTCAATCGTTTAGCGTATTCGTAGATACATTGCTCGTTTGTACATCGACAGCGATGATCATCTTGATTTCAGGCGTAGCCGGTTCAGAGTCGTTCGCGGGTGTCGAATTGACGCAAGCCGCGTTGACAGCAGAAATCGGTTCGGTCGCGACATCGTTCTTGACGATTGCAATCTTCTTGTTCGCATTCAGTTCGATTCTTGGAAACTACTACTACGGTGAGACGAACATCCAGTTCATCTCGGATAAGAAAATCTACGTCACGCTCTATCGCATCGGTGTCGTCGGAATGGTCTTGTTTGGTGCGGTCCGCTCTGCCGGCCTCGTCTGGTCGATTGCTGACGTGTTCATGGGTCTCATGGCACTCGTGAACTTGTATGCCATCTTCCGCTTGGCGAAAGTGGCTCGAGCCGTTCTCGATGACTACTTGGCACAGCGTCGCAAAGGAGAGGACCCGGTCTTCTATGTCGACTCGGTTGAGAACCTCCCTGGTCGTGAATACATCGAAGCTTGGGAAAGCGAAACAGAAGAACAACAAACAGGAACAAGTCGTTCTTGATGAATGGAACCGTCTACGAATTCAAGTAGGCGGTTTTTTTACATATATAAGACGGGTAATGTCATAAAAAAGGGGGCGTTCATGTATGGAGACGACGCATTATGTACGTGTTTCCCCAGAAGTTTGGGTGTCATTTAATCAGGATCCGGAGATGATTTTAGACTGGTTGATTCATATGCATGAGCAATATCGGGACCGGGACGATACGCTGACGCTTCCGAATGTGGAGCCGTTTCAACGCGTACTTAGTCAAATCGAGGTATATATCGACGGGGCCGACACGTATAACATGGAAATGGCGCTCGTCGGCGAAGAGTTGATTGTCAATGAGGCGCAGGCGGTCGTGGTCGGTATCTTGACCCCGCAGTTACTTCATATCGTCAAAGATACGTTGCATGCATTCGGGCGAGATGATGTGAAAGACATGGCATTCGTTGCAAAAGACGAATTCGAGACGATTTGGGAAGATTGGACCCGCTTGCAAAAGTTTTGTGAGATCGCTTCGTCCCAGGAAGAACTCGTCTTGATTTATTATGAATGAAAGTGAACTCCCATGGTATATTGTTAATAAATGGTATAAAGGGGATTTGCTCATGGATGTGTTCGGCACACTCATCTGGCTCGGGATACTCATCAATCCGTTTCTTGCGTATCAAACGAAAATCAAGCCGCTTTATCGCATCACACTCATCTCATTCATCGTATTCTTCGTGACGTGGGGATATGCTGTGACGGGAGGGGTGGCACCGGTGCCATTCGATACAGTTTGGAACGTCCTTCTCATCGCATATATTGGTCTTTTAGTGTTGAATAGTTATTTGGTCAGCAAACGATTCGTTCCACAGATGACATGGGTTCGTTTTGTTGCAATCGCACTGATTGGTGTTGGTGTCAGTCAAGCGTGGTTAGGACTGAGTACAGGAGAGTGGACACGATCATTCTTCATGGACGGGGACTTCTGGATGATGAGCGTCATCGTATCGCTACTGCTCCTGCTTCTCGTCACGATGAAGATGTTAGACCGACGAATAGAAGTATAAAAAAATCCCGAAGCGAGTTGACTCGTTTCGGGATTTTGATTATTTCAACGCTGTCTCAAGTGCCTTGACGTTTTCACGCATCAAGTCGAAGTAGCTCTTGTCCATCTGTTCTTTCGTGACCGATTCCAAGTTGTAGATCGTCACGCTCTCTGCGCCGATCTCTTGTTTCACGACTTCGGCCACTTTTGGTGTGACCGTGTCTTCGAATGCGATATAGTTCAAGTCGTGGAGACGGGCTTCCTCGATGATCCGTTTGAGAGCTTGTTGTGACGGCTCTTCAGACGGTGTAAGTCCGGCAATCGGCAACTGATCGAAACCATAGCGTTCAGCCAAATAACCATATGCGGCATGCGTTACGAGTAACTCGGATTTCGAACCGTTCTCGACCGCTGCCTTCAATTCCGCATCGAGGGCATTCGCTTCGTCTTTGAAGGTGCTTAATCGTTCTGCGAACTCATCCTTATAGTCGGGTGCTTCCTCACTGAATGCGGCTTCGACCGCTTCTGCCATCGATACAGCATTCATCGGATCGAGCCAAACGTGAGGGTCATACTTTCCGTGGTCATGCTCATCTTCCGAGTGTGATGCTTCTTCGTTAGCATGCTCGTCTTCAGAATGTGCGTTTTCTTCGTGCGCATGTTCATCTTCGGAATGCCCTTCTTCTTCATGAGCGTGGTCGTCTTCAGCATGTCCTTCTTCTTCGTGAACGTGAACCGTATCGGATGCATCGAGTAGCGTCACGTCCTCTGCCGTTTTGACGAAAGCGACGTTCTGCCCTTCCAAGCTCTTCTCCATAGACTCGACGTAAGGTTCAAGGTCATGGCCGACTGTCAAAAAGAGGTCGGCTTCTGCGATTTGTGTCATTTGCTTTGAAGTCGGCTCATACGTATGCGGGTCAGCCCCCGGAGGAATGACCATCTCCACGTTGACGCGGTCCCCACCGATTTCTTCGGCCATTGATTTTAATGCAAACGTTGAAGCGAAGACGGTCAGTTGACCATCCGTTGATTCAGATGCGTTGTCTCCTTCGGTATTTCCACACGCACCGAGTAAAAGCGTACCGGCTGCGACTGCGCCTAACCAAGTTTTCTTCATCTTCCATCTTCCACCTTTCAAGTTATCTGAATATTAAATCGTAACTGTTACGTTTTATGACTGCGAGTAATATTATAGTGTGACCTTCGGAGCACGTCAAGTCCGACTTCTGATGGATAGATTTTTGAAAAAAGCGGGAATATGATTAAAAAAAGGAACGAGGAGTGGATTGTATGAGAAAGGAGACTGCCTGGTTTGTCGGGGGTGCGGCGATTGCTGCGGCGACGGCAGCCGGGGCTAGCGTGTGGAGTCAATATGGGTCCCTTGTCAGATGGCAAGAACCCGAGTTGCCGATTCAACCGACAACACGCCGGCGCCACACGTACACGTATAAAATTGTTCACGATCGTCCGCTCCAATTTGATTTGTATCTCCCTCCTGGAGAAGGGCCGTTCCCCGTAGCGGTATATGCACATGGGGGAGCGTTCGTCAGAGGGAATCGGAGTATGGTGACACTGTTCCATCCGTTGCTTGACCACTTTTTGGGGAAAGGGATCGCTGTCGTCAGCATCGATTATCGCTTATTTGAAGATGGGGTGTACTTCCCCGACAATATTTTTGATGTCTCAGATGCCCTGTGCTATTTGAAACAACATGAATCGTTATTGACGCTAGATACGAGTCAATTGCTCGTTTGGGGGGACTCAGCAGGCGCCGCGCTCATGCTTGCGACTGCGCTCGACCGTCATCGACAATTTGCAGGCGATTTGGGAGACGACCTCCCGACCATCAAAGGGGTCATCGCCTTGTATCCACCGACGAACTTTTTATTGTTCAAATTCATCCAGACGTGGCTCGCTCACTTAAAGTTTTATGAAGGAAGCCGTGAGGAATGGCGTGAGTTGATGGTAAAATGCTCCCCGGTCTCCCACCTATATGCCGATGCCCCGCCGATTTTACTGCTACACGGGAAGAAAGATCCGATTGTCCCGTTCGGCCAAGCGCTTCACTTTGTCGAACATGCGAGTGACGTCGGCGCGAACGTTCAACTCATCTCATTTCCAAATGGCACCCACTCGCTGGCGAGCTTTCTTCAATCGGATAATCCAATCAAAGAAGAGCAACTCATGGCCCGAATCAATCGTTTTATTGAAGAATGCCTCGGATGACGTTGCGATTTTTAGGGAAGATGGTACGATGGGGGGATGATTGAAAGAGTAAGGAGTGGAAGTAGTGACAGAGTTATGTTTAGTCAGACACGGTCAGACCGATTGGAATCGTTTAGAAATTATTCAAGGGCGTGAAGATAACCCGTTGAATGCACTCGGACGTCAACAGGCAGAGGAGAGTGCAGCTTTTTTGAGTCAGGAGAAGTGGGACGTCATCGTCTCGAGTCCTTTGTCGCGTGCAGTCCACACCGCACAAGCCATCGCGACAGCCTGTGGCATCGAACATAAAGCGATTCTGCTAGATGAGCGTTTCATTGAACGTGAATTCGGAGCGGCATCCGGGCAGCCCGTGAAAGGGATTTACGAGGCGGTCCAAGCGGATGACCAGAATCAGATTCCCGGTCTCGAAACGGAAGACGAGATGCGTACCCGGGTCTTAGAAGGGATGAATCATTTGGTGGATACGTATTCTGGCAAACGCATCATTGTCGTCTGCCATTCTCATGCAATTAAAGCGGCGCTTTCTGCCATCGATGGGGCATATACGTTCCGTCACGCCATGCGAAACGCCTGCTCGAACTATATCATCCATCAACAAGGTCAGTTTGAAGTGAAGGCGGTCAACGTGGCTGACCATATCACCGATTCGACCATTATGAAATGAGGAGAATGTCATGACGACCTTACTATGGGTATTCATTATCGCATCATTTGTGGTAGCTTTTGCAGGACTCATCTATCCAGTCATCCCGAGTGTCTTGTTCTTGTTCATCGGGTACATGATTTATGGATTCGGTTTTTCGTTTGAACCATTGACCTGGACATTCTGGGTATGGCAATCGGTCTTCCTCGTCTTCTTATTCGGCGTCGACTATGTCGTCACCCGGGCTACAGTGGATAAGCGGGGCGGCTCGGAGCGAGCGAAATGGGGTGCGACAATCGGTTTGATTGCGGGACCGTTTATTTTCCCGCTCGTCGGGGTTTTGATTTTCCCGTTCATCTTCGCTTTCTTGGCGGAGTTGACACTTGGGAAGACGACACGTGAAGCGTGGAGCATCGGCGTCGGAACCGTTCTCGCCTTTCTCGGTAGCACGCTCTTAAAAGTGATCGGGATGACGATGATGATCATCTTGTTCTTTATCTACGTGTGAGGCGGAGAGGTTTCTCCGTCTTTTTAGTTTGAAAGGTGAATGGTTTTGGGGAAAGAAAAACAGGTCATCCGATTATTCGAATGACCCGGTTTTGACCAATTGATTGAAAGCGGATCGACTGAACGATTGTTGCATCTCTACTTTTTTCTCGAAGAAGGCGGGCTTTAAATTCGAAGTGGCGACGCCATCTTGAATCAAAGAATCGAGTACTTGCTTCGTCGCATCCTGTTTCGGAATCAACATGAGTCCTTCGGCGACGAACGTATGATGGTCACTCAATGCGCGTTCGCTCGTGAACGTCAGTGCGAGCGCAGCCGGGGCGTTCGTTGGCGACGTAATCACGGCTTCAGCGAGGATGAGGATGCGTTTGTTTAAGTAATGATGGAGCGTGACAGCCGACTCAGTCGGCACGAGCATTTCGAGGAGCCACTCTGAATCGTGCTCTTTCGAGATGATTAACCCATCGAGCAAATCGATTGGTAAATTCAGTTCATTGCCGTACTCGTCTTGGACGAGACGGACTTGGACGAGGCGAAACGTTTTCATAGGATTGTTCCTTTCCGCGTTTTCTTTAGACCATCTTAACACAGTCTGAGGAATAGAATGTGTTAAGATAACGGGGAAGAAACAGAAAAATAGAGAGTGAGGGAGGCATCAAGATGAGTTGGGTTGTTGGCGTAATCGGATATGTGACGATTCTCGCAATCGTCTACTATGGTGTCCTTTTCTTCAAAGTGAAACGGGAGCGGAGTCGGGCCGGCTATCGGATCTTTCTCTTGCTTGCCGGATTGTTTTTAGTCAGTGGGAGCGATTATATCATTGCGTTGTTCCAAGGAGACACCGAAGCGACGTTTTGGCAACGGACCGTCTATTTTGTCTTGATATTGCTCTCTTTGTCGATGGCGCTTTACTTTCGGAGAAAAGAAGATCAAAGCCAAGCAGGCGAGATGACGATGGTATAAGCAAACGGTTGTGGGTATGCACCCACAACCGTTTTTTTTATTTTGGTACTCGCGTTTTGCGAATCATATCGAGTTTTAAATCCCACAGTGGCTTGCTGAACGTCACCGAATACACTTCTGGTAAACGGAGACGCTTATACTCTTCCCACAGTCCGTTCATCTGCTCGTGATGATATGCACGAATCTCACTTGTGCTCGGCAGGTCGTATACCCGCTTCCCATCAAGGAAGATCGGTTGCAACAAGCGTTTCACGTTGAAGTTGCGTGTCTTGATCTTGAAGGCCGGGTCACGGACGTCGATCAAGTCAATCTCGGTGTACGATTCGACCGGTTCATCGGCGAGGGCGATATAGTCGCCTTTGAACTTTTTCGTTTCGTTGTCGATGATGCGATACAACTCTTTCTTGTGAGGTGTCGTCGTCTTCACTTTGGAAGAAGACACTTTGATGACCGGTTTTAATTCTCCAGATTCATCCTCACGCGCGACGAGTTTATAGACCATCCCGAGTGCCGGCTGCTCGTAAGCTGTGATGCCGCGTGTTCCGACGAGGAACGTATCGGCCTCTGCGCCTTGCATCCGTAAGTCTTGAATGACGTACTCATCCAAATCCCCAGAGACAACGATTTTGACGTAGTCGAGCCCTGCTTCATTCAACGCCTTCCGGGCACGCTTCGACAGATAGGCGAGGTCTCCAGAGTCGAGTCGTACTGACTTGAGACGATGACCTTTCGCCTCGAGTTCTTTTGCGACCGTAATCGCGTTCGGAAGACCAGACTTGAGTGTGTCATACGTATCGATGAGAAGACTCGTGTTGTCCGGATACATCTCAGCGAACGAACGGAATGCGCTCAATTCATCATCGTGGAACTGAATATCAGCATGCTCCATCGTTCCTCCTGTCGGGACGTCAAAGTCACGACCGGCTGACACGAGACTTGTCACGTCGAAACCAGCGATGTAAGCCGCACGTGTCCCGTAGTACGCCGCATCGACACCTTGCGCGCGACGAGCTCCTCCTTCAAGGAGTGTCTCGTTCGGAGCAGCCTGACGAATACGTGCATACTTCGTGGCAATGAGTGATTCGTGGTTCGCGATATTGAGGAGCGCCGTTTGGAACAGTTTCGCTTCAAAGATGGTCGATTCAATCCGAACGACTTGTTCATGAGGGAAGATGACTTCTCCTTCGCGGACACTATATAGTGAACCAGTGAACTTAAAGTTCCGTAAGACGTCTTCGAATTCATCTTCGAATCCGAGTTGCTCTTTCAAATAGGCGATGTCCGCCTCTGTAAAGGAGACGTTCTCTAAATAGTGAACGATATTCTCGAGTCCGGCAAAGACGACATAACCGCCACTAAATGGATTCGAGCGATAGTAAAGGTCAAAGACGACCTTTTCATGATGGCGACCTTGCTTCCAGTAAATATACATCCAACGTGGAAGATAAAGGTCTGTGTGAAGGGCTAAATTACGATGTAACATATGGTTTCCTTTCTGTTTTACGTCACTTTCCGACGACGGTCGCACCGAGTGTCGTGACGAAATGTTCGAGCGCCCATTCATGACCGACCGGGTTGAAGCTTTGGACGGCATCGGCATGGACGACGATTTGATAACCGAGGTTGTAGGCATCTACGGCTGTATGGAGTACACAAATATCCGTGCAGACACCGACGAGATGAACTTCTGTGATTCCACGTTCCCGAAGACGCAGGTCAAGGTCAGTTCCGGCGAAGGCACTATAACGTGTCTTATCAATCCAGTGATCTGCCTGTTTCGCCGCTTCCTTCACAGTACCGTACAATTCACGGCCCTCTGTCCCGCGGATATTGTGCGGTGGGAACAACGTCGTTTCAGGGTGGAACGTGTCACCTGCATCGTGGACGTCGTTCGCAATGACGACATAGTCCTCCGTTGCGAATGTCCCGATCAACTCGACGATCCGTTCTTCAATCTCTTGCCCGGGTTTCCCACAAGTCAAACGACCACTGTCTGCGATAAAATCAAATGTATAATCAATAACAATCAATGCGCGCATGGGAGATGCTCCTCTCTCGTAATCAAAATGATGGCTATCCACCTCATTCTAATTCATTATACATCATGCGCGGAAGATTATTTTTCTCCGGTTTGGGTAGATTAAGACAGTAGACTGTATAGGGAAAGGGGATTGTGACGATGGTATTATCACAAAGTGAATTGACAGATGAACTGTCACGGTTGAACGGTTGGGAAGAAGTGAACGGGGAGATTCAAAAGACGTATCGGCTAGAAACGTTTCCGGAGGCCATCCAGTTCGTGCATCTTGTAGCAGATTTGGCTGAATCGCTCGATCATCATCCGAACATCTTGATTGAATATCGGAACGTGACATTGACCGTCTCGACACATGACGAAGGTGGCATCACAGAGAAAGACATCACACTCGCGAAAGGGTGTGAGGAACTTGTCTAAGCTCTATATGACTTTTGCGTCAGGCAGCGTGGCGGAGCGTCTTCGAAAGGAATCGGGCGTCATCGCGGCGAATGGACACGAAACGATTCTGCTCGCGGAAGGCGAGAAATCTCCGTTCAAGAGCGGCAAAGTGTTTGAGATTGAAGAGGCATCGGGCGAATTTGTGAAAAAAGGAAACATCTTATACGCGAACGTTCCAGCAGATGAGAATGCCCGCTCCCTGTTATTTCACCACTTGTTGACGGAAAAGGCGCCACTCGGTGTCAGTCATGATGGGTTTTCGGCGTACCGACTCGGTGTCGACCCGGATGACAATCATGCCGTCGTCTTCATTCAGTTCACGTCTGGTGGGAAACACTTTCGTGACACGGCGGACTATGCAATCCTTGAAGACCGCTTGAAGCGAGCGGTCGAACAGCGCGGTGCAGGTCCCGTCATAAAACACTATGTCGTCAGTGAGTCAGATAATCTATAATAAAAGATAACGTCATGTTAGGGGAGGATTTTTATGAACAAGAATTATTTCTGGTTGGGGATGGCTGCGGGTGCGGTAATCGGCGCAGCAGCATCACTTCTCCATAGCGAAACGCGCGATCAACAAGTGAGACAACTGAAAGGCATCAAGTCGAAGTTGAAATCATCGAACACGTCGACTGAGGCACATGCGGTCGGTCTACAAGCGTCATCAAAAGGCAACTTGAAAGACCGTGTCATGGAATGGAAATCGCTTTACGAAGAAAACCAAGATACGATTCAAAACCTCGTCGAAGACGTGAAAGACTTAGTGGATGCGCTTCAAGAGGCTCGTCATAAAAATCAAATCTAATTAAACGACCAAGCGAATCCGCTTGGCCGTTTTTTGTTTCCTTACTTATAAGAACTGTGCCAATAATCCAAAGACGGCCAGTCCGATAATGATGTAGAAAAACCACTTTCCATCCCCGGAATGAATGACAGGGGGCGTGTACGAACGTTGCTTATACTTCCCGTAGCGCATCGGGCGCGTATACGGGACGGTGAAACGTGAGAGTGGGATGGCAAGTAAGAATCCGGCCAAGAACCCGTACACATGTCCCCAAAGGGAAACGTTCGAACCAATCAATGTGAAAACGGCACTGATGGCGACGAAGATGTAGACCAAGCGGGCATCTTGGCTGTACATCAACGTGCGACGGAAACGACCGATGAATACGTAGAATCCGAGAATGGCCAAGATGGCGCCTGACGCCCCGGCCTGTAGATAAAACAAGTTGCTGACAGTGAAGTACGTGAGCAGGTTGGCGAGCGCTCCAGCGAATACATAAAACAAGGCAAATTTCACGTGTCCGACCATTCGTTCCATCGCTGGTCCGAAGATGATCAGTGTGAACGAGTTGAACAGCAAGTGACCGAGACTCAAATGAATGAAGTTGGCCGTGACCAAGCGGTACCATTGTCCGTCCGCGAGTGCCAAATGGAACGACCCTCCCGTCGCCACGATTCGTAAACCAGGTGCGAAAGAATCGATGACAAACACAAGGAGTTGGATTACAATGAACAGCGTTACGAGTGGATATGCCCGTACAAACGTTTGAACATTTTCCGTACGACTAAACATAACATCACCTCTTTCCTCAATTGTATAAGGAAACGGGGAGAAAAGGAAAGGAGCGAGTGTCCCGTGATTGTAGGAATTGGAGTCGATATCGTCGAGCTTGATCGGATGGCTCGCTCGATGAAACAACCACGTTTTTTAAAACGGCTGCTCACCGATGCGGAATATGAATTGTCTCAACAGTATCCGCTCCCGCGTCAAATCGAGTTTGTCTCGGGTCGCTTTGCTGCAAAAGAAGCTTACGCCAAGGCAATCGGGACTGGCATCGCACACGGGTTATCGTGGCGTCATATTGAAATTTTACCGGATGAGACGGGTCGACCTGTCATGACCGCACCGTTTACGGGGAAGATTCATGTCAGCATCAGCCATAGTCAAACATACGCCATCGCACAAGTCATCTTAGAAGAGGAGGGACACCATGTTTCGTCCTAGTCGAATCGAGATTGATCGGGCGTCCATCGCCCATAATATAAAAGAATTAACGAAACGAATTCCGCAGGACCTCATGGCAGTTGTCAAAGCGAACGCCTACGGACACGGGGCCGTCGAAGTGGCGAAAATTGCCCTTGAGAACGGAGCGACGATGCTCGGGGTCGCGTTACTCGAGGAAGCGCTCGAACTCCGCGATGCGGGAATCAAAGCACCGATTCTCGTCATGGAAGCGCAATTCCCTGAATATGCCGGAGTAGCGGCAGCACAGGAAATCACGTTGTCTGTTTTTTCTGCTGAATGGTTACAAGAGGCTGCTCCTTATATAGAAGAAAAGCCGTTAACGGTTCATATTAAAGTCGATACCGGAATGGGGCGTCTCGGGTTGCGCACCCGTGAACAGTTAGATGCCTTACTTGAAGAAGCGACTGATTCGTTTGTGGTGGAAGGGATCTATACCCACTTCGCAACGGCGGATGAACTCGACAGCGATCTGTATTATACACAGCAAGAGCGGTTCGAGCGTTTGATGGATGGGCTCCACGAGCGGTTCCGCTATATCCATACGTCGAACTCGGCCGGTGCAATCCGAATGGCCGGACAAGATGTTCCTTATAATCTGGTTCGTGTCGGCATCGCGCTCTATGGGTTATATCCGTCACGTGAGATGGAGACGTTCTATTCGTTCCTGCGCCCGGCCTTCACGCTAAAAAGTCAGCTCATGCAGGTGAAGCGGCTAGAGGCAGGTCAGACCATCAGTTACGGTGCGACGTATACAACGTCAGCCGATGAATGGATTGGTACCGTTCCAGTCGGATATGCGGACGGGTGGTTACGAAAGGCGAGCGGGTTTGAAGTGGAGGTCAATGGGATTCGTTGTCCGATCGTGGGACGCGTCTGTATGGACCGTTTCATGATCCGGCTTCCAAAAGAGTTTCCGGTCGGGACGGACGTGACCCTTGTCGGTGGAAACGTCGCCATTGATGAACTCGCCTCATATCTTGGGACGATCAACTATGAGATCGTTTGCCAATTCACGAGCCGATTGCCACGTCTTTATGTGTGAATCATAAATCGTGTGAAATTATCTGAATTCTTTCTCGATTTCTCTATATTTTCCCATTCCCGCGTGTTATATTGATAAAGAACGCGGGAGAATTTCCGCCAGTCCATGAAACGATTCTGGAGGTGTAAGATGTTGAAGCAGCGAACTGCGGGTGCGCTAGCGTCCGTCCCAGATCGGTTCTCGCAACAAGGGGGTCCGATTTCGATGAAAGACCGTGAAACACTGTCCTTGAACGATGTAGTGACATACTTGTCTAAAGAAATTGCTGATCGACAACAAACACTGCGTGAAGAATTGGCGAAAGGCTATCAAGAGATGGCCGCGTTTAACTTGAATATGGCAGAAGAGATGCTAATGATTGAAACCGAAGCCGAACACGCTCTCTTACGTCAAGTAAGTGGGGTGTGAGCAGCGTGATCGTAAAGCGTGGTGACGTGTTTTATGCGAATCTGTCGCCCGTAGTCGGCTCAGAGCAAGGTGGCGTTCGACCCGTTCTGATCGTACAGAACGACATCGGCAATCGCTTTAGCCCGACCGTCATTGTCGCTGCGATTACAGCTCAGATTCAAAAAGCAAAACTGCCGACTCATGTGGAAGTATATCAAGAGAAGCACGGACTCGAACGAGACTCTGTGATTTTGCTTGAACAGATTCGAACGATTGATAAGCGTCGTCTGACGGATAAAGTCACTCATCTCGATGATGAGACGATGCATAAAGTGGACAGAGCGCTAGAGATCAGTATGGGATTGATCCCTCTCTAGCCTTACATAGATAAGACTGGTACATAGGTATCGGTCTTTTTTTAAACTTTTTTTAAAAAAGTGGTTTAAGATTTTGTCAGAGGGGAATTTAAGTTAATCGTACTCAATTTTTCTGTACGGACATTTAGGAGGGAATAGACGATGGATTTAGCGATTCGCGAGCAAGTCATTGGAGAACAATTACACCTTTACGTATCCGGAGAAGTGGATACATATACTGCACCAAAATTGAAAGAAGTATTGCATCCGGCCATCAGTGAACAAGATGTGGTCGTTCATTTAGACGAAGTGGAGTATATGGATTCGACAGGTCTTGGCGTGTTCGTCGGGGCATTGAAAATTGCCACGCGTAACGAAAAAGAGTTGTCACTTGTCGGAGTCACAGACCGAGTCAATCGTCTGTTCGAATTGACGGGTCTTCACAAACTTCTTTCTATTAATTCGAACGTAAGAGGTGGCACGCAATGAATAATGTTGAACAGACGGTCATGACGTTCCCGGCCAAACCCGAATATGTCGGTGTGGTTCGATTAGTCGTTTCAGGAATCGCTAACCGTATGGGATATACGTACGACGAGATCGAGGATATTAAAATCGCGGTCTCGGAAGCATGTGGCAACGCTGTCCAACATGCTTATGACGATCATCAAGATGGAGAGGTCAAACTCGCTTGCGGCGTCTATGCAGATCGTCTTGAAATCACGATTGAGGATTCCGGCAAGACGTTCGCAGATGATGTGAAGCGTCAAGCCGCTCCGGTCGAAGAAACGACCGAAATTGAATCGCTCCATGAAGGAGGACTTGGTCTCTTCTTGATCGAAGCATTAATGGACGATGTCTCGATCAATAAAGACAGCGGTGTCAAAGTGACGATGACAAAACTCCTCAATAGGGACGAGGTGGATCAGAGTGCCAGCAAAATCTCAACAACGCCATCACAGTGATGACGAGGTACTAGAGTGGATTGAACGCTATCAACAAGACGATCAAAACGAAGAAGTGCAAATGCTCCTCATCAACCGCTATTCTGACCTCGTTGAAGCACTCGCGCGTAAATTCTCGCGTGGCCGTGCGATTCACGACGATCTTGTGCAAGTTGGGATGATTGGGTTACTGGCGGCACTTCGTCGATTTGACCCGGAATTTGGTCGTAGCTTCGAGTCGTTTGCTGTCCCGACCATCATCGGGGAAATCAAACGATTTATTCGTGACAAGACGTGGAGTGTCCACGTACCGCGTCGAATCAAAGAACTCGGACCAAAGATTAAAAAGACGGTCGAAGAGTTGACGACCGAATTACAACGTTCGCCACGAATCGATGAGATTGCCGACCACCTTGGCGTGTCCGATGAAGAAATTCTCGAAACGCTCGAGATGGGCAAAAGTTATCAAGCCTTGTCGGTCGATAGTTCGATCGAAGCGGATAACGAAGGTAGTACGGTCACATTACTCGACTTGGTCGGTAGCCAAGAGCGCGGGTACGAATCAGTCGACCAGCGTCTCATTCTAGAGAAAGCGTTCAATGTCTTAAACGAGCGTGAACGCGCCATCTTGGAATGCGCTTACTATAAGAATATGAGTCAAAAAGAAACAGGAGAACTTCTTGGAATCTCGCAGATGCATGTCTCCCGTTTGCAACGGCGAGCACTCGAAAAGCTGCGTGAAGCCATCAAGGTTCCACTCAATGAAGTATTCTCAAGCGATGACTAATCGAGTCATCGCTTTTTTGTTTGAATGTTTGCTACACTTTGAAAGAGATCAAAAAAGGAAGTGATTCAAGTGATTACGAAAGTGGCTAACGCGTTAAACTTGAAAGTGAACCAAGTCGAGACGGTTCAGCAGCTCGCATCTGAAGGGGCGACGATTCCGTTCATGGCCCGGTATCGGAAGGAAATGACGGGAAATTTGGACGAAGTTGAAATCAAAGGAATCTTGGATGCTCTTCAATATGAAGAGAGTCTACAAAAACGCAAGGCGGATGTCATTGCTAAATTAGAAGAGTTGGAAAAATCCACGCCTGAATTATCTAGAGCGTTAGAGGCGGCGACTACGCTTCAACAAGTAGAAGACATTTATTTGCCGTATCGTCCAAAACGACGTACGAAAGCAGAACAGGGACGCGAGAAAGGACTGCAGCCGCTTGCGGATTGGTTCCGGGACAAATCACCCTATTCTTCAGACAAGGTAAAAGAACTCGCTCAAGACGTCGAGGTAGAGGAAGCGTTGCCGCTCGTCCATGCCATCATCGGTGAAGAATGGGGAGAGGAAGCGAAACTGCGCCAGATGCTTCGTGACCGCGTACGCAAAGAAGGACTTTTGCGCTCGAAGAAGAAAAAACAAGCGGAAGACGAAAAAGAGATTTTTGCGCAGTATTATGAATATGAAGAGAAGATTGCTGGCATTGTCCCACACCGTGTACTCGCCTTGAACCGTGGGGAACGTACGGACGTGCTCCAGGTGAAAGTAGTGTTCGACGAGACGCGTTTCATGGATCAAGCCCTCCGTACATATGAACGACTTCCGAAAGAAAAACGTGAGGTTGTCGAGACGGCTGTGACGGAGGCGTACAAGAAGTCGGTCTTCCCGGCTATCGAACGGGAGATTCGTGGGGAGTTGACGGAAAAAGCAGAAGAGCAGGCGATCGATGTCTTCTCGAAAAACTTGAAACAACTCTATATGCAGCCGCCCCTTCGCGAGGTCGTCGTCTTAGGGATCGACCCGGCTTATCGAACTGGTTGTAAATGGGCAGTCGTCAATGAAATCGGAAAAGTCGAAGAGGTCGGTGTCTTCTATCCGACGGCACCGAAACATGATATCGCCGGCGCTGAAAAAGTACTTACGAGACTCGCGAAGAAATATCCAATCTCGGTTATCGTCGTCGGAAACGGAACCGCCTCACGGGAGACGGAACAATTCGTCGCCGACTGGTTGAAGAAAGCGGAACGTGATATTGCTTACGCGATTGTGAACGAAGCGGGGGCAAGTGTCTACTCGGCATCGGAAGTCGCACGAAGTGAATTCCCGGATTTGAAAGTTGAGGAACGGTCAGCCGTTTCGATTGCACGTCGAATTCAAGACGCGATGGCGGAACTTGTCAAAGTCGACCCGCAATCAGTCGGTGTCGGACAATATCAGCATGACGTCAGCCAGAATAAACTGAAAGCCTCCTTAGAGTTCGTCGTCGAGAGCGTGGTCAACATGGTCGGAATTGATGTGAACCGTGCTTCCGAGTCTTTATTAACGTACGTCTCAGGACTCAATAAAACGACGGCGAAAAATATTGTGGCATATCGTGAAGAGAATGGACGCTTTGAAACGAGAAAGGAAATTAAGAAAGTACCTCGTCTTGGAGCGAAGGCGTTTGAGCAGGCGGCTGGATTCTTACGGATCATGAACGGGAAGGACGTTCTCGACCAGACAGAGATTCACCCGGAAAGCTATCCGCTCGCGTTATCCATTTTAAAAGAGATCGGATCTTCAAAATCAGAGGTCGGTACGGCTGCGCTTCGAGAACGATTGCAACAAGTCGACGCTAAAGCCTTGAGTGAAGAACTAGAGGCGGGGCTT